>JAFGBV010000135.1 GCA_016932955.1 Anaerolineales bacterium | reverse complement strand
GAATTAGCGGGCTAATTCGAGGGAGGCGGGCTTGCGGTACTGCTCTTCCTCATTGAAAACCACGCCCGCATCGCCGGTGCCGCCAATTTCGACGTTCCAGCCGATGACCTGGGAACGGAATGCGTTGAAGCCTGCGCAACCGGTGACATCCACGCTGGCGCCGGGCGCCATGATGGTGCCCTGGATATTGGAGTCAGCAGTGCCGTTAATGCGGATCACGCCATCATTACTGGCGGGCATGTGGATGAGGATGCCCGGGATGGCAGGGGAGGCGCCATCGGGCGGGGCAGTCAGGTCGACGGTGATGGTGGCGTTGATGATGATATCGTTGTTGGGCATGTAGATCGTCACCTCCCGCCCGGTGAAATAGCCGTTGCCCGAGACATGTAAGTCGCCCGAATCGGTGTTGATGCAATACAGGCCGTGGAGACCTTGATTGGGATTGGATTTATTGGCCAATTGTTTGACTTCTGCAGCATTGAACCAGCGCCCGTCACAGTTCGGGGCGGGGAGAGTGTACGAGTCAGGCGGCAGGGTGAGGTTGGTGGAGGTGGGTGGGGGTGTGAATGTGCCGCCGATCCCGCCCGGGGGAGTGTAGCGGTAGTGGATCTCAGGACCGGGAGGATCGATAGTCACGACGGGACCACCATCGCCGCGCATGCAGCCGTTGGACCAGACGCCGCCGCCGCTGACTTGCAGGTTGCTGCCGCCGTGGAAACCGGCGCCGTCCATACCGGTGCAGGGTACCGGGTTAAGCGCCACCACAGCGTTGCCATACACCAATGGCATAGGCGGGCGCACCCAGGTGACGGCTTCCGTACGGATGCTGAGGGCTTCGGGGAAGAGCAGGTGGGCAAAGGCGGTGGTGGTGGTATCGGAGAGGCGCACGGTCACTTCGATCACGCGGTCGATGTAGCCGTAATCGATCTCGTGGCACTGGATATCCACCCCATTCCAGTCGCTATAATCAGCATCGATGCCGAAGTTGTTGGCTGCGGCGCGGTTGACGGCTGAGGTCTCGCCGGCGCTTTGGGCAGCCGAGAGGGCAGCGGTGCAGAAATTGGCGGTGTTGTAAGTGATATTGTTATTGTCCAGGGTGAGAGCGATGGTGCCTGCCGCTGCCAGGGCGGCGGCATCGGCGGAGTTCTGGGCATGGCGGCGGTCGGAATAGGCCATGCCGCCATCGATTGCCAGGCCGACGAAGCCGAGGAATACGACCAGGCCGACAACGAGGAAGACGATAGCCTGTCCTTTTTCTGAGATACGCTGATTGTTCATTTGTCTCTCCTTATCTCTAACGATATACGTTTCTGGTTGGGTTAACGAAGGGATCAGGAGATTGTTACAGATGGGGTAGCTTAAATGATTCGGGGGCTGCCTGCAGCATAGCCGCAGGCAGCCCCCGAAATAGCTGTTCCAGAAAGGTCAGCCGCCGCAGGTGGGCTGGAGGATCGTGTCGTTGATGGTGGCGCGGATGGGTATGGTGGGGGTGCCAAGCACCATGGCAAGCATGCCGGTGGGAAACTGGGTGTAGGTGGCGGTCACCTGGATGGTGTTGCCCAGGCAAGCGGCGCCGATGATCTGCACATTAACATCGATCTCACCCTGGTGGAAGAGGCGGGGCAGGTTGAGATTGGTGTTGAAATCCCAGTCGCCGCTGGGGTTGGCGGCAAAAACGGTGCGCTTGATGATCTCATCGACATCATCAGGATAGACGGAACCGTAGGCGGCGCCCTCTTGGGCGGCATCACGCAGGGCGGAGTAGGTGAAGAAAGCGCGCCCCAGGTCAATGGCGCCAGCCAGCAGGTAGAGAATAATGACCAAAGAGACTGCCAGCTCCACCAGGCTCTGGCCTTGCTCGCGGGTGTGGTGTTGAGTTTTTCTTTTCATCGCAACCTCCCTATTGCTAACGATAAACCATTGGCAAGAAAGTTTTTCCGGGCTCGCGGCCATTGAATTCGAAAGCGCCGATATCGCAGGCAATCTCAGTATCCTCATCATCGCCGTCGGCGCGCAGGTAGCCGCGTTGGTCAGCATTGGGGCAAATTTCTTCGTTACCCTTGTCAGTCGCCGGGCTGTTGAGCAGCAAGGCATGGGTGAAGGTGTCACCACCGTTATCCTGCAAAACAGGGTCAAGCCTGGGGTCGGTGTTAACTTTATCGGTAGGGTTGGTGAATTCGCAGGTGTCGCCGCTATCGATATTATTCCCCTGGGAGCTGATATTACCCAGACCGGCGCAGTTGACACCGGCGGTTTCGGTGCTGTTGGCGACGATGGTGTTCGAGATGCGCAGAGGGGTTTCGGAGTTGATGGCAACAGAATTGGCGGTGAAGGTGCTGTTGAACACAGTCACCTCACCGTCGTTAAACAAGCCACCGCCTACGCCGCCAGTATTGCCGCTGAAGGTGACATTGGTGAGCCCGGCTACACCGCCATTGGCGACGGCGCCGCCGTAGGTTTCTGCAGTGTTGCGATCAAAGGTTATATCGCGCAGCAGCAGATCGCCGTCGTTATAAATCGCGCCACCCTGGCCAGCGCTATTTTGCCTGAATGTGGAATTATACACGAAGAGAATACTGATGTTGTCGATCGCCCCGCCCAGTCCGGCAGCATTGTTGTTGGTGAAAGCGCAGCGATCGATGGTGAGAGAGGCACTGCCATCGTTGAGCACAGCCCCGCCGCCATAGCCGCCGATGCTGATTGTGCCATTGCGCAGGGTCAGGTTATTGATCGTAACCCGGCTGCTGCTGCTGACGTGGAAAATGCGGTCTGGTATCGCAGACTGGATGATTGTATCGGCGGCGCCAGCGCCGGAGATGGTGAGATCATCGAGCACATCCAGGTCGCCGGTCAGGGAGGCGTTCTCGCCACTGCCGTCAATGGAAAGTTTATATGTGCCTGCAGGGAGAAAGATGGCATCTGTGCCATTGCCTGCTGGGCAGGCATCCACGGCGGCATCGGTGTTGGCGGCGCGCACAGCCTCGCGCAGGGAGCAGTCGCCATCGTTATTTAGCTCATCCGTGGTGGTAGTCACCTCGATGCGAGTGCCTGCTGCTGGGTAGGCTTGCGCATCGTGTGGAAAGAATAAAAGACCACCTGCGGCCAGAGCAAACACTGCTACCAGGCAGCGCAGCGAGATGATACGGGGGAGTTGGGTGCTATTCGGCATGAATTCTCTCATCTGAGGTGCTCTTCGCCGAGCGTGTTATGGCAATATAAAAGAATAGTATTCTGTGCACTCGCCTGAAAGGCCAGGCGTGATGACAATATAAAGACCTTCCAGGGTATAGGAACCTGCTACAGGCACCTTGGTCATGGTGAAGCTATAGGTAACGGTGGCGCCAACTGCCAGATCTCGATCGCTGGGCAACGAGGTGACTTTCCAGGATGCATAGCAGCCTAAGTCGCAGATATCGGCTGGGGAAAAGCTCAAGCCGGGGCTGAAGTCTCCGAGGAAGAGATCGTTGCCCATGAAGCCCATGCCAAGCAGCTTGCCCGCGCCGGGGGGGTCAGCCCAATCCACATACATAAAGTCCAGACGTACGTCCGTGCCGCCAGTATTGCGCACCTCCCAGTAGTAATTATTGCCGGAGGGATTGGGGATGGAGATGGTGTCGACCACGCAGACCGGCGTGGCGGTGGGAACGTAGGTGCCGGTTGCAGTCGGGGTGGATGTCACCGTGGGAGTATCCGTCGTCAGCGGGGTATCGGTAGGGGTGGGTGTGATGGTCGGCGAAGGGGTGATGGTGGGCGAGGGTGTGATGGTGGGCGAGAGGGTAGGCGTGGGCGTGTAGGTCAGCGTGGGGCTGGGGGTGGGGGTGCGGGTTTTGGTGGAGGTGGCGCTGGGAATGTCCGTTGGGTAGTTGGTCTGGGTGAAGGTAGGCCAGGGGGTGGGCGGGGTGCCGCGGATCTCCACGCTGGTGATGATGGTGCGGGCGTTATCGGAGGCGATATCGAAACCACCAAAGGTGAAGCCGCCCGGCAGGGAGCGGATCACCGGCTCGTAGCGCCCGACCACTTCGACGATGATGCGATCGCCCAGGCGGATAGGATCATTATCGGGGTAACCGGTGGGAGGGCAGCCATTGCTGATGATGGGTGTTTCGGGGCCGTGGTCGTAGCGGATGGTGATATTGGCATCGGGGATGTCTATCAGGATGGCAGTATTGCGTACTGCATCGAGGATGCCATTACAGTCGGCGTAGTGGGGGGTGCGCACGCCGGGGTTGATATCGCCGCGCGCCGCGCCGTATCGCGCTCCCTCGCGGCTGGAGGAGGTGATGACGGTGTAGATGAAGAGCATACGCCCGAACTCGATCAAGCCGTAAACGATCATCAGCACCAGGGGGAAGACAAGGACAAACTCCACCATCGTCTGAGCTCTTTCCTGACCAAACCAGCGTTTTTTCTCGTGTCTATTCATCGTAGCTCATCCTTTATTAAACCAACACAGGCCCTGTCCGGCTGCCTCGCGCGATCAGCCGAGGGGTGCAACAGAGTCTCGCCTGCTGCGGGCAGGTAAAAGCAAACCTGCGAGCAAACCAGGACAGTGATTATTCTCATTTGCTTAATCATCTAACAAAACTGCGCAACTGTCAATAAGAAATTCGTCCTATTGCGCCATTGCTATCAATTTTGTATGGTTAGTCAATCCTGCACGGCAGCCAAACCCTGTTCGGTGATCTGCAGCGCTTGCTCCAAACCCTGGATGGCTTCTGGCGGGGAGGCGTTCATCATCACATCGAGGATAAAGGCTTCGTTGGAGAGGGAATCGGCGAAGGCAGCCGAAAGCGCCTGGGCCTGGTCGGGATCTGTCCGCGCAACGGTATTGATTTCCGCCAGGGCGCGGTCGATCTGCGTCTGAAGCAGGGCGGCTGTGAGCGGGACCTGCTCATATTTGCCCACCAGCACCAGCTCAATCACCTCGCTGGTGCGCTGGCGGGAGAAATCGATGTATAGCTGTGCGTCACGCGAGTCATTGAGCGTGAAGGCTAATTGGGCTTGCTCAAAGGCGCGCTTCACCGGGTAGAGCGGCTCGCCGGGGAGGGAAAGGAGGGAGGCGAGGCGCAGGTTGTTGCCCACCACAACCAGGCTGAACACGAGCAGGGCCAGGGTAGCAAATTCGAGCACCAGGCTGCGCGGAGAAGTATCCACCCAGCGCCGCCAGGCAGGCTGGCGGGGGGTGCGACGCGCCTGCGTCACCAGCCAGCCACGCGAAGAGGCGATGTAATTCGGGCGGGGTGCAAGGGAAGAGCCGGCGCGGCGCAGGTAAAGGGCAGCTTCCAGTCGCGGGCGCAGCTCCACAGCCAAGGCGGGATGCTGCTCCAGCACGGAGTCGAGGCTCTCCTGCCCGGCTTGGATGGCAGGCAGGTGGGCCTCTAAGATGCGCTCGATTTCAAGGGTTTTCTTGTTCATCGGTCACTTCCTTGTTATTGCATCTGCTTGCGCAGGGCAGCCAATGCACGGTGCTGTAAAACACGCACGGCACCCGGTGAGCGCCTCATCACGACGGCGGTTTCATCCGGCGAGAGCTCGTTGATGAAGCGCAGTACCAGCACGGTGCGGTAATCGCCTGGCAAGCCTGCCAACATGCTGGCTAACTGACGCTGTTCGTGGCGGGCAGCAGTCAACTCGGCAGGGCCGGGGCCAACATCGGGCAGCTCAATCTCCGCATCCGAGAGAGCCTGTTGCCCTGGGCGAGCACTGCGCCGGTAATGATCGATCAGGGCGTTGCGGGCGATGCGCAGCAAGAAAGCCAGGAAAGGCACGCCGCGCTCACGGTATTTGGGGATGGCCTGCCATGCCCGTAAGAACACATCACCGGTGAGATCCTCTGCGTCCAGGCTGCTGGTCAAGTGGGCGGCCAAATAACGGAAAACTGCCAGGGCGTGGCGCTCATACAGTGCACCGAATGCGTCTGGGCTGCCTGCCTGGGCTTGCTGCAGCAGGGTGCTGTCGTCGACGGGCGGGTCTTGCATAGCGTTCATAATTCTGAACGTATCTATTCCGGATTTGTTACACCGCCTGTTTCAAGGCGGAGTGGTCGCTCACTGTTCGGGTGCAGCCACGGCTGTATTAATGTGCAAGGCAGCCCAATTATCAATTGGCCAGTAGATAAACTCTGCCCGCCCGATGATGTATTCGATGGTGACCACGCCGAAGGCGCGGGAGTCAGAGGAGTTATTGCGGTTGTCACCCATGACGAAAACCGCCCCTTCGGGAATTGTCCAATCTCCGCCCCGATTGGTGGACACGATGAGATAAGGCTCGATGAGGGCCTCGCCGTTGATGTAAACCTGCCCATCAGCGATATGAACCTGGTCTCCAGGGAGGCCGATGACGCGTTTGATATAAGGGGTGGCATTCGGATTGAGGGGGAGCTGGAAGACGATGACATCGCCGCGGCGCGGAATGCCGCCGCCCAACCGGTAAGCAAGCTTGTTGACGTAAACGAAATCGCCTTCATACAGGTTGGGCTGCATACTGATCGATTCGACGCGGATGCGCTCGGAGATGGCGTTGATGGCAACGAAGAGGATGAGGGATAAGAGGATTGTCTCCAATGTATCCAGCAAAACCCGCCGCCAATTGGCTGCTTCGCCCTGGGGGAGAGGGTCTGGTGTGAGTTCAGTGTGCAAGAAATCAGCGTTCATTAAAAAGATTATATCATCGTTCAACCTGACTTGCCCCGGTGGTGACCCGCTTCGGCGGCAGGGTCATCCTGCAGGAGCTGAACGGCGTGCGGCAGCACAGGCACGAGCACTTGAAGATTCTCGACGGCGGCCTTGGGGTTGCCGGGCAGGTTGATGATCAGCGTACTCAGGCGGATGCCGCAGACGGCGCGCGAGAGCATGGCATGTGATGTGATTTGCAGGCTGGCCTGCCGCATGGCTTCAGCCAGCCCCGGTGCGAGGCGCTGGATGACAGCCTGGGTGGCTTCGGGTGTGACATCGCGGCGCGCAAAACCCGTGCCGCCGGTGGTAAGGATCACATCGTACAAGCCGCTGTCAGCCCAGTCAGCCAGGGTATCGCTGATGGCGTCCAGGTCATCAGGAACGAGGCTGCTCTGGATGACCTGCCAGCCCTGCGCAGTGACTGCATGAAACAGTGCAGGGCCAGAGGCGTCGGGGCGCTCCCCGCGGGCGGCGCGGTCGGAGATGGTGAGGATGGCGATGCGGATAGTGCTAGCAGGCTGGGCGAGTGAGGAATGCTCAGGCAAAGTCTTTTCCATAGGTGAACAGATCCAAGTGTTCCCAGCCCAGGTCTTCATAGAATTTCTGGGCGGTGCGGTTGTCTTTGGTCACTAGCAGGTAAGAGCGGATGCAGCCCTTGGTGCGTAGGCGCTGTTCAAGCTCGCCCATCAGTGCTGCACCGATGCCTTGCTGGCGGAATTCCTCGGCGACAGCCAGGTGGTAAACTATACCGCGTCGTCCATCAAAGCCGCCCAGCACGCTGCCAATGATGCGACCATCGATCTCCGCCAGCAGGAAGAGATCGGGGTCGCGCTGGAGTTTCTTGGCGATCTCCTCGGGCTGGTCGGAGCGGCCCACATGGATGCCCGGCCCGGTGTTCTGCCACAGGACGATCACCGCAGCATAATCGGCTGGATAGTGGAATTCTCGGATGGTGAAGGGCAGCATACGGTCCAGAATGCTAATCTTCTTCGGAGCCAACCAGGGCTTTCCATGGCCCATGGATGCCGTCATCGGTGACACCAAAGTAGAAGCGCAGCCCCTGATCAGTGCGCTGCACCAGATCGTAGCGCACGTTCTGCCCCTGTTTTTGCTGGTTCAACAGGCCGATATCGCCATTCCAGTGCACGCGCGCCTGGGCAGGGTCCGCCGGTAGCTTGGCGTGCTCGGTGATGGCGTAGTGCCATAAGCGCCGGGCGGATTTGCGGGTGACATTCTTTACCTGGTTGCCATTGCGCAGGTCGCGCATGGTGTAGTAGCGCTCATCTTCGCCCTCTTCGACGCGCACGATCTCCACACCAGTGCGAGGCGGCGCAACATCGATGACAGCCTGGGTGATCACCTCGCTGGGCAGTTCGGCAGGTAATTCTAGCAGAACAGGCGCTGGAGCCTGAGCGCGCGTGCCGCGCATCACTAGCCCGAAGATCTCATCGCGCACGGCAAGGCCAGTTTCGGCTTCATCGCGCACGTAAATCTTATTATCGTCCACTGCATAAGGGGGGTCTTCGCCGCGCGGGATGAGCACGCGCAGGATCTTCTTGCCGCCTGTCTCGTGGGCGTCGATGGCGACAGGGAGCGGTGGGGTGATGCGGGTTCTGATCTCTTTCTCAAGCTGGGTGATAGCCTGATCGGGGCCACTGATTCCAACAACAGGCTTGCGCGGGTCGCTGCTCAGACCAATGTATAAGGTTCCACCATTGGTGTTGGCAAAGGCGCAAACGTCGGCAATCATGGCATATAATTTACCGCCGCGCACGGTCATGCTCTCGTGAAAATCCTGGACGAGGTTGGCGCCTTCTTCTCGGGCGGTGCGGATAAAATCGTAAGCGGGTTCTTCTTTATGGCGGTGCGGGCGGGTGCGAGAGAAGTCATTGCTGAGGAAAAGCTCTTTGAGCGCCTCAAAACTGACTTCTGGTAGGAGTACGTCGGTTGCGCGGTCGCCAACACCAATGTTCTTTTTGCGCTGCGGGTCGGTTGCCACACGATGGGCGTCGGAACTCTGGATGCAGTGCATGCGGCGGGGGTATTCTGGTTTGGTGCCGGTGAAGAAGGCGGCAGTGGTGCGAGAACCGCGCTGCTCGAGGTCGGTGACTTCGAGGGCGTGGAGGTGAGGGTCTTGCGTATAGGCAATCTTTGTTTGCCCACCGATGGGAAAACCTCGCATAGCGACGCCATTGCTGGAGTTAGCATGGGCAGCGATCACTAACCCGCCTGCCTCATCTAGCATGCGGTAAGCGGTGAGCACATCGCTGGTAGCGCCGACGGTAGCCGAGCCATCATCAAGCTGCTCTGGTGGGATATTGAGGTCCAAGAGCAGGTGCTCGATCTCGCGCACGGGTGTTTGAGGGGGGAAGATTCCCAAGATGTGAAAGCCAAAGGTAGCGGTAAATTCGATGCCTGGTAAAATCAGGATCTTTTCCATCAGGCGGCGATATTCGTTGAGGCGGGCTTGCTCATCCGGCAAGATGCGATGCAGGCGTTCCAGGAGGGTTAATTGTTCGATTTCTTCCAGCAAACCACGATAACCGGCAACGGTGTTGTGGTCGGTGAAAGCGATGATATCCAGTCCGCGCATCTCGGCGCGTTGCAAGATATCCAGATATGAGGCTTCGGGCTGCTGATAATCGCTCGAAGCAGGGGTGTGCATGTGCACATCGATGGTACGCCACATCATTTGGGCGTGAGTTCGTTTTTTTGACATTTTCTTTCAATTCGGATCATGATGATCAAGTAGATTATTATTTTCTAGTTTTTGATTTAAATTCTGCTATTGAGAATTTGTGCCAATGGTATTCTTTAGCAGGTTGATTAGCTCATCGGGCATGTAGGGCTTGAGCAAGAAGCTATTCGCCCCTGCAAGGCTGCACTCCTGGCGGTAATCCATGCCAGAAGACATAATCACCTTCAGATCCCAAAGAGAGGCCTGCTGGCGGATCATGCGCAGTAGCTCCATGCCGTTACCATTGCGCAGGTTGATATCGATGAGGGCAACTTGCGGTTTCTCGCGCTGGATGGTTGCCAAAAGGTTGGGGATGGTGTCGTCTCCGGCTACGGTCACCTCAAAACCTTCCATTTTGAGTAAGGTGCTGAGGAGGGAGAGCATGGTTTTATCATCTTCAATGAGAATTACTTTGGGCATTTTGTATTCCACTGGAAGACTTCTTGGATCTGGGTTTTCGCACAGGAGGAGGAGCGGTTTGCGCCGGAGCGGGTTCGAGCGCGGCTGCCAACACTTCATCAACTGTTTCGACGAAGATGAATTGGATCGCCTGGCGTACTTCCTCGGGCAGGTCTTCCAGGTCTGCCTCGTTGCGTTTCGGGAGAATTACAGATTTTAAGCCGCTGCGGTGTGCGGCGAGCACTTTCTCTTTGATACCACCTACCGGCAAGACTTGACCGCGCAGGGTGATCTCGCCGGTCATGCCCACATCGGGACGTACGGGGCGCTGCGAGATGAGGGAAACCAGGGCGGTAGCCATGGTGACACCTGCCGAAGGGCCGTCTTTTGGCTGTGCGCCTGCCGGAATGTGAAGGTGAAAATCAGATTTCTCGAAGAAATCCTGTCTCAGGTTGAGCATTTCAGCACGCGAACGGACGAAGGAAAGCGCAGCGCGCGCCGATTCTTGCATTACGTTGCCCAGGGAGCCGGTGATCTGGAAGCCTTTACCGCCAGACATGCGAGTGGCTTCAATGAACAACACATCACCACCCACCGGGGTGTAAGCCAGGCCTGTTGCGACACCGGGGATGGAAGTGCGGGCAGCAATCTCTTCGTTGCCAAAATAACGCGGACGTCCCAGGTACTCACGCACCATTTCTGCCGTCACGACCACCGTATTAGTTTTTCCCTCCGCGATCGTAGTTACGATCTTGCGGCAGATTGAGCCAATCTCGCGCTCCAGGTTGCGCACACCGGCCTCGCGCGTGTATGAGCGGATGACGGTCAGCATTGCTTCGCTGGTGAAATCCAGTTCTTCTGGGCGCAGGCCGTTTTCGCGCACCTGGCGGGGGATGAGGTATTGCGTGGCAATGGCGCATTTCTCGCTTTCGGTGTATCCCGAAAGGGTGATGATCTCCATGCGGTCACGCAGGGGGGCAGGGATGGTTTCGAGCTGGTTGGCGGTAGTGATGAACATTACCTGGGAGAGATCGTAAGCCACCTCCAGGTAATGGTCGCGGAATTCGGCGTTTTGCTCGGGGTCGAGCACTTCTAACAAGGCCGAGGCAGGGTCACCGTGGAAGTCGAAGACGAGCTTGTCCACTTCATCCAACATGAAAACCGGGTTGCGCGATTCAACACGCCGTAAGGCCTGCAAGATACGCCCGGGCATAGCGCCGATATAGGTGCGGCGGTGCCCGCGGATCTCGGCCTCGTCGCGCATACCTCCCAGCGAAATGCGCACAAATTTGCGTCCCATGGCATGGGCAATCGAGCGCCCCAGGGAGGTTTTGCCCACACCTGGGGGGCCTACAAAGCAGAGGATAACGCCCTCGCGTATGCGACGGATCTCATCGGAGGGTTCGGTGGATAGTTCATCAGAGCGCTCCTGGCGCAGCTTGCGTACAGCCAGGAATTCCAGGATGCGCTCTTTGATGTCTTCCAGCCCGTAATGATCTTGATCCAGGACATGGCGGGCGTGGGAAATATCCAGGTTGTCCTCGGTGGCGAGAGCCCAGGGCAACGAGACCAGCCAGTCGAGGTAGGTACGGATTACGCCGTATTCTGCAGCAGCCGAGGGCAGGCGTGAGAGGCGCTCAAGCTCGCGACGGGCCTGTTTCTCGGCTTCTTCGGGCATCTTGGCAGCCTCAATCTTGCTGCGCAGCTCTTCTACTTCGGCGGCCTGTTCATCGCCCTCGCCCAGCTCGCGTTGGATAGCTTTCAACTGTTCGCGCAAGAAGTACTCGCGCTGCATTTTTTCGATCTCAGAACGGGCTTCGTTTTGGATGCGCTGACCGATCTCCAACAGCTCAATTTCGCGGGTCAGGATGCCGATTAGTTTGTGCAGCTTTGCCGAAATGGGATCCAGTTCCAGGATATCCTGGGCAGCCTGCAAATCCATACGTTGAAAGTTGGCAATCGTGTAAACTGTCTGCAGGGGATCTTCGATGCCTTGAACAGAGGTGACCAGCTCGCGCGGGATAGATGGAATCAGCTCGGCAATGTGGGCGAACTGGTCGCGTGTGTTGCGCGCCAGGGCTTCGACCTCGATGCCCTCTTCGGTGGTCTCTGGAATCGGCTCCACATGGGCTTTGAGGTAAGGCTCGTACTGCACAAACTCTCCCAGGCGGAAGCGTGTCATTCCCTGCACCAAGAGGCGGATTGTGCCATCGGGGGCACGAAACAGGCGGTGTACCATTGCCACCGTGCCGACGGCGAACAGGTCTTTCGGTCCTGGAATTTCCAGCTCTGGATCACGCGCGGTGACAAGCCCGATCAGGCGATCATCGCCAGCAACAACATCGTCGACCAGGCGGATGGAGCGTGGCTGCCCAATCGTCAATGGCACGGCGGTTTCAGGATAGACCACTAACCCACGCAGCGGCAGGATGGGAAGCACAGAAGGTATCTTTGTTTCTTTCTGGATGTCCACGTCAGGTTGATTCAAAGATGGCTCCACGGATAGAGGCGCTTCGTCTGAGGTGGGGGGCTCCTGTGACAGACGGAGAGGTGGAAGGAGATATAGCTCTTGCAACATTTCCTGCAGGGGCGAATCCTGGTCGGATAAACTCAATGCTTGCAGCCAGTTTGTCAGGTGGGGGGAATGCCAACGTGATGCAGACATACAGGTATCCGTATCGGGTTCTCTCTAACGATCGACTTTGATCTGCTGTGGGCGGGCTTTGGGGCATTGCATGCGCAGGAAACCATCTTTGTAGACCGCTTCAACCTGATCAGCAACAATGGGGTAGGGCAGCTCGATCTCGGTGTTGAACTCACCAAAGGGGATTTCCATCTGGTAGTAAGCGCGCCTTTCGGGTGTATCCTGACGAATGCCGCGGATCAGCAGGCCGCGTTCAGTCAGGGCGATCTGAAAATCTTGCTCTCGCATTCCGGCAATCTCTACCCGGATTATATAGGCATCGTCTGTTTCGTACACATCAGTGGGAGGGCGCCATATATGCGGGCGCGAGATGACTCGCCAGCGAGAGCCTTCTTGTAGGGGGTGCTGAAAATCATCGGCGAGAAAGATTACTGGTCGCGGGGCAGCAGTTTTTTCATGCATATCTGCCATCGGATACTCCTTTGGGCAATTTCCAATCGGACAACATCAGTTTGCCTAACGATGCAGTGCATTCTGTGCAGTTGTTAACACCTCTGGGTAATTGGGCTCATCACCCAGAGCGGGCATGTAGGCGGCGTAAACGACGGTTCCCTGTTGATTGACAACGAATACAGCCCGGCGCAAGACACGCCCTTCCTTGATCAGTGTGCCATATTTCTTGCCAAATTCAGTGGTCATGTGGTCGGAAAGCGTTGTAACCTGATCCACGCCGGCCGCGCCGCACCATGTTTTCTGAGCAAATGGCAGATCAGTGCTGACGACCAGGATGGCGATCTGCTCTCCCAAGCTGGCAGCCTCCTGGTTAAAGCGGCGTGTCTCGCGGTCACAAACAGAGGTGTTCAGGGATGGCAGGGAGGCGATAATGCGGACTTTGCCGCGCGTGCTGGCGAGGGCGCGCACGGTGGACCAATCCTGGGCGTGAGCTTTGAATTCGGGGGCTTTTTGCCCAACCTGAATATCCTCTCCAACCACGGTGGCATCTTTACCAGCAAATTTGATCAAACCATAACGTTCAATTGGCATTTTTTCTCCTTTAGCGCCCCTGGCGGGATTCGAACCCACAGCCAACAGCTTAGAAGGCTGCTGCTCTGTCCATTGAGCTACAGGGGCAGGTTATTAAGATTCTGGGCGGGGGCGCAATCCGCGATAGATACGCCCGCCGAAGAGCGTTTTAAGGATCGTCTCTGGGGGGCGACCCAGTTGGGCTGCCAACTCCAGAGGGGTCATAGGTGTATTGCCATTGGAGAGGAAGAGACGAAATACAGCATCGACCAGGGCAGTATGTTCTGTGATGAAGTCTTCTCGACGAGCGCAGTGGGTGATGAGAACATGTTGCAGGCCATCTACGCGCTGCACTTCGGCTGTCTCCGGGTCGATCCAATCGACGACATATCCCTCCGGTAATTCGGCCATCGCTTGCTGGTGTTCGGGGCACAAGAGGCTCTGCAGGAATACGCGCCAATCTCGGTCATTCTGGCTCCACCAGTCAAAGTCAATGTAGAAATGGGTCTGCACCGTAGGTTTTACCAGGGCGATGCGCTTTGTTTCAGGCAGTGGGGGCATCAGGCTTTCTCCGATTCTTCGAAGCGGAAGTGCAGATCTCCGACATGCACAAACCAGGGGCGAGAGGCAAGCAGGGCCAGGATGGGTCCCGGCGGGCAGCGCCGGATTATATTGATGGCTGCATAGAGCTCGCTGGCGTGGACATGGCTTTGTGGATTGAGCTTGGCCAATTCTCGCACTGTGTTGACCACGATCCGCTCAAAGGGGATGCGCTCTTTATGCATTTGCTTCCATACCTGATCCATTGCCTCGATATCTGGAACTGCAATGGTCATGCGCTCATTAAAACTAGCACTGACCATCTGCTTGAGCATGGCAAAGACCACACCGCCATCTGAGCCAACAAGCACTGTTCGTACCCATTCGCGCACGGAGCGTTGCGTATCACAGTGGATGATCACCTCGCCTGGATTTTTGCTTTTCTGGATGTTGATGAGACTGCCAGGAAGGAGGTTGTGGGATGTGTACCACTCTTTGAGGCCAAGTACGTAGCGATGATTGAGCACCACCCAGGCGGGGAATTTCTCGTCACTCTCACTATCGATGAGCATGAAACGGATGCGCGGCGCCTCATAGGCGGTAGGGAAGATATGGCGGATGCGGTTGGAGAGCGGCAGGGTGCCCGCGCGCCAGTGGGGATAAATGAGCTGGACCTGAGCCTGCTCGATTATCGCCATCCTGCTCGTTTGCGGGGAGAGCTCATCGTCCAGTTTGCGCTCGAGGTTCTGCATTTCTTCATTGAGGATTGCAGGATCATATTCGATCTCTGAATAGCGTAAATGGTAAGGTACTTGTAGAACTTCTTCTGGTTCCAAGCGATTCAGGAACCAGAGCACTTCGCCAGCAGGTCCTACCTCATCAAAGCGGGGATCTTCTTGCAGGGCGAGGTCGAGGGAAAATTCCACAAGTTTGGAATTCACCTCTGTGGATAAGCCAACCTGCTCTAACAGCTCTGCTGTGTGCAGAGGCCCGCCGCCAGCCATATCGAGGATCGCTTCTGCGAGGTTCAGGTGCCCGGCATTGATATCCACAAGAAGCGCCCTTGGGAACCATTTGCCGGCGATACGCACAAAATCCGGGCGCTTGTGCAGGTCAGATTCGAGCTGATCCAGCAGGTCTAGGCCATAATCGCTGATCACTGCACTGAAATCCAACCCGGCATCTTCTTCGGCGAGATCGGGAGGGTTGTTCAGTTTATGTTCGCTTAGGCCACTGGCGAACTCATGCATATCTCCCTCGGCGAACTGCACCTGGATTACCTGGAATTGACCAAGGTCTGGGTTCTGACCCGGGCGTATGGCTGCAACCTTACCCTTTTTCCAATTCAGACCAGGAAAGACCAGTTGCTGGTCGAGTTTATAGGTTTCTTTAGGCAGGTAAAGTACGCCACCAGAGCTGCGCTGGCGTTCAATGGCGCGTTTCTCGCGCAGGATGCGCTCCTTTACCAGAGCTGATAGGAGTTCCTGCGAAGTCAGGGGGAGCTCAGTCTCGAGGAGATGATTATAAAGAAATTCCACATCCTCGTTTCCAAGCTCAAATGTCTCCCAGTAATCTTCTCGCAGGGCAAGTGTAGCTAATGACATAAAAAGCCTCAATCTAATTTTATATAATCTGCGCAAGAGTGATAGACGCGGTTATGCAGATACCCGAATGGTTTGATAATCGGGCGCGCTAAACCGTTGCGCCATTCAGCAGAAGATTGCGCATGAATATTATACTCGATGAAAACGGTAGTTTTGAAGTAGAATCAGGGTGTATCCATATATTGAGGAGGTATGAATGGTGGATGAAGAATGGGTTGTAGTGGATAAGGTTGCCGGACACCTGCAGGCAGAGATCTTACGTGGCGCGCTAGAAGCGCAGGGGGTTCAGGTTTGGCTGAACCAGGAGGGGGCTGGCGTAGCTTATGGATTGGCTGTAGGACCCATGGGGGAGGTTGAGATCCTGGTTCCGTCCAGCCAAGCCGACCTGGCGTTGCACATCCTGAGTGAATACTATGCGGGTGAACTGGAGGATGAAGGGGATCAGAACTACGAAGATGGCGCTCCAGAAGATTAGGATCAGGGATAACTCTGTAGCAGCCAATCCTCTGGATCCACCTGGATGCCGCCCACCAGGATCTCCCAATGCAGGTGAGGTCCCTGAACGCGCCCGGTTCCACCAGTGATGCCGATTAACTGACCTGTCTCAACAGAATCATTCTCGCTCACCAGGATGCCATAATCCTGGCACTCTTTCGTATCCTTATTATCTTGGAGGTGCATATAGGCGGTGTAGACCCCCCAGCCATGGTCGATCATGATGGCGCATCCGCGTACCTCCAGCCTACCAGCAAAGACCACTGTTCCTGGCGCGGGAGCATATACGGAAGAGCCAGCACCGTTACAGTAATCTAAGCCGGTGTGGAAATAGATGTAGTCGCTTTCATTATACGAGCGCCGGGTTCCAAACCACGAAGTAATACATTGTAGAAATACTGTATCGACTGGGGCGGAGAAAACACCCTCCCAGCGTTTATTCTCTGTAGCTGGTGAAGCCAGTGCCATCCATTGCTCGTTCTCAGGCTGTGTTACTGATGGATCAAGGGTTGCGGGATCGACTGTCAGTGATTCATAACTGTAGTTGCCGTTGCTGACCAAAACGGATTGCACAAAAGCCAGAGGAGCGCCGTTTGCAAGCGTGCCCTGCAGCGAGAAGGGGTAGATACCCGGCTCTGCCAGGGCATACACCCCCTGCAAGGCAATGATCGCTCCTGATGGGTCGTTGAAGAAGTTCAGGCGGTGTTCCATCAAGGTGCCAGAAAGAGCAACCGGCTCACTGGAGGTGATGCGCACAACAGTGGTCTTTCCCTGGACGAGAGGGGTGATCTCAATCGTAGTTATTTGGGGCGGTAAGCCGCCGGGACCTTCCTCGGCAGCACCAGGGATGCATAGCACGTCGCCTGGCAGGGCATAATAGGTATTCTCCAGGCTATTTTGGGCCAAAAGCGTCCAAGGGTTGCTGTTGCGCAGGATAGCCAGCTCCAAAAGGCTTTGTCCGGGGGTCAGCACCGCGCGCCCGCTGCTTTCTGGGATCTCGGTCGATTCTGGAATGACGAGAGAAGCACCGGCATAAAGCTCAACTGGGCTGGTGATGTGGTTAAGGCGGGTCAGGATATCCTCTGGCACTCCATAGCGCAGACTCAGGCTGTGCAAGGTTTCGCCGAAGGCGACGGTCTTTGTTGTGAGAGTGCCCTGGATGCCTTCTAGCCCGGGGATCACCAACGATGCGCCTGCCTGGAGCTGGCTGGCATCGGCGATGCCATTGACCAGCAACAATTCATCCACCGAAACGCCAAAGCGCGCCGCAATATCCCAAACGGTATCCCCGAATTGAACAATATAGACGGGGCCAGGGGGCGGTTCTTGCTGGGCCAGGGCAGGCTGCATAGGCCAGAGCAAGGCGAGTATCAGGAGCAGGCTTGCATTACGCAGTAGCATCATCGAAACGGATTTGGTCACCAATCTGGAAATCATTGAAACGATCTGCATGTAATTCCAATACGTATTGGGCAGGTTTTTGGGGCAGGTAAGCCGGGTACCAGCGCCGCGCCAGGCGCATATCAACCACCAGGTGGTTGGAAGAAATCCAAACGGCGCAGATATCGAATCGCATGAAAAACATATGTATCGAAGAATCCAGCCGGCTTTGGCGTCCCTGGACAAGCAAAAGACCCTTATCCGACGACAGGTGCTTGCAAAACATCAGGCCGCGCAACTGGCAGAAGAAGGATTTGCAGTAACCGGCAAGCACAGGCTGCACCTGTGGTCGGGAGAGGTTATGGATCGTTACGAATTTCATCGCGGAAAAAGGATTGCCCATCCAAGAAAGCAGTGATAAAACGAGACGCCTCGAATCGCCCCACTGCACGAAACTCAGGGTTGCGAAGCTGTTTTGGGGTGCTGGCGCAGGATTTTTTCGATGCTATCTAATAGCTCTTGGGGGCTAAATGGCTTAGCAATGTAATCGTCCACTTTGGCAATGTGCAGGCCTAGCACTTTATCAATGCTCTGTGCTTTGGCAGTGACGATGATGACAGGGATATCACGCGTATCGTCTTCTGCTTTGAGGTGGTGGTACACATCCCAGCCATCCATATCAGGCATCATCAGGTCGAGTAGAACCAGGTCGGGGAGCTCTTTGCGCACCAAGTCCAGCCCTTGCCGTCCCCCGTTCGCGCCGATAACTTCATAGCCACGGCGCCCCAGCACGAGTGTCACCAGGTCAATCATTTCCTCCTCGTCTTCAATATAGACCAGGCGTTTGGGTTTGTCTTCCACGCTCACCTCCTGCGCTTTCTGTGCGTGGTTAAAGTTTACCACAAAATTGGATTTAGCCTTGCCAACCCATTCGCCCTCCGCTATAATCGCCCTGCCTGTAAACCAATAGATTCTGGATAATCACTAGAGGAAAGCATTCTGCTTGATATTTTGGAATCTTCGGGGTAATACTAAGAAATGGAAAGCAAGAGGAAATTTGCATGATCGATGTAAATGAACTTCGCAAAGGGGTTACCTTTGAATACGATGGCAAACTGTATAAAGTATTGGAGTATAGCCACCACAAACCTGGACGTGGGAATGCGACCATTCGGGTCAAGGCAGTGGATTTACGCTCTGGCACGACTCTGGAGCGAACATTCCAATCGGGCGAGCGAGTGCAGGATGCGCGACTGGATTTCCATAATGTGCAATACCTGTATAATGATGGCGAATTGTATTTCTTCATGGATATGGAGACCTTTGAACAGCCAGCCATCCCGGCGAGCCTGCTTGGTGATAGTGCGCTATACCTGACTGAGAATCTGGAGCTCAAGCTGACATTCTACCAGGGTGAGCCGATTGATGTGGATTTGCCCATTACGGTTGATATGGATGTGGTGGAAGGGGAGATGGCAGTGCGCGGCGATACGGCGACCGGTGTGACCAAGAAGGTAAAGACACATACCGGCCTGGAAGTGCAGGTGCCTGGATTTGTGGATGTGGGAGATCGTATCCGCGTAGATACCCGAACCGGTTCTTATGTCACGCGGGTCTGAGTCGTAAAGTTTAGATCGCCTTCATTCACTATGATAAACTAGAGTAGCATGCGCACACCTGCTGGGAAAGAATGTCGCTATTTTTATGGGGATTACCACCGCGGCCGCGAGCGTGAGGAATGCCGCTTGCTGCAGGGGGGTACTTCCCCGCTGCCCTGGCGGAGGGAGTTGTGTGAGACCTGCCCAGTGCCGGGGATCCAGATGGCAAATGCCTGCCAGTCGATGAGCCTGAAGCCGCGGCTGAGGCGGCCTTTCCCATTTTTTAAGCAGAGAGTCGAGGTCACAACTTACTGCACCAAAACTCACCGTTCCGGTTTTGATGCTTATATCGGCTGTGGGGAATGCCACACGCTGCTGCCTGTTTTTGGGGAAAATCCGCATGACGGTTCTGCTCCTTGACCTGGATGATACTCTGCTAGCGAACGATATGGATCGTTTTGTGCCTGCTTACTTGCAGGCACTTTCCGCGCGTATGGCGGTGCATGCAGAGCCACAATCACTGATTCAGCATCTGCTTGCTGCCACACGCAAGATGTCTGAGAACCAGCTTCCTGATCGTAGCCTTGCTGAGGTGTTCAATGCGGCGTTTTATCCGGCGTTGGGATTGCAGCAGGATGTTGTGCGGGAGACGATTGATGCTTTCTACACCCAGGATTTTCCCCTTTTACGGCGCGTGACGAAGCCGAAACCGGATGCGGTGCGCCTCGTACAGGAGGTTTTCAATCTCGGTTACAAAGTGGGCGTGGCGACAAATCCGCTTTTCCCCCGCACAGCCATTGAGCAGCGCCTGGAATGGGCTGGGCTTGCAGTGCAAGAAGTGTCCTTTGACCTTGTGCCCAGCTATGAGACCTTTCATTTCGCCAAGCCCAATCTGGCGTATTACACCGAGTTCTTAGGCCAGCTTGGCTGGCCAGAGGGCGGGGTTGTCATGGCTGGCGATGATGCGGTGATGGATATTGCACCAGCGCGCCAGCTTGGCTTGGGGTTTTATTGGGTATGCTCGGATGGGTTACGCGCCTGGGAAGGTGGGGGGGAGCTGCCTGCGCAGGGTGATCTAAATGGTTTATTGAAGTGGCTGCATGCTGAACCCCTAGAAAAACATGAGCCAGAGCTGAGTGCACCCGATGCGATCCTGGCTGTGCTGCGCTCGACTCCAGCGGTATTTTCGGCGCGATGCGGGGGGCTGAATGCTGAACAACTGACGGCGCGCCCTGCCCCACAGGAATGGGGGGTGGTGGAGGTGTTGTGCCATCTGCGGGATGTAGAGATCGAAGTCAATATTCCGCGCATGCAGAGGGTTTTGGCAGAGGAGAACCCCTTTATTCCTGGCAAGGATACAGATGCATGGGCTGAAACGAGGCAGTATGCCCAGCAAAACGCGTTGGATGCCTGGCGCGAATTTACCTCTGCGCGCATTGAACTGGTCAATATGCTGCAGAGTCTTCCAGCGCAGGGGTGGCAACGCACAGCGCGTCATGCCATCTTTGGACCGACGCGCTTGCAAGAGCTTGCCAATATCATCGCACAACATGACCGCGTGCACGTGCGCCAGGTTCACGCACTAACAAGATCAGTATAACGGGCTAATATCTTCTGTCGAAAGTCCCTTTGCCGGTCGAAATTATCCGCCTCCATCTGATGGAGGCGGTGTTGTTAATCCAGAGTTCTCTGCTGTTGTAAACATGAAGAAATCATTTGCTACAGGAGGCAGGCATGAGAAAACGTGTTGTGGTCACCGGCTTAGGCTGTATCAGCCCGTTAGGAAATGATGTGCCGACGCTTTGGGAAGGGATTATAAGCGGTCGTTCTGGCGCCGGGCTCATCACACGCTATGACACCAGTGCGCACAGGGTGAAAATTGCGGCTGAGGTAAAGGGGTTTGATGGTGCAGCATTGTTTGGCAGCCGCGAGGCGCGCAGGATGGATCTTTTCAGCCAGTATGGATTAGCGGCAGCAAAACAGGCTGTTGAGCAGGCGGGCCTGACGATTGATGATTCCAACCGGGATCGGATTGGTGTCGTGATGGGCAGCGGAGTGGGTGGGATCTCGACTTTGTATGAACAGATGCAAGTGGTCTACGAGAGGGGACCAGAACGGGTGAGCCCATTTCTGGTGCCCATGATGCTCCAGGATTCATGCCCGGGGGTGATTGCGATCCAATTGGGGGTGCGTGGTCCAAATCTGGCGGTTGTCTCTGCGTGTGCTAGCGGCACGAATGCCATTGGCGAGGCTTGCGAGATCATCCGCCGCGGGGCGGCGGATGTGATGCTCAGTGGAGGCAGTGAGGCAGCGATTGTGCCAATCGCTATGGCGGGGATGGGGGTGATGAATGCGCTTTCGACACGTAATGATGATCCGGAGCATGCTTCACGTCCGTTTGACCTGCAGCGAGATGGGTTTTTAATGGGCGAGGGAGCTGCGGTTTTGGTGCTGGAAACGCTGGAGCATGCACGGGGTCGCGGTGCGACGATTTTGGCAGAGGTGAGCGGTTATGGAACTACGAATGATGCATATCATATCTCTGCCCCGGCTGAAAATGGGACAGGGGCGGCCGCCTGCATGCGCCTGGCGCTGCTAGATTCCGGCTTGCGGGTTGACCAGGTGGGGTATATCAACGCGCACGGCACGAGCACGCTTTTGAATGATAAGAGCGAAACCATGGCGGTTAAAACTGTGTTTGCCGACTTGGCTTACCGGATCCCGATCTCTTCGACCAAGTCAATGACCGGGCATCTGCTGGGAGCCGCAGGCGCTTTGGAGGGGGTGATTTGCGTGCAAGTTTTACAACACGAGCTCA
Organism: Anaerolineales bacterium; assembly: GCA_016932955.1. Next base: position 10,401 of record JAFGBV010000135.1, on the reverse strand, counting down.
TCCCGCCAACGATCAATTATGAATACCCTGATCCAGAGTGCGACCTGGATTATGTTCCAAATCAATCCCGTCCGGTGCGGCTTGACCATGTGCTGTCAAATTCGTTCGGTTTTGGTGGGCATAATGCGACTATTATCTTCAGCCGGTATCAGGAGCATAGGCAATGAGTCCTTACGCCCATATAACAGGCTGGGGGATGACTGTACCAGAGAAAATCCTGACTAACGAGGAACTGGCGGGAATGGTGGATACCTCGGATGAGTGGATCCGCACGCGCACAGGTATCCGTGAGCGGCATATTGCTGGACCGGATGATACTACTGCCTCGCTGGCAGTAACTGCTGCCCTGAACGCTTTGCAAGTGGCGAGCTTGAAACCATCGGATGTTGATTTGATCATTGTTTCTACCTCATCGCCGGAACACCTCTTTCCGGCGACTGCCTGCCTGGTGCAGGACCGGATTGGTGCGGTGAAGGCAGGTGCATTTGATCTCTCGGGAGCCTGTTCGGGTTTTATTTACGCTCTGAATATCGCCACACAATGTATTCGCACAGGTTCGATAAAAAACGCGCTGGTGATCGGTGCGGAAACACTCTCGCGACTTACCAATTGGAAAGATCGGGATACCTGTATCCTGTTTGGCGACGGGGCAGGGGCGTTCGTACTTCAAGCCAGCGAAGAACCCGGCGGGTTGGTCTCAGCTACGATGCGCTCGGATGGATCTGGCAGTGACTTGCTCTCGGTGCCGGCTGGTGGCAGTCGCATGCCAGCAAGCTTGGAAACCATCTATAAAGGGCAACACTACCTCCAGATGAAAGGGCGAGAGGTATTTCGTTTTGCCACGCGTGTGATGTCAATGGCAACTAAGGAGGTGGTGGATGCGGCAGGGCTGACGATCCAGGAGATCAACCTGGTTATTCCCCACCAGGCGAATGAGCGCATCATTGACGCTGCGGCGCGGGCGCTGGATATTCCACTGGAGAAGTGCGTGGTGAACGTCGACCGCTATGGGAATACTTCTACTGCATCGATTCCTATTGCTACCTGCGAGGCAATCCAGCAAGGCCGTTTGCAGGCAGGTGATCGGGTTGTGTTTGTGGGTTTTGGCGCAGGGCTAACTTGGGGAGCAGCCGTAGCCGTTTGGACGGGGCCTTTCCTTCCGCAACGCCAAGTATCCTCCAAATCTTACCGCTTGTGGATCCGCATGCAATCCTGGGCGCGGCGTTTCTTACGCTGGATTGAGGGTTAGATCTGAGCAAGGAAACCTGAGCGGGCCTATCCCCTTTTTGAAGGGCCTTCCTCGCTGCCCTGAGGCGGGGGTGGAATTGACTGGGTAGGTTCTTTCACCTTTTCCACTTTCGCCTCCTCCTTTTGCCCCTCGATCTCGAATACTTTGATTAGGCGCTTCACAATCGAAGTGAATACATTCTGCTGAAAACCAGCCAGCCAAGCCAAAACATAGATAATTGCAGGCTGGTTGATGGATTGGCTTCCTGAGCTGGTCAGCGACCACAATCCGGCGTTCATCACCAGATAAATTACTACTCCAATACCTGATGCCATCACAGGGCTGTTCAGGTACCACATGGTGTGCTGGCGGTCAAAATCTTGCTCCTGAGAAATATGTTTCACCAGCGCCAGCAGTGCTCCCAGCACACCGCCAAAGCCACCTGCCACCAGGGATCCGAGAAGGTAATAGCCAGCTGTGCTACCCGCCTGGCTCATCTGCGGCCAATAGCGGATCACGAAGTAGGTGAAGACAATCCCCCAGATCAGTTCATAGATAAACAAGGGAACGCCATAGGTGTAAGACCAGCGACGGGATTTTGAGCTCTGATTAGCGCGGTATTCTGCTTCGTTGATATGACGTTCTGCTTCCTCGTAATGGTCGCGCCCGGCAAGGAGCTCATTGCGTCCATACTTAATCTGATCGAGTAAGGAGCGTCCGATTTCGAGTGTATACATGCGCTGGTTGACTACCTTGATGATCTCATCTGCGCGATCCCATAATGCCTGGATGCGCGTCTTGGTGACCAGCATATCCACCATTGCCGGGTCGGCTGGCAGCGCGTCAGGTTGTGAGGGTGCGCTGGCACCTGGCATGCCCGCTGTTGGACCGATCCATAGGATCTCATCCTGGGTGATGGGAGGCGCGCCCTTCGTGGATGCAGCGGGAGGCATAGGGATTTCGACTACGGGAAGTCCTACGCCGGGAGGAATTTCGCTGTCTTCACCTACGCTAGACGCTGCATGAAGCCCATGATCTTCGGAGTCTGCTTCATCCACAGGAGAGACAGAATTCAAGGCAGCGAGGATTTCCAATTCTTCCTGGCTGGTTCTCATTCCACCTTCGGTGGCGTCTGCTGCCGAATCGGCCATCTCAGCCGGGGAGGGTGATTCTGTGGATGGGTTTTGAGTTTCATTTTCTTTACTCATGCGATATGCTCCTTGGCTTGCTTGAGGTCAGTATAGACGAACTCTGGCAAATCGTCAAATGTTAGAACGTTGTTAAAGTTCTCCAAAATGAGTTCGCTTATCTACCAGGGTAAGCAAGAGGTTGGTATAATCGCCGTGCAGACCGGGGCATATCAGGGTCTGTTGGTTTGTTATACCAATGGTCTGCGGATTTATAGCGGAGGTATTCGTGAACGCACCAAAAAATCGATCAACGATTATATATATCCTGTTTATTACAGCCATCGTGATCTTGCTATTTTACAGCTTTCAGAACAATGCTGCTTCGCAAGAAACACTCTCGATCAATCAGGTGGCTGCTGATATCCAAAGCGGCAAGGTGGCGCGCGTCATTGAAGATGATAGCCGGCTAACCGTAATCTATCGTGACGGCACGCAAGAAATTGAACGCACATCATACAAGGATCCCACAGCGACCCTGGTTGAGCAGTTAATCGCCATGGGCGTGAAGCCTGAGCAACTCTCTCCTAGTGTGGTCAAAATTGAGATCAAGCCTCCCAGCGCGTGGTTGAATGTGATGACCGCGCTGACCTATATTTTGCCTTTTCTGTTCCTGGGGGTGGTGTTCTGGTTCTTCTTCCGCCAGGCGCAGGGGAGCAATAATGCAGCCATGTCGTTTGGCAAGTCGCGCGCCCGCATGTTCACTGGCGACCAACCATCGGTCACTTTTGCAGATGTTGCTGGTGTGGATGAGTCCAAAGAGGAATTGCAAGAGGTGGTTGAGTTCTTGCGCGAGCCGGAGAAATTCATATCCCTGGGGGCGCGCATCCCGAAGGGTGTTTTGCTGGTTGGGCCTCCGGGCACGGGCAAAACTCTGCTGGCAAAGGCTGTTTCTGGCGAGGCAGGTGTTCCCTTCTTCTCCATTTCTGGCTCTGAGTTTGTTGAGATGTTTGTAGGTGTAGGCGCCAGCCGCGTGCGCGATTTGTTTGACCAGGCTAAACGCCACTCGCCATGCATCGTATTCGTGGATGAGATCGATGCGGTTGGACGACAACGTGGAGCCGGGCTGGGTGGCAGCCACGATGAGCGGGAGCAGACGCTAAACCAGATGCTGGTGGAAATGGATGGCTTTGATACTGATACCAACGTGATCATTATGGCTGCTACGAACCGCCCCGATATCCTTGATCCGGCGTTACTGCGACCAGGACGGTTTGACCGGCGGGTGGTGCTCGACCGGCCTGACATGCGCGGGCGAGAGGCGATCTTGAAGGTTCACGTAAAAGGCAAGCCACTTGCCACCAATGTTGAGTTGGATGTGCTGGCGCGTTCGACGCCTGGATTTGTGGGGGCGGATCTGGAAAACCTGGTGAACGAGGGAGCGATCCTGGCGGCTCGGCGTAATAAGAAAGTGATTGAGCAAGAAGACCTGGAAGAAGCGATTGAGCGTGTAATTGCGGGACCGGAGCGCAAGAGCCGCCTGATCAGCGAAGAGGAGAAACGGATTGTGGCTTATCATGAGGCGGGGCATGCTGTGGTGATGAATGCTATCCCCGAAGCTGACCCCGTCCATAAGGTGTCGATTACTGCACGCGGAATGGCAGGAGGGTATACCCTGGCGCTGCCGGAGGAAGACCGTACCTTAATGCCACGCCGCAAACTGATTGCTGATATGGTTGGTTTACTGGGCGGTCGGGCAGCAGAAGAGCTGGTATTCAACGATATTACATCAGGCGCTTCGAATGACCTGGAGCGCGTAACGCGCATGGCGCGGGCGATGGTGACACGCCTCGGAATGAGCGATGCATTGGGTCCCATGGTTTATGGTCAGAAAGAAGAGTTAATCTTCCTGGGGCGTGAGATCTCGGAGCAGCGCGATTATTCGGAGGCGGTTGCGCAGCAGATTGACCAAGAAGTACGGCGCCTGGTGAATGATGCCTATGAACAGGCGAAAAGCTTGCTGACACAATACCGTAATTACCTGGATGCAATTGCCACCCGGCTGTTGGAGGTGGAGACAATCACGCGCGATGAATTCGAAGTGATTTTCCCGCTCCCATACCAGAAAAATGGTGGAACCCCGATTCCGCAGAGCGCCTGACGGGTCTTTTCTAAATCTGTGTTGTGGGTGGGCTGATTTAGTTGCCTGCCCACTTTTTTATCTTGAAGGTTATTATTTGATGAGAGTTTTGATTACTTTTTGACTTTTTACGCTGTGGTTGGTATAATCCATCCTTGCGTTATAATTGGAACAAATGGAGAGTGATTTTATGGATACAAATCTCGCCTCGGTAACCCCAAGCAGCCTGGGTGAAATCAAGAGAAAGCAGCACTTTACCGGTAAGGTTGTGAAAACCATGCTGGCGGGGGCAATTGTGGATATTGGGGTAGGGATACCGGGCGTAATCCATATCTCCCAACTACAGAAAGAAACGGTGAATCGTGTGGAAGACGTAGTCCAGGTTGGGCAGGAAGTGGAAGTATGGGTGCGCCGGGTTGAGTCTAAGAAGGGGCGCATCGACCTGACTATGATCAAGCCGTTGGATCTAGAATGGGGCGAGATCAAGAAGGATGCGGTTGTGAAGGGCAAGGTCGCCCGCCTGGAAAAATTTGGTGCTTTTGTGGATATTGGCGCAGAGCGCCCAGGGCTGGTGCATATCAGTGAGATGACCCACGATTACATTCGTACACCAGGTGATTATGTTAAAGAGGGTGATGAGGTTGAAGTAAAGATCCTGGATGTTGATCGCAAGAAGAAGCAGATCCGCCTGAGTATGAAGGCGCTGCAGGATAAGCCAGAGGATGCCGTGCGCAGTATGGTCGGCAAGGCTGTGAAGCCCAAGGAAGAAAAAGCGAAGCCTGCTGAGGTAGTTCAGGAAGAAAAGGAAGCGCCGATACCAACAGCCATGGAAGATGCAATGGTAAGAGCGATGAAACGCACCATGGTGGAAGGAAAATTGGACCCGAACCGCAAGAAGCGCAAGAGTGGCGAATCGAATAAGGATCTGGAAACTATCCTTGCCCGTACCTTGAAAAATCGGGTGACGACCAAGTAAGCTCTGCAATTCAAGCAATTTGCACCGGAGACCAATGGAACCCTAACGGTCTCCGGTTTTTTTATTCTCCTATCTCAGGTTGGGGGGGTAGTTAGTCACCTGTTGGATCTCTTCGTAGAGCAGTTTGAGGTGGCGGTACATCTTCAAGTAAACGTGCCGGTACAGCCCATCATAGATCTCATGCTCGCGCGGGCGCGGCTCGTAAACTCGCTGGATGCGCGTCATGGCCTGGATGGCTGCGGGAAAGTCTGTGTGCAGCTTTAGGCCCACGGCAGCATCAATCGCTGCGCCTAAAGCAGATGTGTCATAAATATGGGGTCGGGCGGCAGGCAGGCCGAAGACATCGGCGGTGATTTGCATGGCTGCCTCGCTCTGCGAGCCTCCGCCAGAGACACGCAACTCCGTAATTGGTTGATGGCTTCTTTTTTCAGTGCGTTCCTTGCCCTCACGCAAGGCATAAGCCAGTCCTTCGAGGATTGCCCGGTACAGGTGGGCGCGCGTGTGAACATCCCCAAAGCCAATGATTGCTCCTTTCGCCTCAGGGCCGGGGATTTTTAGCCCCGGCGACCAGTAAGGTTGCAAGACCAAGCCCATGCTACCGGCTGGGACATCACCAATCATTTTATCGAACAGGGCTTCTGCTTCGATGCCACTCTGCTCGGCTGCCATCTGTTCTGGGTACCCGAATTCTTCCTTGAACCACGAGACCATCCAGAAGCCGCGGTAGATTTGCACTTCCATGCAGTAAGCGCCGGGAATTGCCGACGGGTACGGCGGGATAAGCGGAATGGGCTCAACGTAACGGTGGTGGGTGGTGCAAATTGTGGCTGTGGTGCCGTAACTGAGGCAGCCCATGTACGGGTCGATGCAACCTGAGCCAATTACCTCGCAGGCTTTATCTGCTGCCGCTGCTACAAGCGGCAGCCCTTCTGGGATGCCAGAAGCCTGGGAAGCCTGGGGTGTGATCTCGCCTAAGATGCTGGCGGGGGGTACCAGCTCAGTGAGGTGGTGAGGCTTGATGGGCAGGACTTGCCATTTCCAATCCCAAGAGCTTGCCCAATGTAATTTTTTATAATCGAGAGGCATATAGCCTACCTGGCTACCAACGGAGTCAATGAAGCGCCCGGTCAGCAGATAGGTGAGGTAGCCAGACAGATAGAGGATTTTGTACGAGCGTTCCCAGATCTCTGGTTGGTGCTTGTAGACCCAGTTAACTTCTGCCTCCGCCTGAAGGTAAGCAACCGTTTTGGTCATACCACTCAATGCAAAAGCCAAGCCCCACAAACCTCCTAATGGTTTGAGGCCGTAGGTGCGCCGCTGATCCAGCCAAACAATTGCCGGGCGAAGCGGTTGGCCTTTTTCATCTACGTTGATAATTGTGGAGCGCTGTGTTGTCAGCGTTACTCCAGCCAGCCGCTCACGGTATTGCGGGTATTGCTGGAAGAGTTCTTGGCATGCCTGACAGAGGGCGGACCAGTAATAGGATGGTTCATGTTCAGCCCAACCTGGTTGCGGTGCATGATGAGTCTGCAAGGGGATGCGTACCTTTGCAATCGGGTTCCCTTGCAGGTCAAATATGACAGCACGCATGCTCTGGGTGCCGTTATCGATCGCAAGAATTAAATCTTTCGTCATGGCTAATTACCTAGATTCTCAGCAATCTTAACCAATCAGAATTAAACTGCTGAATGCTGATTGTAACGGTAATTCGTTTAACCGTCTATATGCCTTTTATCTACCTTTTTTTTCCAGTAGAGGATGGCTGCAGCTGCAGCAATCACCAAGCCTGCTATGGCAGTGCGGCGCACCAGTTTTCGGCTGCGGGGCACCATTGCGCGATGCCTGGCGCGCGCTGTTTCTAGGAGAGGCTTCCACTCCGGGATTGCATTGCGTTGCGGTAATTGATAATGCTGTTCCCATAGGGTACGGTAGCGGTTAGCTTCATTATCCCAATGCTGGTCTGTCCAGCGCAGCTCGGCCTGGCAAATCGACTTGAGTACCGGGAACAATGCCTGTCCTCCTTGGGGAAGCTGCAAGCCCAGGCGGGTGCGCCGTAACAGCAGATCATCCAGATGCACCACGTACTCCATACGGCATGCCCAGCGTAGCTCGGCCCATAAAGTCGGGGTGTCCTGGATAGGTTGTAATTCGCCAGCTTGTGCGGACTGGAGGAAGGCCAACGTATCCGCAGCATGACGCCCTAAGATACGGCGGCGTTGTTGATCCTCTAGCTCGGGGATGTTGCTCAGGTCGATGTTAACTTGATTCAGCACAGACAAGTTCTGGTCGATTTCTGGCAGGTCGGGTAGGCGAGAGCGTGCGGCTTTTAATACATCCAGCGCTATCAAGCGGAAGGTGGTCAGCTTCCCGCCGGTCACGGTCAGCAGCCCATCCTCGTTCCAGACGATATGGTCGCGCGATTCCTTGCTCGGGTCGTCTTTGCCGCTGCCAATTACCGGCCTAACACCAGAAAATGTAGAGATCACATCCTCCAGGGTGATGCTCAGGGAGGGGAACTGCGCTTCCACTGCGGCCATCAAGTAAGAGACCTCATGGGGGCTGATGGATGGTTCTTCTTCCAATGGGTCATGATGATCCAGGTCAGTAGTGCCTACCAGGGTGATTCCCTCCCAGGGGAAGATGAAAACCGGGCGGCGGTCCAGGGGGTGCAGAAAGCTAATTGCCTGGGCAACCGGCAGACGCCAGGCAGGGAAGATCAGGTGGCTGCCGCGCAAGGGACGGATGCGCGGCAAGGCTCCCACCTGGGTGCGCAACTGGTCTGCCCAGGCTCCGGTGGCATTGATCACCACTCGCGCAGTTACATCTGCCTGGCGCAGGCCGACCTGATCCCGAATTCTCGCCCCTACCACTTTGCTGTCTTCGAAGATCAACTCCGTGGCCTTTGCATAGTTAAGAGCGCTGCCGCCATCCAGAATCGCTTCACGAATGATGCGATAGACCAGCCGTGCATCATCTGTCTGTGCGTCGCCATAACGGAAGCCGCCCTCCAGGTTGTGCTGGGCGATGTGAGGCGCCAGCATGCGGAAATCTTGCGGGCTGTAATGGCGATGATCCCAGCGCAAGGCTAGCAGGTCGTAGACGGTCAGGCCGACTTCGAATGTCCAACGTCCGGGAAAGTCACCCTTGTAGATGGTGAGCAGAAAGCCGAGTGGGTCGATCAGCCCCGGCCCCTCGTGGAGTAACTGCTCACGTTCGTGCACAGAGGCTTGGGTAAGGGTCAGCTTACCTTCCTTGAGATAGCGGAGGCCTCCATGCACCAGTTTGGATGAGCGGCTAGAGGTTCCAGAGGAAAAATCATTCTGTTCTACCAGCAATGCGCGCAGCCCGATGCGTGTGGCCTCGCGCAGAATGCCGGCGCCGGTGATGCCCCCTCCGATGATCAGGATATCCCAGGGCTGGTGGATTTTCGTCCAAACTTTCTCCCGCCAGTTCGTGTGGTTCATATTCCTACCAATAGTTTGCCAGGATTCATTACGTGATGGGGATCAAAGGTTTGACAGATCTGCTCGATTGTCTGGATGCCCAGCCGGCCTTTCTCGGCCGGCAGATAAGGGGCATGGTCGATTCCTACTCCATGCTGGTGGCTAATGGTGCCCCCGTGAGCAACAATTGCCTGGCTGGCAGCGGTTTTCATTGACTGCCACCTGACCAGGTTGACCTCGGGATCGGGATGCAGGCGGTAGAGATAGGTGGTATACACGCTTGCTCCATAGGGGTACAGATGAGAGAGGTGGGAGAAGATGTGGGCTTTCTCACCCTGGGCTTCCAGACTCTCGCGAAGTGCGATTTCTATTGCCTTGATCATCTCCGGAACAGCAGCCCAATCAGTGGCTGTTTCCAGCGTGTCGATGGCGTAGCCTGATTGCCACAGAGTGTTGCGTAGATAGGGTGTGTGGAAGCGATTTTTATGCCATTGCGCGCCAAAGACCTTACCGGCGTGTATACCCCCGAAGCGGGATGTGATTCGTAACGTTTCGCTGCGTGCGACTCTTGTCATTGCGGTGATTCCAGTGAAACCCAATAGCAGCAAGCACTTATTCTCTCCCAGGCCACGCATCGCCAGCAGGGCTTCCAGCGCACCGATCAGATTTTCATGCCCGGCGAGGGCGAGGGTAGTGGTCGTTTCTATGGCCGTGCTGAGGCGCAGCATCGAGAGGGGCAGCCCACAGGCGAGGATCTGTCGTACGGCTTCCATGCCATGGTCAAAATCTGGGAAGAAGATGCCGTGGAAATCCTCGGATTGTGGCAGTTGCGAGGCACGCACGGTGACCTGTGAGAGGATGCCCAAACGCCCTTCTGACCCCAGCACAATCTCTCGCAGGTCTGGGCCAGCTGCTGAAGCGGGAAAAGGGGGCATCTCCAATGTGCCGAGCGGGGTTTCCAAGATACCGCCAGCAAAGAGTTTTTCGATCCGGCCATAGCGAAGGGATTGCTGCCCGCTGGAACGCGTAGCCACCCAGCCACCCAGTGTGGAGTATTCAAAGGATTGGGGGTAGTGCCCCAGCGTATAACCAATGGCGCGCAAATGCGCCTCCAGGTCTGGCCCGGCAACGCCCGCGCCAAAGGTAGCAAGCATGCTCTTATGGTCAAATGATTTCAAGCGATTCATGCGCAGCAAGTCAATTGTGAGCACGGGAGAGTCGCCTGGGAGTGGGTTGATGTGCCCTACCACGCTGGTGCCGCCTCCGTAAGGGATCAGGCGGGTGCCAGTCTGGACGGCAAAGCTGATCAATTCCTGGATCTCCTCTCCCGATGCGGGAAAGGCTACACCGTCTGGGAAGGTGGTGATGCGCCCGCTGCGCAGGGCGATCCAATCTGGGAGGCTTTGCCCGCGGCTGTGCTGCAGGCGGGCCAGTGGATCTGTAGAGATGAGCGGGTGCACGGGCAGCCGTGATGCGGGAACGGATTG
>JAFGBV010000012.1 GCA_016932955.1 Anaerolineales bacterium | reverse complement strand
GACACCACCGTCGGCATGGCCCGCTGGGTAGCACGCGGTCCATGGGTAGAGGATGAGAATGACATGGACGACTACATGCACGAGGTCGCCGGGAGGGTTGGCTACTTGCTGACCCATCTCTTCTCCTGGAAATCGCGCTACATCCGCGATCACCAACAGGTATTTATGCCCCTCGGCCGTGAATTCGGCCTGGCTTTGCAAACCGTGAACATTATTCGCGGTCTGCGCGAAGATTACGAACGCGGCTGGATCTTCGTCCCGAGCACCTATTGCGCCGCCTCCAATATATGCCGCGAGGACCTTTTCCGCCCCGAGCACCTCCCCGAAGCCATGCAAGTGCTAGAGAAGCTGGCGAACAAGGCCGAGCGCCATCTCACCAAGGCAATGAAATATATCAAGGCGCTGCCGCCCTGGCAGTACAGCATCCGCCTGTTCTGCGTCTATCCGCTCATGTTTGCCGTCCGCACCCTCGCCGTCAGCCGCCACAACGTCCAGGTGCTGCTAAGCGGAGTCAAGATTAGCCGTGAAGAGGTCACGCGTATCGTTCGCGATACCACTCTTTGGAGCTGGTCCAACCTCTGGCTCGACCATTATTACCATCGATTGAGTGTGGTAGGCAGTTAAATTGAGAAAAGCACCTGCCTGGCGGCGATTAACCTTTAGGGCTTTTACCCAAGTCATCGCAGCAGCTCAAGACACTAATCAATCCCCTCCCCCCGACAACGCTGGGATCAGGTGAACCACATCACCTTCTCCCAGCGCCTGTTCCCTTTCCGCCAGCCGCCCATTGATGACCAGCAGTGTATGATCATCATCGATTTCGAACCCCATCTGCTTCAGAAGATCGCCCAGCATGCTCCCCTCGGCAATCTCCATATCCACGCAACTCACATACCCCTCCGGGGTCTGCCGCGCCAGCGTGGTGTGTAGGTGCACTTCCACGCGCATATGAACTTACCAGTTGAACACCCCGTCCAGATCTTCTTCTGGGACATCGAAGACCGCGTTATACGGCGGCAGAGACTCGCGCGTCATCCACTCCGGTAGCCGGTCATGCGCTGACGTGAACCCTGCCCGCCGGTTGAACTCGCGCTCCAGCTTCAGTGACTCTCGCCCCAGCACCTGCAGGATATCCGTGCCCACCTGCCAGCCGTAACGCGCGTTCAGCAGCATGCTGATCGTCTCCGGCGCAAGCGAAAAGCCAAATCCCGCAAAGATGCACGCCCCCAGCGTGTCATACCCTGCCATGTTGATCTGCGTCGCCCGCGAGAGCTCCGCCTGCCCCTTGGGGTCCAGGTGGTCCACCTTGGCGCGGATCGTCAGCCCGCTGGTATGGTCTGCCCCCTGCGGCGAGGTGGCATAAGTCACGCCCGTGCCCTTGATCGCCCGCGGCTCGTAGGCCGACATCGCCTGCCCTTTCACCGCTGGCACGCGTTCCACCCCCAGCACCTTCCCCGCCATCGTCGAGCCAGCTCCCAGGATGCGTCCCAGCGGCGTACCCTGGCGTACCTCACTCAGCAGGCGCATGGCACCTTCTCCATCACCAAACTTCATCAGCCCCGCCTCAGCCGCCACGCCCAGCGCAGCCCCCATCTCGATCGAATCCAGCCCCAGGTCGTTGACCTCCCAATTCATTCGCGCGATCCAATCCAGATCGTCAATCCCCAGGTTCGAGCCCATCAATCCGATCGTCTCGTACTCCAGCGGAGAAACAATCATCTTCCCATCTGCGTCCGCATAGGTATTCGAGCATTGGATCGTGCAGCCCGGCATGCAAGCATGTGTGGGTGTTCCCTCGCCGCCTCGCTGTAAGATCACCTGCCGCATGTACTCACCGCTGATCTTTTCCACCCCCTCGAACTGCCCGCTGGAGAAATTGCGCGTCGGCAACGCCCCAAACCCGTCGCACATCCGCGCCATCGCCGCGGTGCCATACTCCTTATACACAGCCGACTGTGGGTGTTCCAACACCGCCTTGGTGAATGTCTTCTGCGCCGCCCGGAATGCCTCCGGGTCCGCAATCGGCGGTTTCTGTCCTCCTTTGGCGTCGAATATGATCGCCTTTAGCCCTTTCGATCCCATTACTGCCCCGATACCGCCCCGCGCCGCAATGCGCGATGGCAGCCTTTCCTTGTCCAGGTTCTGGATGCCCGCCGCAGACATGCGCATCTCTCCTCCGGGGCCAATCAAGGCAATGGCAACCTTCTCGCCATAGCGTTCCACCAGTCGCGGCGCAGTTTCGAACACCCCCAACCCTGCCAGGTCATCTGCCCGCTCAAATCGGGCGCCCTCCAGGCTCAAATGCAGTGTCCACCAGCCTGGTTCTGCAGGTAGCCCCTCCAGGATCAGCGCCTTGATCCCCAGGTAAGTCATCTGCAAGCCAGTTGTACCCCCTGCGTTAGCCTCCTTCATTCCCCCGGTCAGAGGGCTTTTCGCACCCACAGAGATGCGGTCCAGGCTCGAAAGCATATGACCCACCAACAAGCCCGGCGCAAAGATCAGCTTATTCCTCGGTCCCAGCGGCTCGCATGTCGCCGGCGTCTCATCTACCATGATCCGCGCCAGCAACCCCCGCCCCCCCAGGCGCGCCCAGCTTTCAGGCACAGCTTCCCGCCGCAGCCTCTGCTCTCGTAGGTCAACCCGCCAGACTTCCATGCCTAATCTCCTTCTGCTAACCACCAATATCAACCTCCTCCCCCAGATTCAATACTTCCGAATTTAGGGGAGGTAGTAACCATCCACTCAATGGCGAAAAGGATTACCCGAATACCTTCTTTAGAACCTTGCCGACGATGCCCAGCGCCTTGTCAATTTCCTCCGCACTGACCACCAGCGGTGGGATCCAGCGGATGGTATTGTCCCAAGGACCACAGGTCAGCACCAGCAGCTTTTCATCATAGCACTCATGCATCACCGCTTTAGCAGTCGTCTTATCTGGCTTGCCATCTGCGGTGCGAAATTCCGTGCCGATCATTAAACCCAACCCGCGCACATCTCCAATGCCCGGGAATTGCTGCTGGTAGGCTCGCAAGCCCGCCATCATTTGCTCACCGCGTGCCGCGGCGTTATCGATGAGCTTCTCTTCCTTCATTGCCTTCACCGTCGCCACAGCCGCCGCGACCGCCACCGCGTTCCCGCCATAGGTACCACCGTGCGTTCCGGTTGCCCACTTCTTCATCAACTCCAACCGGCTGAACACGCCAGAAAGCGGCAACCCCGAGGCAATCCCTTTCGCCACCGTCATAATATCCGGCGTGACCCCAAAATGCTCGAACGCAAACCAGCGCCCTGTCCGTCCAAATCCGGATTGGATCTCATCGCAGATCAACAAAATGCCGTGCTGGTCGCAAATTTTGCGCAGCCCTTGTAAGAAGCTGGCTGGCGGCACCACATAACCGCCCTCTCCCAGAACGGGTTCGATGAGCATCGCCGCGGTCTCCTGCGGCGCAGTTTGCGTAGCCAGCAGGAATTCTAATTCCTCCAGGCACCATTGGCTGGTCTTCTCTGCATCCCACCCATAGCGAAATGCGTAGGGGAAAGGCGCCACGAACACCCCCGGCATCAGCGGCTGGTAACCCGCCCGATAGATCGTCTTGGAGGTGGTCAACGACATCGTTCCCACCGTGCGCCCGTGAAAACTCCCTTGGAAGACAATGATATTGGTCCGCCCCGTTGCTTGGCGTGCCAGCTTCATCGCCCCCTCGATTGCCTCCGCTCCAGAATTGCTGAAGAAGTAGCCATCCAGCTCCGGCGGCACGACCTCGCGCAGCTCGTGGATTAATTCCAACAGGGGCTTATGATACACAATGTTCACCTGTCCATGCAGCAGCAAACCCGCCTGTTTGCGAATAGCTTCCACAACCTTCGGGTGGCAGTGCCCTGTGTTCGTCACAGCAATCCCACAGGTGAAATCCAGAAAAGCCGTGCCGTCCTCCGTATAAAGATAGCATCCTTCGCCCCTCTCGGCAATAATGGGTGTATAGCGCGTCCATACCGGAGAGACATGCGGAAAGATCTCATCATATTTCGTCATAAAATTCTCCTTATCGATGTGCTTAATGTCCATGCCAGCCAGGCTTTGCCAACCTGGCTGGCTGGTCTTTTCTTTAGCAATATTCCTCAGGCGTGTGTGGGCAAATAAGCCGCCGCCCACTCCACGCCCAGGTCTACCATGTTGGCTCGTGTTGGCACGCCATCCGGCGTCCATTTCATCAACTGGTAATATAGATCCAGAGCACGCTCAAATTCCTGCGGATCGATGGCTGTGCCTGCCGTCGGGCCTGTGCCGGCTAATGCCTTAAAGAATTTCTTCGGAAGGCGGTCATCCTTACGAGTGAAACCCTCGCGCGCATTGAACACACGCAATAGGTTCAAGCGCCGCTCACCCACTTTCATCAGCTCGTATAAGCTCACCGGCCATCCTGTGATCGCCCGCACCAGTTGCACGGTCTCTGTCGGCCCATATAGTGTCCACGCCGGTCCCCACACGAACTGGCACAGATCCAGCGTATCCAACAGGCTATAAAAGATCTGCGAGTATGCCGCAAAGCGCACCTTTTCAGGCCCCAGGCTACCCGGTTCCGGTGGGTCTTTCAGGTCAAGCTCCGCCAGTCGTTCCAAGTACAGCGGAGAGGACTCTCCCTCATACATCGGGTCATGTTCGCTGGATTGGTGGTCCGCGCCAAACGGATTGACTGCAAAGATCACCGCCAGCGATTTCTTGGCCTGCGGCATATGTGCTGGGGCTTCTTCATTCTTCACCGTGATCAGGCAGTCTTCTGCATCCGGCCCCCACAGCGCCGCTGCTCTAGCAGATCCCTGCGAGAGCACCTTCCCCAGCGGCCCACTATTGTGCACGATCTGATCCAGCGCTTCCAACATCGCATCGGCGTTGCCGAATCGCAGCTCGATCCCGCCCGTCTGTTCCAGGCCGATGAGCCCTTTCTCGAAGCATTCCATTGCAAAGGCAATCGTCGCCCCGCACGAGATCGTATCCACCCCATACTCGTTGCAGATCTGGTTGGCTTTGCACACCGCCGCCAAGTTGTTCACCCCGCAGTAAGAGCCAAACGTGCCCAGAGTTTCATATTCCGGTCCGCCATAATAAGGATCGACCTGATAAACCCCTTCTAAGATCTCTACCTCGCGTTTGCAGCGCACCACGCACGCATAGCAGGTGTCGCGCTTCTTCAGCACAGTGTCGTACAACGTTTCGCCACTAAGGTTATCGCAGTCTTCAAACTGACCTTCATTGTAGTTACGTGTGGGCAGCGAGCCAATGGAATTCTGAAAGGTCACCACGCTGGCTGTGCCGTACTTCCCCAGCCCATCTACGTCCGGGTTATCCGGCATCAGCTTTGGACCAGCCTTGTTCAATTCAGCTAGTGCTGCTGGGTCTGCCAGCTGTACCTTCTGCGAACCGCGCACCACCACCGCCTTCAGATTCTTGCTCGCCATCACCAGTCCCATACCGGTACGTCCATTATTCCGGTTCGACATGTTCACGATGCTCGAAAAGCGCACGCCTTTCTCTGCTGCCGGCCCGTGTTGTAGAATTTCGGCCTTTTTATCGCCCACCTCTTGCTTAAGGATCTCATCCACTTCCTTGGTTGTCTTGCCCATCAGGTGAGCCGCATCATGCAACGCCGCTTCCCCATTCAGCAGTGTCAGGTATACTGGCTTTGCTGAGCGCCCTTTGATCACAATGCCATCAAACCCAGCGAACTTCAGCTCTGCCGGGAAGAAGCCGCCCGCCTGCGAATCCCCAATCCCCCCGCTCATCGGCGACTTGGCATTGGCGTTCATGCGACTTTGCCCCGAGATCGGCGCTCCAGTCGTCACGCTCGCCATCAAGGTCAAGATATTTTCAGGCGATAGAGGGTCTACCCCAGCTGGCATATCGCGCAAAATGTAATATAAACCCATCGCGCTGCCGCCCATGTACTTGCGATAAAATGCCTCCGGGGGCACCTCGATTTCCAGCTTGCCATGCGTCAGGTCAACATGCAAGATCTTACCATTATATCCGTTTGGCATCTTTCACTCCTTATCCTAATATTCCAACCTAACACCTGACAGCAAATCAAAACGACTGCCGACAAGGCCAAGAAAAACAGCAGGACTTTCCTTTTCTTCGTGGCCGGCTTCTGTTGAGTTGATGGGATGGGAATTGTCATGGATGACATTTCCCATCCCAATCATAGCATATTATGCCTCGTTCAGACCTTTAAACCCAATTACATTCTTCATATCCACTGGTTTTCCATTGATGTCAGTCAGGATCTTGGGCGGATCCATCTTCTGTGTAAGCAGCGAGCCCACAAACAAGAGCACGACGGAAATGAAGAACGCCGGCGTCGAGGCAATATAAATCGAATCCCACGCCACATCATCCATCATCTCGCCCTCGTAGATCACCGGCAGGACATAGGAATACATATAGTAGAATGTCAGCGCGACCCACGAGATCACACCGCCAAAAAACGAAATCAGCGCTCCGGTATGGTTGGCTTTCTTCCAATACATGCCGATCAGGTATGGCGCCGCCAGACCTACCAGGATGGAGGTATTCGCCAGCACGGCTAATTTATAGATCGTGCTGGCATACATGGCAATCAGCAGGCTCAAGAACCCGCTGACCAGCAGCCCTAAGCGCGTCAGCAGTAGCTGGGTCTTATCTGAAATATTGGGCTTGAATACTTTAACAATGTTCTCAGTAAACATCGTAGATCCCGCCAGCATCGAACTATCTGAAGTGCTCATCAACGCTGACGCCAGCGCTGCGATGAAGATTGTGGTCAGCAGCGGCGGCAGGAATTTCATCGCCATTGAAACCAGCACGAATTCCGTCTCCGGCCCCTCCAATTCTGCACCCAGCGCACCATAAGCAGTAACACCAATTAATGGAGAAAGCACACCAAAAGATAGGTACAGAATTGCCGCCAGGAAGGTTGCTTGCACAGCCACTTTCTCGTTCTTGGCTGCGCAGGTGCGCTGTAGATAATCCTGGGCAGGAATGGCGCCTAAACCAAGCGAGAGCCAGGCCGCAATATAGTAAAACCACCCATGCATTCCATAGTACCCATAATAACCATCCGATTCTGTTGGCCAGATCGCAAACGGGTGCTCGTGCGTGATCTCTTGCGCGCCAGTAAGCCCAAACATCTCGCTCAGCCCTCCAACGTTGCTGATGATTCCCGCCATGATCATGATCAACCCTGCACAGGTCAGGAACATCTGCATGAAGTCCAGCGCTGTGTCTGCCCACAGTCCACCCATGATCGTATAAAGCGTCACTACCACCGTTACCAGGATCATCCCGCTGGTGAGGGGCCATCCCAACAGCGCCTGTAAAATTGCGCCGCCAGCCACGATCTGTGCCGCCGTCCAACCGAAGTAGGTGATGATCTGCGTCACCGTGCCGATCACCGACATCGCCGTGCCGTACCGATGCTGGAAAAAGTCCAT
>JAFGBV010000134.1 GCA_016932955.1 Anaerolineales bacterium | reverse complement strand
GCAATTAGCCTATTACATGGGCTTTCAGGAGGCAATCCTGGTCGGGGTCGATCATAATTTCCAGACCAAAGGCCCTGCCAACCAGGCAATCGTCTCTGACGGGGATGATCCCAACCATTTTGCCCCCAACTACTTCGGCAAAGGATTCAAATGGCAGCTACCCGACCTGGAAGGCTCAGAGCGCGCCTACCACTTAGCCCGCCAGGCTTATGAGGGCAGCGGGCGGCGCATCCTCGATGCAACGGTGGGAGGCAAGCTCACCATCTTCCCAAAGGTCGATTACCAATCCCTGTTCTAAGCAGGATGCAAATATTGCCAACCCAAGATTACGGCCGAGGATCAGCGAATCCAGAGCAACTACCCCTCGTCTCGATCGTCACACCCTGCTTCAACCACGCCCGCTTTGTAGAGCAGACTATCCAATCCGTGCTTTGGCAAGACTACCCGCGCATCGAATACCTGATCGTCGATGGCGGCTCCACCGATGGCAGTGTGGAGGTCATCAAGCGTTATGCAGACCCGGCTCGCGGAGACCACCACATCACCTGGTGGGTTTCTGAGCCAGACCAGGGCCAGGCAGATGCGATCAACAAAGGCCTGCGTCGTGCTCGCGGTGAGATTGTTGCCTGGCTGAACTCGGATGATCTCTATTACCGCCCGGATGTTATCAGCCAAGCGGTTCAAACCCTTGTCACGCACCCTAAAGCCGGGATGGTGTATGGTGATGGGGTGATGGTAGATGTTGATCTGCGCTTGCTCGATTGGCACCCCTATCATCCGTATAAGCTGGTCGATCTACTGGGCTTTAACGTGCTTCTCCAGCCATCGGTCTTCATGCGCCGGTCTGCTGTGGAAAAGGTCGGGTACTTGCCCCTCGATTACCACCTGATCCTGGATCATGTGCTGTGGATCCAAATCGCTGCCCTGGCGCCCATCCTGCATGTGCCTGTCGTTTGGGCAGTCGAGCGAACGCACCAGGATGCCAAAACAATCGCCCAATCCGCCCGCTTTGTGGAAGAAGCAGCCAGGTTATTGTCAGAGTTAGAAAATGACCCTGCATTCCGGTCAGAGTTTGAACAGGAACGGGACACAATCCATGCCGGGCTGCATGTGTTCGCAGCCAAACGCCTGATCGACAGCGACCAGCCGCGCCAGGCATTAACCCACCTGCGCAAAGCCTGGGGCTTCTCTCCCCGTGTGGTGCTGCGCGCCTGGTATAAGTTCGTTCAGGCGGCTGGGGGGGCAATTGGACTGGGTAACCTCTTCCTGCGATATCGCAACCTGCGCCGGAAAATTACACGCCCACCTCAGCGATTGGAAGTCTCGGCAAATGGCGTTCGCTGGGTAAAAGACTGAGCTTATCCCTTCTGCTAACATGAAAAACAGAGCGACACAGTTCGTACGCAATCGAAAACACCCCATACCCCTTCACCCCCTGGGCTTCGCAGCATTTCCACCTCTGGCAATGCTGGCCAGCAATATCCAGGAGGTGGATCCACAGGTTGTTCTCCGACCGCTGCTCATCTGTCTGCTGGGAGGAGGCCTGCTTTTCATTGCATCCTGGCTAATCTTGCGTAACTGGCTGAAGGCTGGCATCACTTCATCATTCTTGCTCACCCTGTTTTTCTCTTATGGGCATATCTATGCAGTTCTGGAAACAGTATCCCTGGCAGGGATCCAGGTCGGGCGGCATCGCTACCTGGCAGTCATCTACGGCGCGATTCTCCTGGTGGGCTTATGGTGGATTCTGCGAAGATTCAGGGATTTCGCACCTGCCACGCAGGCGCTAAATGCTATTGCGGTGATCCTGGTGTTCCTCCCCATTCTGCAGATTGCTTCTTTCCTATGGCAGTCCACTACTCAGGAAAAGCAGAATGCAGCTATCCTTGCATCATCAGAAATTTCTCTTCCGAGCCACCCAGAACCGCTCCCAGATATTTACTACATTATTCTGGACATGCACACCCGCGGCGACGCACTACAAGACGATTTCAATTACGACAACTCGGCTTTCCTGGACGCCCTGCGCCAGGAGGGTTTTTATGTGGCAGATTGCAGCCGCAGCAATTATGCTTACACCCAGGCTTCAATAGCATCAGCCTTGAACATCGATTATGTACAACACCTGAGACAGCAATCCGCATGGACCAACCCAGATGAAAATGTTTGGATTCTGATTCAACAGAGCCGGGTGCGCAGCCTGCTAGAGAGCCTTGGTTATAAGACAGTCGCCTTTGACACCGGTTACGAGTGGAGCCGCCTGACAGATGCCGATATCTACCTCAGCCTTGGCAGCGACTCATTATCCATGCAGATGGTCAATCCGTTTGAAGCGATGCTGATCAAAAGTACTGCCGGGCTGATCCTGACCGACTCACAAAACCAATTCATGCGGGGAAATTTTCAGGAGGTCAACTTTCCCCACAGTTTTCACGTTAATAACCAGCGCTTCATCCTGACGCAATTACCAGAAATTGCCCGCAATCCAGAGCCAACCTTCGTGTTCGCCCATATCTTGATCCCGCATTATCCATTTGTCTTTCAGGCGAATGGCGATATTGTCAGCGACCCTGGCTATTACAGCGGCGATAAATCCGGCCCCATCAACGATGAATATATGATCGATGGATATGTCAATCAGGTACAGTTCATTGATCAGGCGATGCTGGATATCCTGCGCGAGATACTAGCCAACTCGCCAACACCCCCGATCCTGATCGTACAAGGAGATCATGGTGTGGAGGGCGATAATCGCTATGAGATCCTCAATGCGTACTACCTTCCGGGAATGGCAGATGCAGGGCAAGAGGGGTTTGAAGCCATGCCCATTTACCCGGATATTACCCCGGTCAACTCATTCCGCCTGGTTTTCGATGCATACTTCGGTGCAAGCTTTGGTTTGCTTGAAGATCTCAGTTTCTCCAATCAGGGTGAGATTATCCCCGAAACATCCCCTGCCTGCACACAGAACCCATGAACAGCGGTTTCGATTCCTCCGCGATGCAAAACACAGGCACACCCCTTGTTTCAATCGTCACCCCATCCTTCAACCAGGCGCGCTTCCTGGAAGAAACAATCCGCTCTGTGCTGGAGCAAGACTACCCCTGCATCCAGTACATCATCGTAGATGGCGGCTCCACGGATGGCAGTGTCGATATCATTCGCCGGTACGCTGAGAACACATACCCCGGGCAGAAGAATCACCGCATCGACTGGTGGATATCCGAGCCTGACCGCGGCCAGACAGATGCGATCAATAAAGGCTTTGCCCAAGCCAGCGGCGATATCCTCGCCTGGCTCAATTCGGATGACAGTTACCTGCCTGGGGCAGTCGCTGAGGCGGTGAATACCCTCACTGCACATCCGCAAGTCGCCATGGTGTATAGCGATGCCAACCTGATTGATGAGCATGGCATTTCCCTGGGCGCCTTTCCCTCCCGTCAAACAGACCTGCGCAAGATGCTGCGCGGTTCTGTTCATATCCCGCAGCAAACCACCTTCTTCTGGGCACGCTTCTGGAAGCAGGTAGGGCCTCTGGATCCCACATTCTACTTCGCCATGGATTATGATCTATGGGTTCGCCTGGCAAAAATTGCCCCCTTGCTTTACGTTCCACGATGTTGGGCAAATTTCCGCTTGCACGGAGCAGGCAAAAGCATTGCCCGCGACGATCGCTGCTACCCCGAGATGTTGCAGGTTCAGCAACGCGAAGGCGGCGGCTGGTTCTCCTGGCTGAGGCTACGTTGGTTGATGCGCCGCCTCGCCTTTGCCTGGCTGCCCTTACCAGTTCGCCTACGTCTTCGCAGACTGCTCACCCGTAAAACTTGACAGCAGGATTTTGATGTGGGAAAATCCGTCAACATGCCCACACCTGCCATCCATAACAGCAAGTCCCAATGATCCACATTTACTCGGTATAATATTAAAGGAGACTGATTTAATGAAACATATAAAACGACGGTCCGGCTTCTATCGCCTCTTCCTCATCTTGCTTCTAGCAGTATTCGCCAGCACCAGCCTCGGTCTACCCGGGGTGCAATCGGTTAATGCCGCGGCGGGGCGATACAGCCATTCCGCACAGGCTACATCTGATCCTATCATTTACACCCTACCTGTCGTTCTCAAAGAGGACCCCTGGCGCAGCCCGTTTGGTGCAGAAGTGACAGCAGGCCTGCATGACGGTTCACTGATGCTCGAGCGTGCGACTTCCTTGCCTTCAAGCTGGGTGCGCATGAACGGGCGCATCTCCTGGCGTGCTCTGCAGCCCAACGAGGGCGATGAGATCAATTGGTCTCTGCTTGAATATTTTGAAAGGGAGTTGCGTGCTTTGAAAGCCGCTGGCATGATCCCAATTGTAGTGGTTGACGATTACCCGCGCTGGGCTACTGACAATACTGTTCGCCTTGATGGACAGCCAACCTCGTGTGGACCTCTGCTCCCCGATCGGTATGATGATTTCGCAACTTTCATGCAGGCCTTGGTCTCCCGTTACCGAATAAGCGAATTTGATGTCCATATCTGGGAATTGGGCAACGAGCCCGATGTAGATCCCAACCTGGTCAGCCCCGATAGTGTCTACGGCTGCTGGGGCGATCAGGATGAGCTGTATTACAACGGCGATGCCTACGGCGAGATGCTGAAGGTTGTCACGCCAGCGATCAAAGCTATTGACCCCCAGGCCAAGGTTTGGATCGGTGGATTACTCATGAACCGACCTGACACCAACGATCCGGGGCACATTGGCCGGCCTGAGCTCTTCCTGAAAGGCATCCTGGAAGCCGGGGCAGCAGATTCCTTTGACGTGGTCTCTTTCCATGCTTACTCCTCCAGCACCGATCAGCGCGTCGACCAGGATCTCTATGGCACCAGCCCCTGGAACAGTTGGGGGGGATCCATGCTGGGCAAGATGCGCTTCCTGCGCGACATCATGGATGATTACGGGGTGGATAAGCCCTTGTTTACAACCGAAACCGGATTGGCCTGGGGTTGGGGTGAGCCACCTGCGTTCTTCAACGATTGGCAGGCGAATTATGCAGTGCGCACCTTCTCCCGCGCCCTGGCAGAGGGGATCATGGGCTTCACCTGGTTTACCCTCAATGGTCCCGGTTGGCGCTACCTTGGTTTGCTGGATGAGAACCAGACACCCAAGCCTGTCTATACAGCCTATCAGAATCTCATTACACGGTTAGACCACACCTCTTATCTCGGGCTGGCTAATTATGGCGTTGGGATTGAAGCATATAATTTCGCCAGAGGTGGAGAAAAAGTGCAGGTGGTCTGGGCAGTCGATGACACCACTTTCATGATCACTGTACCTCAGGCTGAGTTCATCGCCGCCTATACCCGCGACGGCGCTACCATCACCCCCACTGCATCCGGCACCGATTACCAGTTGACTGTTCAATTCGAACCAATTTATATTATCCGCAACCGCTGAACCAGATTGTATGGGATCTATCTGGCATAAGCCAGGAAATGGGGGTTGGGTCATGAAAAAGAATATCTTGCGAATGATCCGGTTGGGCAGAATATTGCCAGGATTGTGGATTCTCCTGGTGGTTCTGCCCAGCCTGCCTGTCCCCATAAGACAAGCCAGCGCAGATGCTGATATGACCATGAGCACTGCCAGCGCCTCCCTCATGTCCAAACAAACCGCGCAAATTTACACCCTGCCCATCCTCTATGGTAGTAATTCCTGGTATAACCCTTATGGCATCGAATCAGCCGTTATACTCGAGCCAGAAAATACAATAACAAAAAATGCGCTAGATGCACTGCGGTTTACGGGATGGGCGCGCTTGAATTACCGCATCTCCTGGCGTCAATTGCAACCGGAAGACGGCTCGCCCATCCAGTGGGGCTTGCTATCTCAATTTGAGGCAGAGCTGCGCAATATGCGCACCCTGGGCATTAAACCAATCGTTATCGTCGATGACTACCCCAGTTGGGCTACCGACAATTCCGTTCGCAATGACGGGCAGCCCACCTCCTGCGGCCCCTTACTGCCCGGACGCTATGGTGCTTTCGCTGTTTTCCTGCAGGAATTGGTTAAGCGTTACCGGGTTTATGAATTTAATGTTCACAATTGGGAATTAGGCAATGAGCCGGATGTAGATCCAGATACTGTCGCTCCCGACAGCGAGTATGGCTGCTGGGGCGACAGCACCAAACTCTATTACAACGGCGATGCTTACGGGGAGATGCTCAAGGTGGTCACCCCGGCGATCAAGTCGGTCGATCCCTACGCGAAGGTTTGGATCGGCGGTCTATTGCTTGCTGAGCCAAACTCATACCACCCCAATCCTGAGCACCCAGGCCGCCCCGAATTATTCTTGAAAGGCATCTTGGAAGCTGGCGCTGCCCCCTATTTCGATATTGTGGCTTTCCATGCTTATTCCTCCTACAACGGGGAACGCGTTGATCAGGATACTGACGGTGGGAGAGTGTGGGACCCCTTGGGTGGAGTCGTGATCGGCAAGGCAAAATTC
>JAFGBV010000133.1 GCA_016932955.1 Anaerolineales bacterium | reverse complement strand
GTCAGATCCAATTGCCCTTCCTGGCGTAAATCCCGATCGGGATCAAACAGATTCTCTAGCATGAGAATGTCGGTATTCTGGATTTCTTTGGCGCCATACGTGTAGAGGGGACGGGGATCCAGGATTTGGGTGACAGCCATCTCATCACTTGCCGGATTCAGCGAGGAGGCGATGGCTGCCAGATCGGTGCGCAATTGGGCGTATTGGGGGGCGTATTCTTCGATAACTTTCTGGTTGGTGGGCTTGCATGCCCCCAGGGAGAGAGCAAAAAGTGCTATCAGGATGATCGTCAAAGGTTGATGGGTGCGCATAGGCACTATTCTCCTCCACATGAATAAGCTATAGATGGGATTGTAGCAAGCAAAGAAGCGATTGTCAATTGTGTGCGTAGAGTGCGCTGTAGACGCCGCCGCGCGCTAACAAATCATCGTGCTTGCCCTGCTCGACAATCTGGCCATCCTGTACCACACAGATCAGGTCAGCAGAGCGGATGGTGCTGAGGCGATGGGCGATGACGATGGCGGTACGACCCTGCAAGAGGCGTCGCAGGGCATCCTGGATGAGGCTCTCAGTGAGGCTATCGACATTGGCGGTGGCTTCATCAAGAATTAGGATGCGCGGGTCGGTGAGGATGGCACGGGCGATACAGATGAGCTGGCGCTGCCCCACGGATAGATTGGCCGCGCCCTCCAGAACCCGCGTTTGGTAGCCATCTGGCTTGGCAATGATAAAATCGTGAGCATTGGCTAAACGAGCAGCCTGCTCGATCTCTGCCTCGGAAGACTGCGGGCGGCCAAAGCGGATATTCTCGGAGATGGTGCCGGAGAATAAGAATGAATCCTGGGGGACAAGGGCGATCTGGCTGTGCAAAGAGTGCTGCGTCACCGAGCGGACATCGATGCCATCAACATAGATAGCGCCGTCACTGACATCGTAAAAGCGGGCAATGAGGTTGCTGATGGAGGTCTTTCCGGCGCCGGTGGGGCCGACGAGGGCGACAGTCTGCCCGGGCGTGATGGACAGGTTGATATCGTGGAGCACTTCGGGCAGCTCAGGGCGATAACGAAAGGAAACATGGTCAAAGGTCACCTGCCCTTCTACCCTGGGCATTTCCATTGCACCGGGTTGATCCTGGATATCGGGAGGGGTATCGAGAAGCTTGAGCACTTGCTCGCCACCAGCCATGGCGGATTGCATGGTGGTATAGAGGCGGCTCAGCTCTTGAACTGGCTGGAAGAAACGCGTGACATAGGAGAGAAAGGCCACAAGAATGCCCAGGGTGACTTCATCCGATGCGACCGCCCGCCCACCAAACCAGAGCACGATGGCAGTGGAGAGCGCACTAAGGAATTCAATGGCGGGGAGGAAAATGAAGGAGAGGGTAACCGCATTCACATTGGCATCGCGGTTGGCTTCGTTCACTTGGGTAAACCGTTCCTGGCTGGAATCTTCCTGTCCAAAAGCCTGGATGACGCGCACGCTGGCAATATCTTCAGCCAGGTCGCCAACGACACGCGCAACGCGGGTGCGGGTTTCGCGGAAGGCAACGCGGGCACGCCGCGAGAACCAAAGGGTGACGGCGAGCATCAACGGAAGGACAATGAAGGTCAACAGGGCGAGGCGCGGGCTCATGGTGATCATAATCACGACAATGCCGACCAGAACCAGCGTGTCGCCCATCAGGGTGATGACACCCTGCGAAAGAAGCTCGTTGATGGTGGCAACATCATTCATCACGCGCGAGACGGTCACACCAACAATATGAGTATCATGATAACCAAGGGATAGGCGCTGCAAGTGCCTGAAGAGGGCGCTGCGCAGGTTTGCCAGAACGCGCTGACCGACCCATGAGAGCAGGTACTGCTGTCCGGCAGTGGAGAGGTAGAGACCGGCAAAGGAGGCAGCCGTGAGCAGGGCGATGTTCGCGAGACCGGGCTGGTCACCCTTGGCAATGTATTGATCGATGGCTACCTTGAGCAGATAAGGGGTCAGCAAGGTGAAGCCTGAGACACAGAGCATGGCCAAACAAGCAAGTGCCATCTGGCGGGCGTAAGGCTTAAGATAAGCGAGTAAACGTAGTACCACACGGGGGTTGAAGGCTGCGCCGCGCTGGCGATCGCCGCCGGAAAACTGTTCGATGATGCCCCTGGGTCCCATGCCGGGGCTGGATACGCCGATGCCGAAGCTCATTTGATACCTTTCGGAGGCGGCAAATCTGCCTGGCTGTCGGATGGCAGGCTCGAGCCTGGTAAATGCTCAAAGCCTGGAGAAGAGGGCAGAGGATGGTATTCCCGCTTCAATTGGCGGTTGTAAATATTCTGATAAAGGGAGGATGTTCTCAGTAATTCATGATGTTTACCGCGAGCGACAATGTGGCCTTTGTCTAGCACGAGGATTAAGTCGGCGCGCTGAACGGTGCTAAGGCGATGGGCGATCACGAAAGTAGTACGCCCTTGCATGACTCGCTGCAAAGCCAACTGGATGAGGTACTCGGTCTCGCTATCGACGCTGGAGGTGGCATCGTCCAGGATCAGGATACGCGGGTCAGTGAGGAGGGCGCGGGCAATCGCCAGGCGCTGCTTCTGCCCGCCAGAGAGGGTGATGCCACGCTCGCCAACGGGGGTGTCATAACCGTTTTGTGTTTGCATAATGAAGTCATGTGCCTGGGCGGCACGCGCGGCGGCTTCGATCTCTTCCTGGGTAGCGTCCGGGCGTCCGAAGGTGATGTTCTGGCGGATCGAGGCGGCGAAGAGGGTGGTCTCTTGCAAGACAATGCCGATCTGGGCCCGAAGCGAGCTGAGGGTGACAGTGCGGATATCCACTCCGTCCAGGGTGATGCGCCCGGCAGAGGGATCGTAAAAGCGGGGGATAAGATTGACGACGGTGGTTTTGCCGGAGCCGGTAGGCCCAAGCAAAGCCACAACTTGGTCGGGGAGTGCTTCGAAGGTGATCTCGCGCAGTACTGAGGCGTGCCGTCCATACGCGAAGGCGACATTTTCAAAACGCACGTGGCCGCGGCAGACATTACCCTGGGCTGCCAGGTTTTCTGCTAGATCTGGGGCGCCAGGCTCTTCGCGCACTTCTGGAGCGGTATCCAGGATCTCAAAAATGCGCTCGGCGGAGGCGGTGGCCATGGCAATGGCGGGGAGTACCATACCGATATAGCGCACGGGGGTGATGAGCTGCCCCAGGTAGGTGGTAAAGGCGACCAACTCACCCAGGGTTAGTTGATTGTTGATGACCAATGTGCCGCCATACCAGAGGATAATTACACTGCTGAGATTAGCGATGAGGTGAAGGCGGGGCATGTTGAATGCTTGAAGACGGGCGGAGGTGGCTGAGAGATCAAACCAGCGGCGGTTTTCTGCTTCAAAGCGCTCGATCTCAGCTTCTTCCTGGGCAAATGTCTTGATAACACGGGCACCACGCAGGTTCTGTTCAACGCGGGTGGTCAGCGCGGCAAGTTGCTTTTGGATCTGCACAGAGAGGGGGCGAAAGACACGTCCGAAAGTGATGGATTGGACAACCAGGAAGGGCATGGCGATCATCGCCAGGAGGCCCAGGCGCGGGTTCATCCAGACCAGTGCTACAGCAGTGATGACCATCATCAGCAGGCCTTCCGTGATGCGGAACATAGCCCGGCCGGTGAGGAAGCGGATCCGTTCGACATCCTGGATGGTACGGGAGAGAAGATCACCTGCTTCAGATTGATCGTGGAAGGAGAAGGAGAGCTGAGTGATCTTGCGCTGCAATTCATTGCGAAGATCATAAGCCACGTTCTGAGAGGCGACCTCCGTCCAGCGGCCTTGGAAGTAGGTGAACAAGCCCTTGGCAAGAACCAGGGCAAGCAAAGCGCTAACAGCAAGTGTTAAGCTGCCGGTGATGGAAGCTGATTCAGCCTGGATGCCATCATCAATGGCCCAACGGATGAGCTGGGGATTGAGCATGGCAATGGCATCGATCATTACCATCATCAGGTAAGCACCTGCGGAGAGCCTCCAATGCGGACGCAGGTAACCAAAGCAGCGCCAAAGGATCTTTGCCTGTGAAGGCCGGGCTTGAGGACGATAAGTTGATATGTGCTGCATGGCGATGGTCTAGATCAGCGCGAAGCTAGATCGGTTGTCACTATACTGCAAGGATTTAGATTTGTCAAATATAATAGCAATATGGAACAAAAGCAATGCAAGGTCTGTGCATCCCTGGCTGATGAGGAATATGCATACCAAAAATTTGGCTGGGAAGAGCAAAATTCCTATTTGCCAGTGGCTGCAAGCAAGCTGAACGTGGTGCGGGACTTCAGACCTTACAGCAGTCGCAAGCTACAACTTCAACAATGCCCTGAATGCGGTGCGTATTACCTGTACAGAACGGATTACGAGTACCTGGTGAACGGCACGGAGGATGAGGAGTTCCTGACTCGATTGGCGGATGGGGAAGCAGCAGCGTATCTGGATATGTCCGAGGGGGGAGTGGAACCGCCTGCAGGCAAATAACCGCACAATGAGCCTAGCTCGATAATATTGGGCGCTTCAGCGCTGTTGATGATGTTATCTGGCTCCTGCTTCGCGCAATAGTTCGAGGACACTCTCGGCGCGCTTGCCAGTGGCAAAATCGGTGATGCGGCGGGCGGGCAAGGGCTGACCATCCCATTTGTGCCCGGCAGGTACTATGTAGTGAACGTTGGCGCCGGACTGGATGAGCAGTTTGGTCATGCGAACAAGGCTGGCATGGACGGCGAAAACGAGGGGGGTCCAGCCCTTGAGGCCGATATACATTCCCTGCCCGGTATGCACAGCATTCACATCGGCCCCGTGCTGGATAAGTAGCTGTGCAAGTGCATAAGAGTTGTTTTCGGCGGCAACCATCAGGGGCGTGTAGCCAGAACCACCTGGCTCATTGGGGTCGCAGCCGAGGTCGAGCAGATATTCGATGACAGGAAGATGTCCATGAGTGACGGCGAGGTGGAAACCTTTGCGCCCATCATAGATCTGGGCGTGGATATCGGCGCCATGTTGCACCAGGAAGCGGACCATTTCCAAGTGACCAGAGCTAGCGGCCTGTACGAAGGGGGTGCTGCCGAAATGGTCGGGGGTATTGATTGAGGCGCCTTTGTTGACCAATAATTGTGCCAACTGAATGTGCCCCTGGCAGGCAGCCCACCAAAGGGGAGTTTGACCGCGGGCAGGGTCGGGCGATGTGAATGTGGCAGGGCGTTTGTAGTTCACATCTGCGCGATGCTGGATGAGGTAAGAGGCGACTTCAAAGCGCTGGCGCATGAGAGACATGATCAGAGCATTGCAGCCAACGTAGTCGCCGCTTGATATAGGATCGTCAATGGCTGCACCGTCTATCAAGGCCTGTTGGACGGCAAGCAGGTCGCCGAGGACGGCACCCTCTAGCAGGCGCCGGTTTGGCGGCGAAGTGGGATCAACGCCTGATTGGGGAAGCTGAGCAGAACGCTTTTCGGATTGAGTAGGTAATTCTGCCAGGATACCTTTTTGGAGCAAGACGGCCTGGACATCCTGGCGCAATCGTGTGCGATCGTTATAATAGACCATAAACTGGTCGTATGCTTCATCTACATATCCAAGTGCAATCGCCTGAGCCAACTCCATTTGTTCATCGCCCTCGATAACCGGAGCACGGAGGAAATCGAGCATCAATTTGGGCAGATCGGGGTGATGCTGATCTTGCAATAGTTCCACCAGGGCACGTTTTTGCGACCAACTATTCTGCTGCCAATAATGGGCGATCAAATGCGGAAGGTCTGAGGGCAGAACATCGTCGCGGGCGGCTTCGATGGCAAGCGGATCATCGGCTTCGATAATGTGCAGGAAGTGCCGCATGCGCTGCGCCTGGAGATCGGGTGGTTTATTGAATATCTGGAGAATGTTCTTGATGATGCTTTTCATACCGCGTTCTTCATCCATATTATTACCGGGTACTGCACTTAAGAGGAGAATTTTACTGGTTAAGAAATCACAGGATAGGGCGTATCAATGGAGAATGGAGTTTCGTCGGTAATGTCGGCCTCAAACTGACGGGCAGCGAGATGACCGGAAAAGACAGCCTGGGCAATAATATGAGGGGCTTCGGCGTCGCCGATGAGTTGGAGGGAGGCAAGCTTCCTGGCGAGGAGGGCGGGCTGAAGCGAACGGTATAGAGCGTCTTGGGGGAGGCGATCGGTGACGAGGAGGATGGCGTCGCATTCGAAGGATGCGGAGGCGCCGGAGACGGTATGGGTCAGGGTTACGGAGCCATGATGGATGGCGGAAAGGGTATGCTGGTGGTAGATGGTGACGCCCTGACGCAACAGATGCTGGTGGATGCGGGATTGCTCCAGGGTGTTTTGCGTCCAATAGGAGACGAGGGGGGCGGGGGTGGCAATGGTGACCTGGCAGGACTGGCTAGATAGGTGCTCGGCAAGAAGCCCGCCCATATAATAATGATCATCATCGTATACCAGAACACGACCAGCAGGGAGATGACCGGCGAGGATGTCATCGGGTGTAAAGATGCGGCTAGGGTCTGGAATGGGCAGGGGCGCCAGAATGGTGCGCCCAGCACCATCACGCCGCCACTGAGCGCCGGTGGCGATGATGATATGGGTGAATCCGGTAGTGAGCACCTCCTCGGCGGTGATCGGGCTTTGGGGATAGACCCCGACGTTGGGCATTTTATCAATCTGGGTGAGACGCCAATCGATGACGCGCCGCCATTCCTGAAGGCCGGGGAGGGCAGCTTCGAGAATTACACGACCACCAGGCTGACGGCGAGCTTCGAGGATGGTCACGGTATAGCCGCGCTGCCCGAGGGCGCGGGCGCACTCCAGCCCGGCCGGACCTGCGCCAACAATGAGGATTTCCTGCGGCGTTTTTCGAGCAGGAATGGTTTCGGGGTGCCAGCCACGGCGCCACTCTTCTCCGATGGTGGGGTTCTGGGTGCAACGGATGGGGATGGCGAGCATATCAGAAGCAACACAGATATTGCAGCCGATGCATTCTCGAATATCTTCGCCGCGATCTTCTTTGATCTTATTGGGTAGAAAGGGGTCGGCAATGGAAGGGCGAGCAGCGCCGATCAGATCCAGAATGCCACGCTGAACAGCGGAGAGCATCGATTCTGGTGAGGTGTAACGGCCGACACCGACAACCGGCTTTGTGGTGAGCGATTTAACGAAAGCGATATATTTCTCCTGATAGCCTTCGCTGGAAAAACGGGCTGTGGCGGAGTCATTAGGCCAGGCGCTGATATTTACATCCCAGAGATCGGGTAGCTCGGCGAGGGCGGCAATGATCTCGTGCCCATCACCTTGGTGAGTGAGGCCATCCTCACCGAGCAGCTCATCGACAGCAAGGCGAGCAGCAACGGCACAGGTATCCCCTACAGCATCTTTGGTGTCTTCGAGCAACTCGCGGAAGAAGCGGGTGCGGTTTTGCAGGTTGCCGCCGTAGTCATCGCTGCGGTCGTTATAACGGCGGAGGAGGAAATGCATGGCGAGGGAGAGGTTGTGAGCGGCGTAGCAGTAAATGATATCGAAACCTGCCCGGCGGGCGCGCAAGGCCGCAGCACGATGCCAGCGGCGAACGGCGCGGATATCTTCCAGGTCCATGCAGCGCGCCTGGCCGGGGAGGAAACCATCACCGCCAGAGATACCAATGGCGCGCACACCTAAAGAGGTGACACGTGAGTAGAGGTTCGAGGCATGATGACCGCTGTGGGTAAGCTCAATGCCGGCCAGGGCGCCATGCTGGTGGATCGAATCGGTGAGCAAGCGGAGGGGCGGAATATCCTGATCGCTCCACAGGCGGCCTTCGATGAAGGGGGCGAGATCGGAGGTGTGATGGATCTCAACCTCTTCGGTGCAGACGACACCCCAGCCGCCTTCTGCTTTGACGGCACGCATGGCGGCATGGGCGCGGGGGTAGCGGTAGCCGAGACCGTTGCAATGAGGAACCTGATAGAAGCGGTTGGGGGCGATCACCGGGCCGATGGGAACGGGCTGGAAGAGGAGGTCAAAGTCGGACATAGGTTAACAGAGTAGACAGAGAGGATTTAAAATAGGAAATGCAAATATGCCAAACCAGGATCGTTTTGAAAGATGATATCAT
This sequence comes from Anaerolineales bacterium, assembly GCA_016932955.1. The sequence continues at coordinate 16,661 of JAFGBV010000133.1, read as the reverse complement.
ATAAAAGAAATCTGGTTCTAGCGACAAGCGCGTTTTTTAGCTGGTTGGGGCGCTTTCACATACCCGGCAGGTGAACCGGACTCTATCTTGAGTGATAGGTGTATTATAACGATGGACGAGCAAGAATCGGACACTCAGACTACACTCGTGCAGCAAGGTGATGCCTTCATAGTACACTTCCTTGCAGGTAGTATCTCAGAACGGGAGGCGCTGAGGGCAGAAGGCGTTGAGATGGCTAACCGGATTCGGTGGGAGGCAATCGATCTGGCGTACTCGAAAGCTACCGAGTTCAGTTCCAAGATTATCTTATACCATTTGCTTGCAGCGAAGATCGCACTTCTTGCACATTGGCCTGATCGCGAAAGTCTTGCACCGTTCGAGCAGGATATCCGCTACTATGAAAGCTACCAGTCTACGCTATCCATGGCGAAGGAATATGAGCAGTTTCGTATCGCATTTACAGGCAAGGGAGCCGGTGCACCTGATTAGGGAAAGATTATTTTTCAGTCTATTGCGCTTGCGCTCACCTTGTGCCTGTTGACGCCTTGCGCGCCGCAGCCTCCCCTGGCGATCCCTACACCGACTTATCGACCATCGGACACGCCTGAACCAAGGGCGACCTTTCCAGCACAAGCAGCAACGACACCTATGCCAACCCATGTTGCCACGGCGCAAGCCACGTTGCTCCCAACACTTTCTATTGAGCTGAAAACCTATCTAGATGAAGCACTGGCATTGCTCAAAGAAAATACGCTCTATGGCGATGGAGTTGATTGGGATGTGCTGCATATAACGGTATATGATGCCGCTGCCGGGGCAGATACCATCGCCGATCTTTATCCAGTGATCGAGATGGCGCTGGATATCATTGGTGACCGGCACGGCTATATTTGGGCGCCAGTGGAGTTCCAGGCTTATTATGATAAGCCGACTGCGCCTGCGCCCAGTATCCGCCAGGAACTGTTGGAAGGGCGCTTTGGATATCTCTTTATTCTGACTTTTGTAGTTGGCAATGAAGAAGCGGTGCGCCAATTTGCCAGTGAAATTCAAGAAGCAATCCACAGCCTGGATGCCCAACAACCTTGCGGATGGATCATTGACCTGCGGTATAACGAAGGGGAAAATGGTTTCGCCATGCTGGCGGGTCTTGCGCCACTGCTTGGGGATGGAGTGTATGGTTATCATGCCTATGGAAATGGGGAACTAATGGAGTGGCGTGTGGAAGGAGGCAAGATGTACCTTGGCTAGTGGCTGCAGGTAGGGCTTGCTGCGCCACCATACCGGCTTGCCAGGCTTGGTCAGCCGATTGCAGTGTTAATTAATGAAATTACTACAAGCGGAGGGGAATAATCTTCGTTAGTTGCTAACAGATATTACGCGCCAGAAGAAGTTTTGTACATCGCAAAAGTATTGCGCCCCCCCTTTTTTTTGCCTGGTATAAAGCCGCATCTACTTTTTCCAGTATCTTTTCGGGAGTATCACCTGGCTGGTATTGGGTTACGCCCATGCTGATGGTTATGTGCACTACGCTGGGGAAAGCATGTGAAGAGACGAGGGAGCAAATTTTTCCGGCCAGGATCGCTGCCTGATCCAGGTTGATCCCTGGGGCAAGGATGACGAATTCTTCACCACCCCAACGAGCGAACCAGTCAGAGCCGCGGATGCGCTCGCGAACTACTTTGACTAACTCGATCAGAGCCTGATCGCCTGCCTGGTGACTACATAAACTAAAAGCTCTGTGGAGGTAATCGTTAAATTAAAATCGCTCAGGGATATCTGGGCGATTATTGGCGGTCCCGACGGGATTCGAACCCGCGATCTCGGCCTTGACAGGGCCGCATGTTTGGCCGCTACACCACGGGACCGTGCGAGCGGTAGTTTACTATATATTCTGACTCAAGTCAAGGACGGGGCTTGTTCTAAAAAATGTTCTGGTGGATGTTATTAGCTGTGCAGACAGCGCGGATCTCTTCAGGGGACAGGCCTGTGCCATATTTATCTACCGTTTGTTTCATGTATTCGTATCGAGCGCCTGTCTCAGCATACTCTACCAGGTCACTGGCTTTCTTGACGGAGTGATCGGAGCGTGCCATGACACCATGTTTCCCCCAAAGAACCAATTGGTGGCGGCGTAACTGGTCAATCGTGGCATGCATTAAATCCGTTGATCCGGGAATGATGAACGGAAGGTAACCGATCCCCTCCGGGAGGTTTAGGATAGCTTCAGGCTGCCAGCATAACACGCGCTGGTTGAGATGAAGCCAGTCTTGGTAAGCAGGAATATGACTGAGGAAGGTGAGGTGTATGGGCTGGGCATGCACAAGAGCATGAAAGCGTAATCCGCGGGTTAGGATGTGATCGTAGTGTACAGCAAGGTGGGTGTTGAACTCGCTGGTAAGATGAGTGAACTTTCGGAGGGGAGAGGTGAAAAGGGTGCCTTTATCTCCGCCAGGATTAATCCGCAGAAGACCGAGATTAGCTTGCGGATCGTCGAGTAATTCTCGCAGGCGTCTTCCGGAGCCTGTGACCAAGAAGTGGCCGCCGGCGATCTCTGGTACATGTACGGGTAGTGAAATCGATTCGGCAAGGGGGAATAGGCTGGAAGGCTCAAGTTGCTTACCAAGGTAAATGGATATATTCCCTGCTGCACCTTCGCAGGCGCTAATTTCGCATAGGCGCTGACCTACCTGACCGATTGCATGCAGAATCTCACTCAAATCAATGCTATTTTGTTGGGATAGCAAAATATCACTCCGAAGGGGGATTAAATCAATGTTTGCAGTAGATCACCGATGTTTTGGACGGATTGGGCAACTGGGGATGAAAGCGAGGTGTCTGGTATTGATGAGTCTGGCTGTACGCCTAACACAAAGACATCTGCGGTGGTTATCTCGTGGATGAGGCGCCCTAAGATTGCCAAACCCGGACAATATCCTGCTCTGCCTGGCGAGAAGAGATGTTCTAATTCCAGCAATGCAACCCCGCCCGGGCCGATGCCCATTTCAATCGCATTCACGATCATCACTACCTGTGGCTGGGCAGCACGCAGCGAATTGAGGAAGTTTTCAGGAACTTCGCCCCCGTCGATTAATACCGCATCCACCCGCCCTTGCAGCATATCTACCAGGGCGGGACCAACACCATCATCCCCGCGCATGGGATTGCCGACGCCTAGTATGACAGCGCGTTTACCGCAAATGCGGCCGACCAATTCTTCACGCATGGAGATATTATAGTACGAAAATCTTATTCCTCGATCAAACGCGCAGCGTCACGAAGCAGCCAATTGAGCCACAGGTTGAGAATGTCTGCTCCCTCTGGATGGGGAGCGCCTCGAAGGGTGGTCAGGGCAGCGTCACGATGATCGAGGGCGGTGTGGATGAGGCGAGCGCGCACATCCATATCATCCAATAACTCGCATATTCGCGTACGATCATATTCTTGCGTGTGTATGATTTCTCCCAACAATTTCGCATTGGGGTGATCAATGCTCAGGCCCAAGAGAATAGGAAAGGCCGTTTTCTTGAACTCAGTGGGGCTCTCTGTTTCAGGGAACCACAGAGTCTCAATATCATCCAGAATTTGGGCCATCCAGCCGAGGTGCACGCCGCATTGCGAGCAACGTGCAATTATGGCCGGATCCGTGGTAGCGATATGCGCACCAAGCGCGGCGGCAAATTCATAAGCAGCTACGGTTTTATGTCTTACGATCTGCTCATAATCAGCTAAAGAATCAACAAACTGGGCGATATCAGCATCTTGCCCGCGGCATACCTGCAGGAAGGCATGGTTGTAGAAACCGGTAATTTGATTGTGATGTGAAAATTCGCGAGCACCGATTGCATTGAAGGCCAGGGCAGCATTGACGGCACGACCTAGTCCTATTTCTTGATAGAGCGCGTTGGGATTATCTTGATCAGCGCAATCATCGGCGATGCGCAGGGATAAACTGACGAGGAGAAGGGCTGCGGCAGCCTGTTCAAGATCGTCTATCGGCGGAGAGCCAGAAGCGCAGCCTGTGGCGATAGGGATGAGCGCAATTGGGTCCAGCGGATCAGGTAGGAGGGCGTCAGCAATTTCAGCCAACGCGAGCCATTCTTGCTGACAAAGCGCTAGGCAGCAAAGGCGGATATGAGCCAGGATTAAGCGAATATCCAACACGGGCATCATTTCTTCTTTTGCCCAATCATTTTCTCAGTTGTTTCAGAGCTTTTCTTCGAGGAGGTCTTTTGCGGTGCCTTCTTGGACTCTTCGGGTTTATATCGATTAACGAACAGCATAAGTTCATCTTCGGAGTTGAAGGCAATCCCCTGGCTATTGGCTTTCATCTTTACGCCTAATTTTTCTGCAGCATTTTGGGCGATAAAACAACGTCCACCATCGTAGATGGTGTAGGGGACATCTTTCCATACACCACTACCCGTTTCATAATGTGCAGGAACATCTGCTTTGGTCATAAAAAGTAGATCGTACTTGGCGCCCTTGTACTCGGCCCAAAAATGCGTGTCAAAAGCCCAATATCTTCCACTATTCTCGTTGCTCTTTCCGGGCCTTCCGTGGGCTTTACGGGCAGGAACCAGCCGCTTAGTCTGCCCACCTTGAGGCTCAAGCGTCACTCCGGTTATCCCGGCGGCTTTGGCAGCCAAGATTAACATTTCTGCCAGTGTCTGGCAGTCTCCGGTTTTGCTCGTGAAGCCGATTTCTGGGGCGTAATGGGTGCCGGCGTAAGAAAAGCTATATTTATTAATTCTCTGGAAAATAGTATCCAGTTTTGCACTGTCATCATCCCCTTTTAAACCCTGGATGATACCTGGAGGAACCATGGCGGTGAAGGATTCCTTGCCTGTCTCATAGGGGAGTTGGTTCCACGGATCTACACCATAATCTTTGAACAATCTTTCACCTGTTGGATCGGGCTTTTCATGCTTCCAGATATGTTGCAAGGTCTCGGGTGTTACATTCTCACCTGCACCACGTTTTTGCCTCATCAAAGTTGTTAGGCCTTCCAGGGTGTTTGGATCGGGCTTCTCTTTTTGCTTTTCTGTTAGCTCCTGGGTAGTTTGAAGCGATGGCATCTGCGGCATCTCTTGTGGAGTGGCAAGGTCTTGAGACTTTTCTTTTCCCTTCAACCCGCAGCGAAATTGTCTCGCGGGACTCACTGGCACATTGCGTTGGGCGACATGGACGGGGTGCCCTAATTGCTGCATAGCGTGATCCACTTGTTCTGTGGAAGGAAGGCGATGGGCTAGTGACAGGCGGCTCGCTTTTTTGCTCATCACATCTGCTTCTGCTTCCAGTCTGGAATCGGCATTAAACCTATGTCTTTGCAGACGCATGGAGGGGGTTACTTTTCCCTGCTTCTGCTGAACTACATGCCAGGCTTCGTGGGGCAATTGCTTTTCTTGCCCGGGGGCGATGTGGATTTCTTTCCCTTCTGTGAAGGCTAAAGAGGCTATCTTCGCAGGCACGTCAGAATTGTAATGAACCTGCACATCCTCCATTGCCAGCCCCGAAAGGTTTTCAACACCGGCTCTCAGATCTTCCGGTAAGCCGGTGTCGGCGTGCCTGGGTTGGCTTGGGTGTCTCTGCTCTGCCATCCCGTTTAGAAATTGCCCAACGGCACGATTGCCCACAGAGCGTTGTAACTGCAAAACATCTCCTGGTGTAATCAGATGGGGATTGGACCGTGCTTTCCGGATCGCGTCAGCCGGGTCAAGGGCTACTTGAGAGGGGATATCGAAATTTTCGGCAGACTGTTTATCTGAATGTTGCTTCGTAGTAGCTTTATAAATTTTTTGAGTTGGGTCTTTGGATGCCATAGCTTCCTCATAAACGCAACTTGTTCATAACAGGCAGCCAACAGGAACATTTATATGATTTGATTATCCTCTTTATATCATAGAATGCTCTCTATGCTATAATGATTTGAACAGGCAAGTTCTTATCTCGCAATTCCAGGAGGATATCATGAATAATAAATTTGTACTTCTTGCCTTATTAGCTGTTGGAATGCTATTGCTTTCTGCCTGCACAATCAATGTTCACACCGAAATCAACAAAGATGGATCAGGCACTTGGAGCACAGAAATTGGCATGACTGCCGAAGATCAACAATCATTGACCGATTATGGTTATGCCTCTGTGGAGGCGTACTGCCAGGAAGCGCAAGCCGATATGCCCGCTAACACAACGATGACGATTGAGCAACGCGGAGAGGAGACTTTCTGTGTCTATAGTGTCCCATTTGCCAACCTGGAGGAATTAAAGACGGTATATGGAGACTCGGAAGATTTGGCAATCAATCGCCTGGAGATCGTGGACGGCATCCTTTATTATGACCTGACGATGACGGGCGGCAGCGACGATATGGGGATGGGAGGTGTGCTCTCCTCCAACTGGATCGTCACCATGCCGGGTACCATCCAGAGCCATAATGCGACCAACCAGGAAGGCAATACGCTCACCTGGAACCTCGTCACCACGCAAACAATCAATATCCAGGCGCAGAGCAAGGTATCGGGTTTTGCATTCCCGAACCTGGGCACAACCGAACTGATCGTCATTGCTCTGAGCTGTTTGTGCTGCGTGGTGCTGATTATTGTTATCGCGGTGGTGGTTTTCTTAGTGATGCGCAAGCGCAAGCAGGCTGCTGGCCAACCTGCTGTGTCCTGACATCTCCTTTTGTGTGGAGGTTAATATGGGCTTTCTCAGCGGTGCGACCGTTAATACCCTTTACCTCGTTCTGTTGATCCTGGGATTGGTTTATGCCGTCTTCCTGCTGGTAAGTGGGCAGATTGGCGGAGATGCGGACATTGACAGCGACCTCGACTTGGGGGCAGATGCAGGGGATACCCACCACGGCATTTCGCCGATCAGCCCGCTGACGATCGCGACATTTATTTCGGCATTTGGGGCAACGGGGCTGGTAGCCACAGGATTACTCTCTGTCTCTGAAAGAGGCAGTATTTTCTGGGCAGCAATCGGTGGCGTGTTGGTATCTGCGCTGGTATATGTTGGCTTTACATATATCTTTATCAAACCTCAAGGATCTAGCGAGGTGCGGGTGGCGGATATTGCTGGGAGCATTGCTGAGGTGATCACCCCAATCCCGGTGGATGGAATGGGGGAGATTGCATTAGTAGCGCAGGGTGGGCGGGTGACCTACTCGGCGCGAGGACAACAAGGGGAGGCAATCCAGCGAGGCATCCCGGTGCGTGTGGTACGGATTGTTGGCGGGATTGCGTATGTGGAAGTGGATAAGCAGGATGTATCTTCGTAGAGGAGGCTGACATGGGTTTTGAACTGGCGATTGTGGGCATCGTATTGCTTTTTGTCATTGTGCTGATCCTTGGGATCGTCTTTGCATCGCGGTTTAAGAAAGTTGGTCCTAACCAGGTATTGGTCATCTCGGGCCGCAAAAGTGCCTTTATGGATTCGACGACAGGCCAGAAATCCCGAAGATCCTTCCGCATCGTGCGCGGCGGCGGAGCATTTATCGTGCCGGTGTTAGAGCGTGTTGATCTTCTATCCCTGGAGCTGATCACGATCGAGGTGATCACGCAAAATGTGTACACGCTTCAGGGTGTACCAGTGACAGTGGATGGCGTGGCGCAAGTGAAGATCGCCTCGGATGATGTTTCCATTGTCACTGCTGCGGAGCAATTCCTCTCCAAGAACCAGGTTGAGATCAAGAATGTGGCATTGCAGACGTTAGAGGGTCACCTGCGGGCGATCTTGGGCACAATGACAGTGGAGGAGATCTATAAGGACCGGGATAAGTTTGCCCAAACTGTGCAGAGTGTTTCAGCCCAGGATATGCGGAACATGGGCTTGCAGATCATTTCCTTCACGATCAAGAACATCCATGATACAGAAAGTTACCTGGATTCTCTGGGCAAGGCACGCACAGCAGAGGTGCAACGGGACGCTCAGATCGGCCAGGCTAGGGCGGCGCGGGATGCGGCTATCGAATCGGCCAAGGCACGCCAGGAAGGTGAAATCGCTCAGATCGAGGCGAACACAAAGATTGCTGAGGCGGACCGCGATTACAAGATCAAGAAGGCCGAGTATGATACCGCTGTGAATCGCCAGCAAGCGGATGCTGATCTGGCCTATACGCTTCAACAGAATATCACCAGCCAGAAGGTGAAAGAGCAAGAGGTGCAGGTGGCGGTGGTGGAGAAGCGGAAGCAGATCGAGGTGCAAGAGCAAGAAGCTTTACGCCGCGAACGCGAGCTGGAAGCAACGGTCAAGAAACCTGCAGAGGCAGAACAGTTCCGCGTAAAGACCCTGGCAGATGCCAAACGATATCAATTGGAGGTGGAAGCGGATGGGCAGGCCATTGCTACACGTAACATCGGCATCGGTGAGGCAGATGCGAATAAGGCGCGTGGTCTGGCAGATGTGGATGTGGTAAAGGCGCGTGGTATCACGGAAGCGGAGGTGAACAAGGCAAAGGGCATGACCGAGGCGGAGGTGATCAAAGCTCAAGGTCTTTCGGAAGCGGAGGCGATGCGGCGGAAAGCAGAAGCCTGGGAGCAGTACACACAGGCTGCGATCCTGCAATTCCTGATCCAGAACCTGCCTGCGTTGGCAGGGGCAATTGCGGAGCCGATGTCGAAGACGGAGAAGATCGTAGTGATCAACTCTGGGGGCGAAGGAAGCGGCACGGGCGTGTCTAAGGTTACACAGGATGTGACGAACCTGCTGGCGCAGATGCCAGAAATTGTCAACTCACTGACTGGTGTGGATCTATTGCAGGCTATAAAGAGCTTACCAGGGTTGAAACAGCAGCAAGCCGTTCGGCCAAGCGAGGGGAGCCCTGCGGTAAAAGAATCAACGGAAAGCAATGATGAAATTAAGGCAGCGAAGCCAAATATACGAAAGCGAGCGCCCAAAGCTGAAATGGAGACGCCTGGAGAAGGTGAAACGACGGAGAAATAGGGCGTAGCGTATAGCCAAAGCGGAGGCGGCGTTAAGTGCTGCCTCCGCTTTATTTTAAATCAGCGAGAAGCGCCGGACAAGGTTTTCCCGATCCAGATTAGAGCGAAGAAGAGGGTGGCGACGAGGACGATGGCGGCTCCTGAAGCAATGGCGAAGTAAAAGGAGATATAAAGACCGATCACTGAGGAAAGAGAGCCAATCACGGCGGACAGGCACATCATCGTAAGCAGACGGCGCGTGAGTAAAAAAGCGGATGCTGCAGGGGTGATGAGCATGGCAACCATTAGTGCAACACCCACTGTCTGAAGCGAGACAACAATGGTGACGGCAATCATGATCATCAGGAGAGCTTGAAGATATTTCACAGGCAGGCGCAGGGTTGAGGCAAAAACGGGGTCAAAAGAAAGCAACATGAACTCTTTATAGAACACAAATACAAGGAGCAGTACCAGTCCGCCAAAGATGAGAATCAACCACAGATCTTGGGTACGTACTCCAAGCACGTCACCAAATAAAAAATGAGTCAGATCGGCAGTGTAGTTACGGGCTGTCGAGATAAGGGCAATACCCAGGGCAAACATGCCAGCGAAGATGATGCCAATGGCAGTGTCTTCCTTGATACGCGTGCTGCGACTGATGGCTGAAATGCCGAAGGCCGAGGCTATTGCAGTTACCAAGGCCCACCAGAATAGCGGTTCGCGGGCGCCGCCACCAACCAGGTAGCCAATTGCTACACCGGGCAGAACGGCATGGGCAAGGGCGTCGCCGAAGAAAGCCATTCCGCGTAGAACCACATACGCGCCGATCACTGCGCAGACCACGCTGACCATGACTGCCCCCAGAAGGGCACGCACCATAAATTCATATTGAAGAGGATCGGTGAGTGCCTCAATCATGATGGTGACCCCCTTCATCGCAGCAGGTATCTTCCACGACGATTGTGCCATTTTCGGTCGTCACCAAGCGGAGATGGCCGCCATAGGCATCCACTAGATTCTGTGGGGAGAATACATCCTCGGCTTTGCCTAGCCCAATTAGGCGACGGTTGAGTAACATGACGCGGTCGAAGCGCTCGGCGGCCATTTGCAGATCGTGCATGGCAACCATGACGGTTACATGCTGTTGGCGAAGTTCTTCGAGGATGCGAAATATCTCTTCTTGCGAAGGGATATCCAAGCCATTCAAAGGCTCATCCATGAGCATTAGCTCGGCTTCCTGAGCAAGAGAGCGGGCAATGAAAACGCGCTGTTGCTGACCACCGGATAGCTCACTGATCTGCCTATTGGCCAATTGAGTCATGGAGACGACTTTCAGCGCGTTTTGTACTGCTCTGCGATCTGCAAGAGAAGGCCAGCGAAAGAGACCTATGCGGCGTACACGCCCCATCATCGCTACGTCCAATACATTGGCCGGGAAATTCCAATCCACCTGGCTACGCTGGGGCACGTAGGCGATGCAAATATGACCTCCTGGCTCGTGGCCGTAGATTTGTACCATACCGCTGGCGGGAGGCAAAATACCAGCGATCACTTTGAAGAGGGTACTCTTCCCAGCACCATTCGGGCCAACAACGGCGACGCGTTCCCCAGTTTTCAACTCAAAGTCGATATCCTGGAGAACCCGGTCGCCGTTATAGCGAAACTCAAGCCCTTTGACCTGCAGCACGGCAGTACCCTGTTCATGAGGAGAGCTATGCCCAATCAAGTAAGGAGGTGAGGGCTGCTTGTGGGATGAGTGATATTTAGATTTGTTCATTTCAAACCCTCGACAATCGCACTCACGTTGTAACGCATATAATCGAGATAGGTATCTGCCTCACCGCCATCAGTAGTCAGGGAGCCAGTGTATATATAAACAAGGCGGATACCGGTGTCATCAGCGAGGCGCTGGGCCAGGGAGGGATTGACAGTATTGCCGACAAAAACTGCCTGAACACCGAGGCTAAGGATTGCGTCTTCTAATGCGGCAAGCTCCTGAGCAGATGGTTCGGCAAGCGTGCTGTAAGCCGGAATGATAGCACCAATCTGCTCGAAGCCATAACGGTTGGCAAAATAACCAAACACCTTGTGATCCGTAACGATTTCGCGGTTTTCAGGAGCGATCTGTGCTACCTGGGCGACAATCCATGTATCCAATTCGATCAGCTCGTTCTGGTAGTCTGCGGCATTGTCCTGATAATTTTGCGCATGGGCGGGATCCAATTCGCTCAATGTGTCGGCAATCAGGGCAACCCATTGGATAACATTATTGGGGTCGGTCCAGGTGTGCGGATCATCTCCTTCGCGCGTGTGCTCGTCAACGGACTCATCATGCTCAATCTCGGCTTCATCGTGTTGTCCATCCAACAAGATGCCGCGTTCGGAGAGGTGGATGATCTTCTGCTCTCCACCAGCGCTTTCGATGAGGGGTTCCAAAAACTCCTCCAGCCCAGCGCCATTGGCAAAGATAACTTGTGCATCTTGGAGCAAAGCCAGATCTTTTGGGGCGGGATCAAAGTGGTGGGGATCTGTGCCGGGGGGTAATAGAATATGAACTGATGCCCATTCACCTGCAACATTTTGGACTACATCGCCTACGATGGTGGTGGTGGCAACGATATTGATTTCTCTACCAGATAGTGATGCGTTTTGATGTGCGCATGCCGGTAAGAAAAGGATCAGAGCGATCGATAAGTAATAGAGAAAGATATTCCGATGACGATGCAGTCTCATTGCGTTACTCCACTTTTCTGAGCGGATTCTCTTTGGCTGGCGCTACAATCGCTGCACAAGCCAAAAAACTGGAGCCAGTGATCATGGATTTGGAAGCCGCTCTCGTGCTCCACGCGCTGCACAAGATTATCTATATTGTCACCGTCGAAAAAAGTGACCCGACCACACTGGCTGCAAACCAGCAGATGTTGGTGACCATGGCAGGCAGCGATGTAAGCCTGGCATTTGTCTGGCTGGTGGACGCGCTGTATAAGATGCAAATCTTCTAATATTTCCAGGGTGCGATACACGCTCACTAGCCCTAAGGAAGGATATCTCTGACGGGCAGCAGAGTGGATTTCTTGCGGGCTGAGAGCCCGGTCGGAGATGGCAAGGATCTCTGTGATGATATATCGTGGTCCGGTTAGGCGGCTGCCATTTTCTGTTAAGTGTGCCAGCCAATCTTGCATAATGTCTGCTTTCATTAGAACAATCCTCTTTTGCATATCTTCTGATAAACCAATGATGAGCCAGAGGTTTTTGTTGAAAATTATTTTCTTTTGAAAACGTTTTTCATTATACGCCCTTAAAATAGTACTGTCAAATGGATGGTAGGGTTTATTAAAAGTCAGAACACCCAAGATACCTCACGCGAGCAGCAGAGAAGGAGGACTAACCAACACTTTGAATCCCCCCCGCAATAAATTGGAACAAGTTATAATGAGATTGAAAGGAAATCATATTTGATGGCAACCGAAACTGTGCTATCTCCTAAGGTTTTGAAGAAAGCGACTGAAGCGTTCCAGGGTTCAGATACCAAACGTAGTATATGGCAAATCGTGAATTCGGTGATCCCGTATCTAGTGTTGTTCTACCTGATGCTGCGCAGCCTGGAAATATCCTTCTGGATCACTCTGTTGCTGGCTTTCCCGACGGCGGGATTCATGGTGCGCACATTCATCATCTTTCACGACGCGTGCCATGGATCATTCTTTCGATCCCCAAAAGCAAATCGTGCTATCGGAATCATTACTGGATTACTGACCTTCACACCCTACGAGCATTGGAAACATAATCATGCTTTACACCACGCGACTGCGGGTGACCTGGACCGGCGCGGTGTTGGGGATGTGATGACCTTGACCGTGGATGAATTTTGGGCTCTGCCACCGCTGAAACGGTTAGGCTACAGGCTGTTTCGCAACCCGTTGGTGATGTTTGGCATTGGGCCGACTTTTATGTTCATGATCGCGCACCGCTTTGCAAGCAGAAAAGACGGTAAGCGAGAATGGTTGAGTGTGATGTGGACGAACCTGGCGTTGATCGGTATCGTCGTGGGGATGAGTCTCCTGTTCGGATTTAGGGAATACGTCATCGTGCAAATGCTGGTGATGGTGATCGGTGGGGCGAGCGGAGTGTGGTTGTTCTATGTACAGCACAATTTTGAGGGCTCGTACTGGGTGCGCCACGAGCAATGGGATTTTGCGAAGGCGGGGCTGCAGGGAAGCTCATTCTACAAGCTGCCGAAGATCTTGCAGTGGTTCACGGGGAACATCGGCTTTCATCATATCCATCATATCAACCCGCGCGTGCCCAATTACAAGCTCGAGGCGTGCCAGAATGCAAATCCAATATTCCAGGCGGTGAAGCCACTCACGATCAGGAGCAGCCTGCGATCACTCTCCTTGCGCTTGTGGGATGAGAAAACAGGCAAGATGGTGGGATTCAGGCAGGCGGCTAACACGGCTAAAACGCTCTCTTGACAGTCCCGTAAAACCCGTGATAAACTGCAGGCTGTTTGAGGAAAGTAAAAATGTTCGATAAGGCACAACGAAACCTGGGTTATTTGCTCTCCGCTCTCGGGGGTGGGGCAAGTTTTTCCTTGTCGGAGTGCGCCTGTTGACAGAGTAGTAAATAAATTTATTGTCGGCCGCGGTGCGCTCCAGCCCGCGGCCGTTTGATTCTAGCGATTTTTATCAAAAGCCATGGGCACACGCTGTGGCTTTTTGGTTTAGAATGGAGTTGCATCATGACGATACTTACTGCAGAACAATTAAGTTTATCTTTCGGCGATTTCGATCTCTTCACGGGGATCTCAGTCACCGTACCCCCGAAGAGAAAGATTGGCTTGATCGGACCGAATGGGATTGGAAAGACATCGTTGCTGCTGATCCTGGCGGGGATCAACCAACCCAGCTCCGGTCGGGTGCAGATCGCGCGCGGGCGTAAATTTGGGTATCTGCGCCAGGAAGCGATGGATACTTTCTTTGACCCGGAAAATACGGTGTGGGTCGAGATGCTGAACGTGTTTGCGGGGCTGAGGGAGCAGGAAACGCGCTTGAAGGGCATTGAAGCGAAGATGGCCAGCAGCGACTTTTCGGAGTCGCTGTTAGATGAATATGGCAATCTGCAAGACGCCTTTGCTCATGCTGGCGGGTATGAATACGAGCTGCGCATCGGGCAGACTTTGCAAGGGCTTGGACTTGGGGAGGACACCTGGCAAATGCCTTTGAGTTACTTGAGCGGCGGGCAGAAAACGCGCTTGCTGTTGGCGCGCTTGCTACTAGAAAAACCGGATCTGCTATTGCTGGATGAGCCGACCAATCACCTGGATATTGAAGCGGTGGAATGGCTGGAGCATACGCTGCGTGATTGGGAAGGGGCGGTATTGATCGTCAGTCACGACCGCTATTTCCTGGATAACACGGTTGATATGATCTGGGAGATGAGCCGCAGCGGGATCGAAACCTATACTGGAAACTACAGCACTTACCTGGTTGAACGGCAGAAGCACTGGGAGTACTATGAGAGGGTGTTTAAGGAGGAGAAGGCGCGGCTGCTGAAGGAGGTTGATTTTATCCAGCGCAACTGGGTGCGCGCCAGCACCCATGCTCGCGCACTGGGATTGCTACGACGGCTTACCCGGGACCTGGCAATTGTGGAGCAACATGGGATCATGGCTTTGCGCAACGGCAAACAATGGTCGGAGATGGGGCTAAGCGCTGACCGCCCGCTGGATGTGGTGGAGGCGGTGCGCAAAGTGAACAGCATTTCGCTTGCTGGGAACCGGCCCCCACGGATCAGGCCGCGGATTGTGCCAGACCAGACCAGCGGGAATATTGTGCTGCGGGCTGCGCATGCAACGATTGGGTATCCGGGTAATGTGCTTTTCCAGGTAGAGGATGCTGAGTTGCGCCGGAGTGAGTGCGTGGCATTGATTGGCCCGAATGGCAGTGGAAAGACAACTTTCCTGAAGGTGATGCTGGGTCAACTGGAGCCATTAGCGGGAGAGGTGAGGCTGGGGGCAAGCCTGAAGATTGGATACTTCGCCCAGGCCCACGATGCACTGGTTGGCAGCCACAGTGTGCTGGATGAGCTTACCAGCCATAAAGCCATGCATCCTTCTGAAGGACGCGCTTACCTGGCGCAATATCTTTTCCGGGGAGAGGATGTGTTCAAGCCGCTCGACGCGCTCAGCGGTGGGGAACGAGCGCGGCTGGCGTTGGCGATCCTGGCATTGGATGGGGCGAATTTACTGCTGCTGGATGAGCCAACCAACCACCTGGATATTCCAGCCCAGGAAGCGCTGCAAGAGATGCTGGAGGATTATCAGGGAACGATCCTGCTGGTGTCACATGACCGTTACCTGATCGACCGCCTGGCGACGCAGATTTGGGACCTACGAGCAGGGGGGTTGGATATCTTCCGGGGCAATTATCGCGAGTTTCTCTTGCGCCGCGCTCCGGCAGTATCGTCGACTGAGAAGCGCAAGGTGCTGCTGCCGAACAGACCGCTGGTGCATGACAATAGCCGTGAGACGCGCAAACGCGAACAAGCGCTGACGTTGCTGGAAGAGAGGATCCGCGAGCAGGAGTATGCTGTGCAGCGCCTGTCGCGAGAACTGCAGAAAGCAGGTACTTCGGCAGATGGCAAATCCTACGAACGGATGAACAAGCTGAGCTGGCAGATCGCGGAGGCGCAGGCACGATTGGACGGCTTAATGGCAGAATGGGAAAGAATTGTGGCATGAGGAAGTATACCGATAACTTGGATCACATCACAGAAATCATCCCGCGGCGCTTTTCGTGCAGGCAATATCTTGAAATGCCCATAAATGAACGCTTGCTGCGCCAACTGCAAATGTTCATGGCGGGACATTCCAGCGGTCCATTTGGGTCAGTAGCACGCTTCCAGCTTGTGGCGACGACAGAAGACGACCGCAGCGCGCTGCGAGGGTTGGGCACTTATAGCTTCATTCGTGGCGCGCCTGCCTTTATCGTAGGGGCAGTGCGTCCGGCAGCCAAGGATTTGGAGGATTTCGGTTATTTGACCGAGCAGATTATCCTGTTCGCAACCGCGCTTGGGTTGGGGACTTGCTGGCTGGGAGGAACATTCACACGGAGCGGCTTCAGCCAGAGAATAAACCTCATGCAGGGGGAGATAATCCCGGCAGTGGTGGCAATCGGGGTGATAGCTAATCCAGTAAAGGCACGCAGTGGTTTGGTGCGGCAATTCGCAGGCGGGCACCAGCGGCGACCATGGGGGCAGTTGTTCTCTGCCCAGGGTTTTGACAAACCGCTTGCGCTAGAAGAAGCTGGGACATACGCTACCCCGCTGGAGATGGTGCGGCTGGGACCTTCGGCTTCTAACAAGCAGCCATGGCGTATCATCAAAGATGGGAATGCCTGGCACTTCTATCTGTGTCGGACGGAAGGCTATCGAGAGGGTTTCTTTCAGCGTCTTTTAGCGGTGGCAGACTTGCAGAGGGTGGATATGGGGATCGCGCTGTGCCATTTTGAGCTGACTGCGCGGGATCTGGGGCTGCATGGGGAATGGGTGGTCGCGGAGCCGGGGATTGTAAAGCCGGATGCGCTAACAGAATACACAGCTAGCTGGGTGGAGGGCAAGTAAAATACGGACAGCCTGGTCACATCATCGCTGATGGGCTGTTTTTACGCCAAAAGGCTCTATTTCAGGCGCCCCAGGCAGGATTCGAACCCACAACCACCTGATCCGAAGGTGGAGGGT
>JAFGBV010000132.1 GCA_016932955.1 Anaerolineales bacterium | reverse complement strand
CAGGCTTGGGTGGCTGCACGGGCTCCTCAGGCTTGGGTGGCTGCACGGGCTCCTCAGGCTTGGGTGGCTGCACGGGTTCCTCGGGCTTGGGTGGCTGCACGGGCTCCTCAGGCTTGAGCGGCTGCACCGGTTCCACATCTGCCGGCGGCTGGGCGGGTGGTTCAGGCGCCACTGCTGGCTCTTGCGGCTCTACCGAAGGCCGCAAGCTTGGCCCGCCTTCGTGCAGGATCACCACATCGCCCTCGCCCAGCAGACCATCGGGTGTGCTGGTGTAGCAGATGCCGCGTAGATCACCACCGGCGTTCAGGTTGACCGGCTCGTAGCGGATTGTCCCGTTCGGTTGTGGCACCGGTTTGATCCGCCCGCTTTGCAACAGCGCATCGATCGCCTGGCGTCCGTCCAGGATCACACCCTCTGGCGGCGGCCCCTCGGGGCTGGGCTCCTCCTGCTTAGCGGGAGTCTCGCTGGGCGGTTCGCTGCCCGGAATGCTCGTCCCGCCAGTTTCCAATCCCGGGATTCCGGGTAATGTGATTCCTAACGTGCTCAATCCCAGGCCAATCAACACCCCAATCCCTGCGCCCAGCGTGGGAGGAATCCCCATCGTAACTGCCTTGACCGCACCTTCACTCTGCACCCAGGAGCCAATATCCCCGCCTGCCTCTTCCCATCCCCCGTCATCTGCCAGCGCCGGGGTGATCGAAAATGCCGTTGCGCCGACCACTGCCAGCAGCAGCAAGGTTGCCCCCAGCGCCGGCTTACTCTTCTGCACCACGATTAGCGCGACCATGATTCCTAATAAGAGCAACACACTGGCACAACCGCAGTACGGCGCATAGCGCGAGAAAGTCAGCAGGGTAGCCCATAAGAATCCCAGCGCCGCGCCCGATAACCCTGCCCCCACCCACGCCAGTTGGAAAGGCACCGTCTTCTTCGGTTTGATCAACCGTTGCGTATCCGACCATGCCAGGCTGGCCACCAGCCCCGGAAAGCTCTCTCGCTGGGCGATCAGCGAGCCAACCACCAGCAGGCTGAGCAGGAAATTGTTCAGCAGGTTGCCCTGGATCACGCCTGCGAGCACCGTCGTTGCCCCGCATCCCAGTAAGATCGCTGCGCCTGCCAGCCGCGACTGCTGGAAGGAATGCAATACCCAGCCCGGCGTGGCGATGACGCGTTGGATCGTGTTGATCGGCCCCGTGCGGAAGATCCTGCCCAGGGAGGAGGCAACGAGCATCGAAAGCAGCGTCCAGAACAAAGTGCCCTGCACCATGCGGCCTTGCAAAGCCAGCACCAGATCCAGGATGCGGTTAGTGCCAGGCGCAAAGCCACCGTTAGGCCCTACCAGCAGAAAGGTGTGCACCACCCAAACCAGCAGCGAAGCCGCCAGCGCCAGCGGCAGCCGGATGAACCAGCGTTTGATGTAGCCCTTGAGCAACAACAGCAATAATTCCGCCAGGCTTTTTGGCGGCTTGGGAGCCTTGCGCGGCGGTTTTTGGGGAACAGACGCCGGTCGCGCCGCGGCAGGCGCTGGTTGTGGCATGGCATAACCTTGTGGCGGCGGGACTGGTGGTTGCGATGGTCGCTGGGAGGGTGGTGGAGCGGGTTGCTCGACAGGCTTCATCGGCGCACGCATCCCATCCTGGGGAAGCGACGCCGGCAACCATGCCCTTCCGTTCCACTGCAGCCAGGTGCCATCCTGGGCGCGCATCTGCCACCATGCCCCCTGAGCATCTTGCACGCGCAGCCTTGCCACCTGCGCGGCAAATTGCTGTGGCGAAATTTGCCGCGCTGCCAGTTGTTGCCTTAATCGACGGTAGTGGTATTCTGCTTCCTGGAAGTTCATTGCGCTATTTGTATCTTTCGATCATTCTCACGGAGACAGGGATAGAAACTCCGCCGGCGCCAGCCAGTTAGTGCCGCGCGGGCTCCAGACCTGGATCGTATCCGGTAGCTGCTGGTGCTCGATCCAGTGCCGCAGGTGCTTAACCGGCACGGGGCCTTGCAGGGTTTTCCCTTGCAAGTACACGCACCAACCGTCCACCGCGCCGGCCTGGGGAAGTTTTTTGATCCCTGCTAAGCGCCCCATCGTGATCAGTATCGCCTCGTTCGTCCCGCATTGGGCAAAGGTCCAGTAATTGTGCAGGCGGTCGAACCACATCCATAACTTGAGCTCTGGATGGAGAAATGCTTTCCGCTCTCCCAGTTGAATGGTCCAATCCTCAAGGTTCCCAAAGGCTTGTTTCGCTTGTAGCGTACCGTCATTCACTTGCTCCCAGCGTTGCTCCAATTGCTTTTCTAATTCAACCTGTGATTTTGCGGACATGGTCGCTCTCCCTATTTCACAACACTTTCCGTGAACTCGTTCTTGCCCAGGTAATCCACCCACTCCTGTTTGGCATCTTTCCACGGACGCAGGATAGATGGCGCGCGCGAGTCGATAATATGCGAATTATGCTGGTGAAAGTCCACTGCCCATTCCGAGCCATCCGGCAGGGTTACCTTGATCAGGTTGTGGTTTTCGGAGTTCAGTGCATCGATCGAATCGCCCCAGCTTTTAGGATCTGCGCTCGACTTCTCTTCGAAGAGTATGCTCTGCACCTTGGCCCCAGGGAACTGCTGGGATACCGCATCCTTGACCTTGTCAAAAGTGACATCTACATATCCTTCGCAGGTGATCCCTTTGGATCCCGTCCAGCGCCCGGCCGTCTCATCCCAGATGATCCCGCCCAGGCCATCTAACCCCTGGACGATCAGGGTTGGGTCGCCCTGGAAGAAGTTGCGTACATAATAACCGTCCTTGCCCAATTGATCATTAATCAAATCTAACCGGTTTGCCAGGTTGTTCAGGCCCAATGCAGTTGGGATCGCAGCCGTCAGGTCCCCCGGCTTGATGTCCTTGATCCCAGGTCCATATACTGTAGAGAGGCTCTGCCCCAGCGTTGTTGCCAGCCAGCCCAAAAATGTCGCCGCGGCAGCCGGCGGTAAGCCTTGCACAATGGCCTGTACTGCTCCCTGGCTTTGCAGCCAGTCTCCCAGTGTGCCGCCTGCTTCTTCCCAGCCGCCATCATCCGCCAGCGCTGGCGCAGCCAGCAGAGAGAACGCCAGCAAGAGAACCATCAGCGTTGCGCCTGCTTTGGGCTTCCCAAACAGCAGCAGGAAAATCGTCAATCCCGTTATCCCGATCAAGAAGAAAGCCCCGCCAAGCCCGCAGTACGGCACAAATGGCAGGATGGCTGCCGCAAGAAAGCCCAGCCCCAGCCCCACCACCGCCGACCCCGTCCAGCCGGGATGGTATGGGCGCTTCTTGCCCAGCAAGCGCTGCGCATCCGACCACGCCAGCCGCGCCACCACCCCCGGCAGGCTGGTGTTTTGGGCGATGATCGCCCCCAGGCTGGCAAGTACCAGTAGCAGGGTGATTGGCCGATTGTTGATCACTGTGCCCACGATCAGCGCAATAGCGGCGTTCCCGGTTAATATTGGCAGCGATACCATCCTCGTTTGCTGGAAGCAAGAAACCAGCCATTTCGGCGTGCTGATCACCATCTTGGCTGTCCCTGCCGGCCCCATCTGCCAGACGCGCGCCAGCACCATCGAGATCAGCCCGAACAGCATCCCCCAGAACAGCGTTCCCGATGCCATCTGCCCTTGCAAAGCCAGGATTGCGTCCAGCACCGGGCTCACCCCCGGGAAAAAGCCCCCATTCGGGCCAACTAATAGGTACGTGTGCAACACCCAAACGAAGATCAGGGTTAAAAAGGCGAACAGGAGCTTAATAAAGAAGCTTTTAAACATCCCACGCAGGATCAGCAACCCCAGTTCAACCAGGCTCTCGGGTGGTTTTTGCGGCGCCCGTGCTGGCTTTGCCCGCCTGGGTTGTGGTGCTGCCATCGGCGCTGCTGCCGCTGCAGGCGGTCTGGGAGCCTGCGGCGCAGGGCGTGGCATTGCTGCCCCTGGTGTTGGCGCAGAGACCTGCGGCGGCGGCGTGGGTACCCATACCCTTCCGTTCCAACGGAGCCATGCTCCATCCTCCGCGCACATCTGCCACCACATGCCATCCGGGCCTTGCACGCGTAAACGGCTGACTGCCGCATGGAAAGTCTGCGGCGAGATCTGCCTCTGATCAAGCTGTTGGCGTAAGGCTGCGTATTGTTCTTCTATCTCTTGAAAGCCCATCTTATCTCCTTCTGAACTCATTCGGTTAATTATGAGCAGGCGCGCTTTCCCCCCTGTCCAGGATTGCGCAACGTTAACATTTTAGCATAAAATCTGCGTGATCTTTGTTCCCGACCTTTTTCTCATTTCCCCCCGTTAGCAATGCGGGTAATGCCGTCCAAAGTGCCCATCCATAGATTGCCCTCTGCATCCTGCAGCATCACCTTGATTTCCATACTGGATAGACCATCCTCTGTGGTGAAAACCTCCCACGCGTCATTCACCAGGCGCGCTACCCCATCGTACTCCGACCCGAACCACAGCACGCCGTCTTGATCCTCAAAGATCGAGCGCACTTTTTTCCCAGCCAGTCCGTCTGCCTGTGTCAAGGTCTGCGCGATCACCCAGCCCTCTTCCGAGCGGTTGAAGCGTACCGCCCCGCCGCGATCCAACAAGCCCATGCCCGCCCAAACATTTCCCTGCCGGTCTTCAATGATATCCGTGATGTTATTATGTGGCAGGCCGTTGCTCGTAGAAAATGTAGAACACGCCCCGGGTTCCACCTCACCCCCCCGGCAGATGCTGATCCCGCCGCGCGGCGCCACGTAAGATCCAAACCACAGATCGCCCTGGCTGTCTTCCAGGATCACGTTGACCATATTATCGGCTAAGCCGTCTGCGGTCGTGTAAACCTGCCATCCCTGATCACCCACCTGTACGGCTCCCCCCCAAGTGCCGATCCAAAGGTGCTGGCTGCTGTCCTGGTATAGTGTGTTCACACGCCGGTCTGGCAGACCATCGTCTTCTTGCAGGGTTTCGCACTCCTCGCCATCATAGCGGCTCAATCCCTCCGGGTGACCGATCCAGAGCACATTCTCATTGTCAACCAGCAAGTCCTGCACATAGGTGAGTGGAACATCACATTCGAGTGTGCTGATCACGGTCGCCATCTCCCGGTCAATCGCCACAACCCCGTCTCTGCCGCCTGCCCACAGCACCTCCCCCTGGATTGCCAGCGCAGAGACCTCATGCGGCGGGCGGATGACCCGCCAGCCCTCGGGTAAGGGTTGGGGCTCCTTTGGGCGTAAGACCGGGATCAGCACGATCCCAGCCGCAACGAAAAAGGCGATTGCCAGTATGGGCAGCGCTACCATGAAGTTTCGATTTTTTTGCATCACGTTGTCCTTCCCTTGCCGTCTCAACCAGGTGCTTGCAGCCGGCCTTTTTGCAGGATAACCTGTTGCCCAGAGATCTGCTCCGCTTCCTGCACATCATGCGTCACCCATACCACGCTGGCTTTACTCTCCTGCGCACAAGCCAGGGTGAATTGCAGCAGCCCCTCGCGTGCCTCGGGGTCGAGGTTGATGAGCGGCTCATCCAGCAGCAGGTGCCGCGGTTTCGGGGCTAGCGCCCGTGCCAGCGCCACGCGCCGCGCCTCCCCACCCGAAAGCTGGTGTGGAAAACGCCGCGCCAGAGCCGCCAGCCCGCTTTGCTCCAGCAGCTTCTGCAGTTGCTTATCCGCCTCTGCTCGTGGCCTGTCTGTCAATCCAAAGCCGACGTTCTGCGCCACGGTCAGATGTGGCCATAATGTCGGTGACTGGAAGACGAATCCAATCCCCCGCTCGTGCGGCGCAATCCCCCAGCCGGGTTTGCTCGCCAGTTTGCCGTCGATGGCGATTTCTCCCGCATCTGGCAGCTCCAGCCCCGCCATCAGGCGCAGCAGCGTCGTTTTCCCGCTGCCCGACGGCCCCAGGATCACCAGCGCCCCTTGGTCAGGGATTTCCAGCGACACCTCGCAAACAGCCCGCACGCCTCCCATCTGCTTTGAGACAGCCCGCACTTGAATCATGCCCTATCCCCCTCCGCAGAAGCTCCCCCACCGCTCAAGTGTGACCATCCTGCCAGCGCCAGCGCCGCCAAACCACCCGAAGCCAGCGCCGTAATCACCATCGCCAGGCACAACCCTGCCACAGTTTCCGAGGCACCATAATGCAGGTAATTATAAATCCGTAACGTTATTGTGGATTGCCCCGGCGGCACCACGATCAGCGTCGCCCCCAGCTCGCCCAGCGTCAGCGCAAATACGAAGCCAGCCGCTGCCAGCATCCCAGGAGCAAGCAATGGCAAATAAATCTGCAGCCACCTGCGCACTGGTCTCACCGCAAACATCCGTGCAGCATCCATCAGCAGTGGGTCGATGCGCCGTAATTGCGCATACAGGATGATGATGGCCAGCGGCATTGTCCGCGCCAGGGCTGCCAGCACTGGCATTGCCGCACTGGCGTAGATCCCCTCCAACCAGGGCCGGTTCCAGATCGCAATCAGGCCGATCCCCACCAATGGCCCTGGGATGGCCAGCGGCCCAGTCACCAGCAACCATGCCAGCCAGCTCCTGCTGCCTGCTTGCTTCAGCTGCCTTGCCAGCGCTACCCCCAGCGGCAGGCACAGGATGGCTGCCACGCAGGCCACCACAAGCGAGAAAACAATTTCGCTGTGCGCTGCAGCCAGGCTTTGGGTAAACTGACTCAGGCCCCCCGTCTCTTTCACCAGGCTGACCAAGGGCACGATCACCTGTAGGCCCAGTATTCCCAATGCCAGGGATTGCAGGATAGTCAGCCATATTGGCCATTGCAGCCGGCGCTGCCATGCTTGTCCCACCCATCCCCGGCTTTGCGTCGTGCCGCGCAGCCCCGCCTGCGAGGCGAGCACCACTGCCATTGTGATTGCCAGCAGCGGCAGTGCGATCAGGAAAGCGCGGTACGAAAGGTTGCTTGCGCTGTATTCAGCAAAGATTTCCAGCGCATACACGTTTTTCTGGAACAGGGAAGGCACGCTGTAATCCACCAGGCTGAGCAGGAACAGGAACCCCCCGCTCGCCACCAGCATTGGGCTGGCCAGCGGAAGCACCACCTTGCGCAAGGTGTGGGAGGTATCACGCAGCATCAGGCTGGCTTCTACCATCTGCGGGTCTACGGCACCAAAGCCAACCAGCGCCAGGGCAACCGCCACCGGCGCCAGCGACATCACCTGCACCCACCAGCTTCCCGGCCATCCTTGCAGGGGTAGGGTGGGTAAGCCCGCCCCGCGCAGCAATGTGTTCCATGCTTCTACCGTCGAAGACCACGCCAGGGCGTGGATGTAGGGCGGCAGGGGTGCCAGTGCCAGCAGCAGCCAGCGTAGCTGCCCCAGCCGCCCCTGCCCCCAGCGCCACAGCGCCGTGGCAGCCAGGATTCCCAACAGCATTCCCGCCAGCGCCACGCTGGTGGCCAGCCCCAGGCTTTGCGCTAGCAGCGCCAGCCTTCTGCCCACCGGCAAGGCAAGCAGCAGCTCCTCCCTGTTCAGCCATACCGGTCGGATCGATTCTTGCGCCAGCACGATCAGCGGGCTGAACACCAGCAGCAGGTAGAGCAGCCACCTCAGCCATTGACCCGGCTCTCCGCCTATGTGTTTCCAGCCCCGTTCCGGTGCGGTGTGCGTAAGTCTCTCCTTAACGGATGTAGATCTCGCGCAGATCCTCTTGCGCAGTCTCCAGCATTTGATAGATATCGGCGAAGCTCACCTGCATGCCCTGGATATCCACCTCGATTGGGCAGGGCGAGTTGGCCTCCACCCGCCGCAGCGACAGGTTGATCCACCCGCTCTCGATCAATTGCTGCTCCACTGCCCGGCTGAGCAGGTAATCGATCAGCGCCTGCCCATGCTCCGGGTTGGGACCATGGGCAATCCACGCCACTGTGTTGGGGATGATCAGCGTGCCCAGCGCCTCCTCCCCCTGATCTGGAAAAATGATTGCCACCGGCGCCCCTTTTTGCACCGCCCCGCAGGCATCATCTGTGTCGGTCAGGCCGATCGCCAGTTGCCCGCTTGCCACCATGTCGCGCACCACCGAGTTGCCATCCACCACCTGCACGCCGCGATCCTTTAGATCCGCAAAATAACTCCGTGCCGCTTCCTCTCCTAATGTCGCATACAGCGCTGCCGCCTGCGTGGTGGTTGTGCCGAACATTGGGTTGGCAATCCCAATCTGGCTCCCCGCCCAGGTCTGCTCGAGCAGGTCGAAGATCGAGTCCGGGTATTGCTCTGCTGCAACCAGATCCGTGTTCACCAGGATCACCCGCGCCCTGCCGCCCAGCCCGCTCCACATCCCCTCTGCATCCACATACAGCGCTGGAATATCCTCCGCCGCCGGGGAGCGGTATGGCGCCAGAATTCCCCTCTCTTTAAGCAGGATTGTCTGCACAAATTCCCCGCTCCAGAAAACATCCGCCTGGGGGTTATCCTTCTCCGCAATCAGCCGGTTGACCAGCCCGGTTGTTTTGGTCGCCTCCACATCGTAAACCGCCAAAACCCGGATCCCGCTCTCTGCCTCGAACGCCTCTAGGATCGGTTCTGCATACACCTGGTCAACCGAGGTGTAGATCACCACCTCGGCCTGCTCTGACCTGCAGCCAGAAAACAGCGTTGCCAGAACAGCCAGGATGAGCAAACCTGGTAAACAGGCTGGCTGATTACCTCTCTCCATCATTACCTCCTGTCGCAATATTTTTGGCTCATTGGGACTTGCCGTTACAGAGGGCAGGTATGGGGGTGTTTTGCGGGCTCTGCCCGCAAAACACCCCCGTATATCCGCCCCACCACGGCGTTCCCCAGAGAGCCATATTTTTGTCAGTATAGTATAGAAAGAGGGCTTTTGCAATCAGAAGCGCCTCTGCTGGAATGAAACCCATTTCACCCTCCAACTGAGGATATAATGGGCTTCGATGACCTCCCCAACCTCCGCCAGCCGCCAGATTGCCCGCGCCGCCGGAACAGTGATGCTGGCCTTCTTGCTCACCCAGATCATCGGCCTGGTGCGGGGAATTGTGATCTATCGCGCCTTCGGCACCAGCGCCGATCTCGATTCCTTTAACGCCGCTAACCGCGTGGCTGAGCTGCTCTTCAACTTGATGGCTGGCGGCGCGCTGGGCTCAGCCTTTATCCCCACCTTCACCGGCCTCATCACCCACGAAAAACACCTCCAAGCCTGGAAGCTTGCCTCGGTGGTCGCCAACCTCTTGTTCATCGTGCTCACCCTCGTTGCAGCTCTGGCCGTGGTTATTGCCCCCTGGATTGTGCGTAATGGTCTCTTCCTTCTTGCTCCAGATCTTCCCACCGGTCAAGAGGTTCTCACCGTCGCCTTGCTGCGCATGCTCCTCCCTACCGTGGTGATCTTTGGCCTCAGCGGTCTGGTAATGGGCATCTTGAACGCCCACCAGCGTTTCTGGCTGCCGGCGATAGCCCCGGCGATGTATTCCCTTGGGCAGATTGCGGCTGTACTGTTTTTCCCTGGTGGTTGGGGCATCCAGCGCCTTGCGCTTGGCGCCTTGCTCGGCGCCCTCTTGCATCTTCTGGTGCAGCTCCCCGGCTTGCTCACCCTGCGCGGCGTCTATCTCCCATCCCTCGATCTGCACATGCCCGAGGTGCGCCAGGTGATCATCCTGATGGGTCCCCGCATCCTCGGTGTCGCGGTCGTGCAGTTGAACTTCATCGTCAACATCATCATCGCCTTATCCCTGCCGGAGGGCAGCGCATCCGCCCTCACCCTTGCCTTCACCCTCATGCTCATGCCCCAGGTCGCCATCGCTCAGTCCGTAGCCATTGCCGCCATGCCCACCTTCTCGGCCCAGGTAGCCCTGGGTAAGATCGATGAGTTGCGCCGCTCGTTGGCTGCGACCCTGCGCGCCATCTTGCTCCTCGCCATCCCCGCTGCTGTGGGACTGATCCTTTTGCGCATCCCCCTCATCCGCTTCTTGTATGAGGAGGGGGAATTCACTGCTCGCTCGACGGCGCTGGTTGCCTGGGCCTTGCTCTGGTATGCTGCTGGCCTCCTTGGCCACTGCCTGGTCGAGATCCTCGCCCGCGCCTTCTATGCGCTGCATGACACCCGCACCCCGGTTCTCGTCGGCGCCGTTGCCATGAGCCTCAACGTGGGATTTAGCTTCCTCTTCTCCGCCCAGTTTGACCGCATCGGATGGCTGCCGCATGGCGGCTTGGCGCTGGCAAACTCCCTTGCTACCGCCCTTGAAGCCTCTGCTTTGCTCTGGGTGATACGTCGCCGATTGCAGGGTCTCGAGGGTCGTCATGTCCTGGCGGCTGTATTTCAGGCCATCCTTGGCGCTTCCGTCATGGGCCTGGTGCTCTGGGTCTGGCTCTCCTGCATGGGCGAGCGCTCACCCTGGCTGGTTGCCCTGGGTGGCGCTGCGCTTGGTGCGCTGGTCTTTGCCCTGGCGATGTTCTTCCTGCGCGTGCCCGAGTTGTCTCAGGCGTTGGGGGCGACCCGCAGTCTGCTTACCCGGTTCGTGAGAAAAATCTCCTGATGTTCCCACTGCTGTATCATGCCCATCATAACCGCCACCTGGAAGATCTTCCTTTCTGGTTAAATCTTGCCCGCCAGCAAGGCAGCCCAGTGTTAGAGTTGGGTTGCGGCACCGGGCGGGTACTCATTCCGCTTGCCCAATCTGGCATTGAGGTCGTTGGCCTGGATAACGATTTCGCCATGCTTGATCACTTGCAGCGCAACTTGCCCTCCGCTTTGCAGCCTGCCCCGCGTTTGCTCACCGCTGATATCACCGATTTTTCTCTTGGGCAAACCTTTCCCCTGGTCATCTTGCCCTGCAACACCTGGAGCACGCTGGAGGCCTCCCAACGCCAGCTCGCGCTCGCTTGCATCTACCGCCACCTGCCTCTCGCTGGCAGGTTTTCCTTCAGCGTGCCCAATCCTCACCTGCTGCGCGACCTGCCTGCCCGTTCTGACCTCGAATTCGAAGAGGCCTTCGACCTTTCCCCTACCAGCATCCTCCAGGTCAGCAGCGGCTGGCGGCGATCCAAAACGGGCTTCACTGTTACATGGCAATACGAGACCCTGTATCAAGATGGCAATTTGGAGCGTCTCACCGTTCGCGAGCGGCATACCCTCGCCACCACCCAGGATTATGTGGACGAGATTCAGGCTGTTGGCTTGCACATCGAAAGCCTCTATGGCGATTTTGACCGCTCCCTCTACGATCCCGATGCCCCAGAGTTGATCCTGGTGGCAGTCAAACCGGCGTAGGCCCTGTATTAACGCTCATCAATACCCTTCTTGTAAATCTCTAATAATTCGTTTGTGCTGCTCTGATATTACGCCGTTACACTTGGGCTAACAGTTAAAACAGGAAACCAATATTATTTTAGTCAAAGGAGTGCAAATAATGACTTTCTACATTTCCCCTTACCGCCGAATGTCATCCCTGCGCAAAGCGATGGATCGCATGTTTGAGGATAGCTTGAACGAATCCGCCCCCACCGAGCGTGAGATGATGCTTGCCGTCGATGTCCAGGCTGGTGATGATGCTTATGCGATCACCGCCCTTGTCCCCGGTCTCGAAGCTGATGACCTGGAAATCGAGATCTTGAACAATACCGTCACAATCCGTGGTGAGTTCAAATCCTGCGCTGGCGAAGAGGCCAAGTACTTGGTTTGCGAGCTTCCCTCGGGTCAGTTTGGCCGCGTAATCACCCTGCCCACCGCCGTAGATGCCTCCAAGGTCGAGGCGACCATCAAGAACGGCGTGCTCAACTTGCAAGTCCCCAAAGCCGAAGCGCATCGCCCCAAGGCCATCAAAGTTGTAACTGGCTAATCCGTCCCCCCTAGATAAACAAAACAGGGCTGCCATGGCGCCAAAGTGCCGTGGCAGCCCTGTTTTGGAGCTTTCTACATCGCCGCCAGGGCAGCCCCCACGATCCCCGCCTCGTTGCCCAGCAGCGCCGGAACGATCTTCGTCTCCACCGTCAGCAAGGGCAGGAATTTGTCTTTCTTCTTGATCGCCCCTCCTCCCAGGATAAACAGGTCAGGCCAGAACAATCGCTCGAGTGTTTTCAGGTACTGGTCAAGGTTGCGCGCCCATTTTTTCCACGAAAGATCATAGCGCAGGCGCGCTGCTTCAGATGCGCTCCACTCCGCATCCTTACCGTTTATCTCGATGTGGCCCAGCTCCGTGTTTGGCACCAGCTTGCCGTCCACGAACAATGCCGTCCCCAGCCCAGTGCCGATGGTGATGATCATCACCAGCCCTGGGACATTTTTCCCCGCCCCAAAGTTGATCTCGGCTAGACCTGCTGCATCCGCGTCGTTGATCACCTTCACGGGGCAGTTCGTCAGATGCGAGAAAAGCCCGGCAGCGTCTGTCCCGATCCATTCCGGCGCGATGTTTGCGGCTGTCAGTGCTTTGCCCTGGTGCATCGCCGCCGGAAAACCGCACCCAATCGGCCCGCTCCATTCGAAATACTGCGTGAGCTCCGCCACCACCTTACCCACCGCTTGCGGCGTCGATGGGTCAGGTGTTACCAGGCGATGGCGTGGCTCCAGCAGCAAGCCGCTTTCTGTATCTACCGGTGCCCCTTTAATGCCTGTTCCCCCAATGTCGATGCCCAGAATTCCCATACCAACCTCCCGATCAGTACCTCCCGTTTTGCACGCCACGCCGCTATTATCTCATATTTTTCTGCGCAGTGTGATGCGCCACAAGTTGGAAAACTGCCAACTGCCTTCCCCGCCCACGCGGATATCGCGCCGTTCGAAGCGCCACCAGGCCAGCCCTGCAAAAAGTAAACCTAACCCCAGCAGGCCAAAGAACCATCCCCATTTCATGCCGTCCGCCGCCATGCCGCCCTGGTAATAAGTGAGCGGTGAAAAGTCGGCGATCTTCTCCACGCTTTCATCCAGGCGCTCCAGCGTGGTGATGAAGAAGCTGAGCACCAGCAGCAGCCCCGCCGTGGCGCTCGCCATTGCGCGCGAGGGTAGCAGCATGCTCAGCAGCAGCGCCAACCCGGCGAAGAAGATCACCACCGCATACAATGAGAGGAATGGCCAGAGCATATCCAGCGCGCTCAGCTCAATATCTGCGCTCGGGGCGCCCCCCATGAACCCCAGCCACCCTAGCACCAGCATCGCCGCAGTCGCCACAGCCAGTGCGGCCAGCCGCCCCAGGAACAATCCCCTGCGGCTGATCGGGTGTGCCAGCACCAGGTCGAGGGTGCCTTTCTCTTCATCCGCTGCCACCAGCCCGCTCCCCGCCACCACCGCATAGAAGCCGATCACCAGCGGGAAATAGGAAAACACGGTGAAGTTTAGATAGCCTGCCGGGGTGAACATTGTCTCCGTATTACCGAAGGCTGCCATCAATTCCGGCGGGTACGCGCTCACCAGCGAGAGGTACTGCTCCCGCGAATCCATCACTGCCTGGTACAGGCCCATGATGTAGATACCCAGCAGCGCTATCGATAAGCCCCAACCCAGGATTGCCCCTAGCGAGCGAGAAAGTGTGTGTCCAAAAATTGCGCGCATCGCGGCCTCCTTCATCCCTGGTAATAAGCCAGAAAGACCTCTTCCAGGCTGGGTTTTTCCGTTTCCATATCTACCACCGGGAAGTTTGCCAGTGCCTTGATCAGCCCATCCATCTCCCCCTCCACCTGCACCATCGCCCTCTGAGGATCGTCTTGCGCCAGCACGCTGACCCCCGGCAGCCCGGCAAGCCTGCTGATATCCACCACTTGCTTGAAGCGGATGGCTACCCTGCGCAGCGAGCGGTTGATCAACGCCTCTGTCTCGGCTACCTCCACCACCGCCCCATGGCGGATGATCCCTACCCGGTCGGCGATCTCCTGCACCTCGCTCAGAATATGCGAGGAAAAGAAGACCGTCGCCCCGCCTGCTTGCGCCTCAGCCACCATCCGCAGCACTTCCTTCTGCATCAGCGGGTCCAGTCCAGCGGTGGGTTCATCCAGTAGAAGCAATTCCGGGCGGTGCATCAGCGCCTGGATCAAGCCGGTTTTCTGTTTGTTCCCCTTCGATAAGTTCTTGATCCGTACCTTCAGGTCCAGGTCGATCCGCTGCGCCAGCGCCCGCACGTACTTCCAATCGGCTTTTCCGCCACGCAGGCTGTTGAAGAAGCGCAGCGCTGCCTCAACGGTCAGGTTTTCCTCCACGCGCAGCTCGCCGGGCAGGTAGCCAGTGCGCGCCCGTACTGCCACCGGGTCAGCCTGCGGGTCGATGCCCAGCACCCGCAACTTACCCGCCTGCGGGCGGATCATATCCAGCAGACAGCGGATGGTGGTCGTCTTCCCCGCACCGTTTGGCCCCAGGAAGCCGAAAATCTCTCCCTGCTGCACTGCCAGGTTCACTCCCCGCAGCGCCCTGACTTTGCCATAAGATTTTTCCAGCCCCTCAACATAGATTGCAAGCGATGTCTCCATCCGTGGCTTCTCCTTTTTGCTTCATCACCTGCGTGTTCTCTTGCTCAGCCACCTGCTGATTAACGCCAGGCTGAGCAGGGTTGCCAATCCCACAGCCAGCCCGCGCCGGATGCTGCGCCAATCCAATGGGATTTCCGCACTGCCGTCGGGTATGAGTGGTGTGGCAGGATCGAAGTACATGTATAGGCGCTCGATGTTCGGCGTGGGCACCGTTGTCTGGCGCGCCAGCACCAGGAACTCATCTGTCAGGTGCTTCAGTTCATCGCGGGCGGCTTCGGCATGTCCTACCAGGGCAGTTTTCATTTGTTCCCTTTCCATGATCCGCCTCGCCCAGGGTATCAGCAGCGGCTCGGGGAGCAGTTCAACGAGTCGCATGCTGGAAGGGGTGATAGGCATCACCAGCGCCCGCAGCACCTGGAAACCCTCGCGGATTGCCCGTGCAGCCAATACCAGCCCATCACGCGTGCGCGCCAGGCGTTCGTTATCTGTCCCCGTCGCGTACAGCGCTGGGGCGATCGATGGCATCAGCAGCGCCACATGTGTCTTCAGCCAGGCATCCATATCCACGCGGATTTCAGCAGTGTATCCCGGCATGCTCCTCAGCACTTCCGCCACCTGCAGGGTTCTTTCGCTGATATGCCCATCCACCTCGCCAAAGGGAATGGTCATTTGTCGTTCAGCCGACCCGCCCAGGTAGCAAACCGCGTGCCCCCGGCGGTACCCTGCCGAGGACGGAAAGCCTATCAGAACGCGCTCTTTCCCCAGCGCCTGGACGAACTCCCCCGGCCCAGCGGCGTTATTCATCAGGAACAGCACATTTGGGGTGCGCCGGTTCGCTGCCAGCGCCGGTAATACCCCCGCTGCGTGGTTTTTGCGCATGATCACCAGCACCAGGTCGTAAGCATCCTCAGCATCCAGCCGTTCCACGACTGTTACCTTGGCCACGCTTTGCTCCCCCGTCTGTGCATCTTCCAGTACAATGCCATGCTCGCCCAGCTCCTCCAGCCGTTTACCCCTTGCCAGGATTGAGACATCATGCCCGGCTTGGTGCAGGCGCGCCGCAAACAGGCTCCCTAATGGCCCTGTCCCATAAACCAGAATCTTCATTGTAGCCTCCTTTTGTTAGATGAAATCGATGAGTACTTGTTCTGTGACGCGTGGTCCTAAAATGATTTCCTCTCCTCGCCCTTCCACCTCGATGGTTAAATTGCCGTCAAAAGGCGAGTATGCCGCTACCCGCACCCGTACCCGCGGCGTTAGCCCAATCGTATCCAGATAGCGCAGGAACTCCGGGCTGGTATCGTTCACCTGGATTACCATACCGCTCTGTCCTGCGCGCATCTCGCTCAGGCGGGTTCCGGTCTCAGGCGGCACCTGCAGTTCTCGCGTCGGGATCGGCTCACCGTGCGGGTCGCGCGCTGGCTCGCCCAATTCCCGCGCAATTCGCCCTGCCAGTTTCTCCGAGATCACGTGCTCCAGCCGGTCTGCTTCGGCATGCACCTCGTCCCACCCATAGCCCAGGCGCTCGTGCAGATACTGTTCCAATAGGCGGTGGTGGCGGATCACTTCCAGCGCCACCCGCCGCCCTGCCGGGGTCAGCCGCACGCCGCGGTGGCGGTGATATTCCACCAACGGCGGGTCGCAGGCAGCCAGGCGTTTGAGCATCCCTGTCACCGAAGCGGGCTTCAACTTCATCCGCGCTGCAATGCCTGTCGTGCTCGCCCGTTCCTCCTCGCAGGTCAGGTCGTAGATCACCTTCAGGTAATCTTCAGCCGCGCCGCTCAGTGGTTCTCCCATTGCTCAAGCCCATCCCAGCAGCCGCGCCACGCTTGCCGTGAGGAAAGTGACCAGGAAAGCCAGCCCCAATGTGATCACCACGCTCAACGCAGCCCACTTTTTGCTGTTTGTCTCTTTGTAGATTGTCAGGATCGTCGTCCCGCACGGGTTGTGCAATAGCGCAAAGAGCATCAGGTTCACTGCCGTCAGCAGCGTCCATCCGTGCTGCTCCACCAGCAGCGTGCGCAACGCGTCGAATGATTCAAGCTCTATCATCATCCCTGTGCCCATGTACACCATCAACATCGTTGGCACCACGATCTCATTCGCTGGGATGGCAATGATGTAAGCCAGCAAGATCACCCCATCCAGCCCTAGCAGCAGTCCGAAGGGGTTTAGAAAATTCGCAATGTGATTGGCTAGGCTGGCGCCTTCGGCGTTGATGTTCGCCAGCAGCCAGATCACCGCCCCCGCTGGCGCAGCCGTTCCTATCGCCCGCAGCAAAACGAACAAAGTGCGGTCGATGAGCGAGGTGTACAAGATGCGCCCCACGTCGGGGATGCGGTAAGGCGGCAGCTCCAGTGTGAAGGCAGATGCCTCCCCTTTCAAGATGCTCCGTGAGAGCGCCCACGATACAATCAGCGTGAAGAACACCCCAATCAGTACCACTACCAGCACCGTACCCGCCGCCGCAAAAGACGCAAACACCGGCGGAAAAGACGCCGCCACGAAAACCGTTGCCAGCATGATCAGCGTGGGGAACCGCCCGTTGCACGGCACGAAATTGTTGGTCAGGATCGCGATGAGCCGCTCGCGTGGTGAGTCGATCACCCGCGTGGCGATCACCCCCGCCGCGTTGCAGCCAAAGCCCATCGCCATCGTCAATGCCTGCTTGCCGTGTGCGCCGGCTTTCTTGAACAGGAAATCCAGGTTGAAAGCCACCCGCGGCAGGTAGCCCAGGTCTTCCAGGATGGTGAACACTGGGAAGAAGATCGCCATCGGCGGCAGCATCACGCTCACCACCCATGCCAGCCCGCGAAACACCCCGTGCCACACAAAACCTGTCAGCCACCATGGCATCCCCCAGTTGTTGAACAGAGCTGCTGCCTGGTCTTCGATCCAGAATAAGCCGTTTGCCAGCAGTTGCGAAGGCACGTTTGCCCCCACGATCGTCATCCAGAACACGATCGCCAGCAGCAGCAGCATGATGGGCAGTCCAAAGATTGGCGAGGTCACGATCCGGTCAATCCGCTGGTCCAGATCATAGCGCCGGTCGCCTTTTTGGTGCACTGCCCGCCGGGCAATACTCTCTGCCTCCGCATACAGCGAGTTAACCACCTCGTCGCGGAAATTGTCTCCCAGTGTAGGGCGCAGTGCCTCCGCACTGGCGAGCAGTTCGTATGCCGTAAATTTTTCGGAGTTTAGCTTGGCGGTTGTCATCTCTGGCCTCCTATTGCCGACCGCCCAGCGCAATCTTTTCGCTGAACTGCACATCCGAGCTGCGCTGCGCGCTTACCAGCTCGATTAGCTCACCTGAGAGCAGTGCTTGCTGCAAGCGGCTGTCGCCATCCAGCAAGCGGATCGCCAGCCAGCGCGGGTTCGGCACCTGTGGTAGCAAGCGCTTGATCTGTGGCACCAGTTCCTCCACCGCCCGTTGGAATTCCGGCGTCCCCTGCACTCGCCGCGGCTGGGTTTTGATCTCACCGGTGATCACCTGTTCCATCGCCATCAGCAGCGTCTGCATCCCCTCTCCCGTCCGTGCAATGATCGGGATTGCCGGTACCCCCAGGTCGCGCCCCAGGCTGCGAGTGTCGATCTCCAGCCCTTTGCGCCGCGCCTCGTCCATCAGGTTCACCGCCACCACCACATGGGTGGTGATTTCCATTACCTGCAGAGCCAGGTTCAGGTTACGTTCCAGCGCCGTCGCGTCGGTAACCACGATCGTGCAGTCAGGCTGCCCGAACAAGATGAAATTACGCGCCACCTCCTCATCCTGCGAAGCAGAAAGCAGCGAGTACGTACCTGGCAGATCCACTAACTTGTAGCGCACGTTATTGAAGACGAATCCCCCCTCCGCCCGCGTCACTGTCTTCCCTGGCCAATTGCCCGTGTGCTGGTTTAACCCGGTCAGGCTGTTGAATACAGTGGATTTCCCCGTGTTGGGGTTCCCTGCCAGCGCCACAATCCGATCGAAGGTGTCGATCTTCACGCCCATCTGCGCCAGTTGTGCGTTTGCTGGGCAGGTTTCGCAGGTGCTCTTGTCAAACTTTAATGTTGGCATCGCTCTTCTCCTTAATACCGTTAAGATGCTTGGATGGGACGCACCCAGATTAGAGCGGCCTGGTCTTCGCGCAGTGCAATCAGCGTGCCGCGCACCCGGTAAGCCCGTGGGTCGCCGAATGAGTTGAGCAGCTCAGGGTAGATCTCGGTGCCTGGTGTCAACCCCAGGTCGAGGAACCTTCGCCGTGTGAATCCCTGGCAGGAATTGTCAAGGCGCACGATTTCTCCCCGCTGGTTATGTTCCAGCGCCGATAAGGGCGCCAGCCCATTGCCTGCTGCTTCTACCTCCTCCAGCGGCGCAACGTAGATGTTTGCTGCCACTGCTGGGGCTAGGCGGTATTCATTTTCCCCATCGCTGAACACATAGCGCTCCGGCGTCACTTCTAACAACCGCACCATCTGGTCCAGTCTTAATCCCTCTGCCAGGATCTGCGCAAACGCCAGCGGCGGCTCGTCCTCCAGGTGTACGATCCGCGCCGGTGTATTCAGCTCCCAGCTTGTCAGCGGTGTGCCGCACTCGCCTTGGAGTTCCCCCTGGATATTGGGGATGGGGTCGCCGTGCGGGTCGTGGCGTGGAAAGCCCATCGCCGCCTCCAGCTCGTTCACCTGCTCGCGCGTCAGCCGGTGCTCCATGCGGTGTGCCTCCCTGTGCACCTTCTGCAGCGGCATGCGCGCATCAAAAGCCAGGTAGCGTTCCAGTAACCGGTGTGCCCGCGTGATCTGCAGCGCTGCCTGCTCGCCCTCCCCCGTCAGCTTCAAGTTGCCGCCTTTGATCTCCAGCAGGCCCTGGCTCTCCATGCGCTCGATCATGCGTTGTGCTGCCCCCTGCGAGATTCGCAAGCTGGTCGCCAGCATGGCAGCGGTAATAATTCGGTTCTCCCACTGGTAATCCAGCAGGATTTTTAACGTGTCCTCCATATTCTCGCTCTGCCGCGCTGCTCGCCAGCGGCGGAGTTGCGTCAGCAGCCCCCAGCGGGGTAGGAACACGCCTGCCAAAATCACACCAACAATAAGCAAAATTACAGAATTATCCATATCCATTATTTGATCCCGAATCCAAGTTTAGTATGTACTAAATTTTATTTTAGTCCTACCTCGCAGTTTTGTCAAGCTTCAGATTTTAGAAAAGCGTGCCCTGCTACCCGCCTTGTGTGACCCACTCTCTACGAAAATGATAAAATACACTGTACGCGCTTTTGCTGGAGGGTCTATGTATAAACCGCTTGCCTCAACACCCAATCATGCCCTGCTCGAAGAAGAGATGCTCCGTCTCTGGAAGCACCGTCATATCTACGAAAAATATGCCGCCCTCAGCCAGCCAGGTGTTGCCTCCGCCCTGACCTATGCCTGCGCAGAAGCGCCCTTGCAGGGATGGCGCAAACCTCTCCTGCCCGATCTGCTTCCCTGGGTGATTGTCGATATCTTCTTGCGTTACAAGCGCCAGCGTGGTTACCATATTGAGCAGTGGCATGGCTGGCAGGCACATGGGTTGGCCTTGGAATGGGAGGCTGAAAAGCGCCTTAAATCTGTCGGCTGGAATACCCTTCCTCGCGCTGGCGCTGATCAAGATCACGAGCAGACCTCGCGCACGGCCTTTTTATATGCCCAAGATTGGGCGCGCTTGTTGGAGCGCCTCGGTTGCTGGCGCTGTGTGGATAATACTGTTATCACCTCCGATCGGTCCTTCATCGAAACTGTCTGGTGGGCCTTTGAAGCCCTGTGGCAGAAAGGCCTGCTCACCCGCCAGGAACGCGTCATCCCCGCCTGCCCGCGCTGTGGCTCTCCCCTCTCCCATCCAGAGGTTAGTTGGGGCACCCGCCAGGTTGACGGCTTGCAAGCGTGGCTGCGGCTGCCGTTGGCCCAAGATCCCCACACCTCGTTGCTCGTCTGGAGCGATGCTCCCTGGAAACTGCCCGCCAGCGTTGCTGTGGCTGCCGATTCACAGGCAGAATACGTCATCGTCGAGCGCGATCTTCCTGAGGGCGGCACGGAGAAACTGATTCTCGGCCGCTCTTATGTGGAGGCGGTTTTCCGCACTGAGCCGGTGCGAATCTACGAGACCATCAAGCCTGAAAAGCTCAAGGGATTGCGCTATAAGCCCCTGTTTACCTTCCTGCTCCCTGCGCGCCCCTGCCATTTCGTCGTCCTCGAAGACCTGGCCGAAAATATGGGCGGTAGTGGCCTGTGCTTCGTCTCGCCTCCCTTCAGCCCCTGGGAAGTGCAGGCGGCGCAGACGCACGACCTGCCCACCCTTGAGACGCTCTCGCCTGATGGCACATTCCTTCCAGAGTTGCGCCCCTGGCGCGGTATGGCTTTTTGGCAGGCGGATGAGTCGATTTTACAGCATCTGGATGATCGCGGCCTCCTGTTCTACCTCCAGCAATATCCTCACACCAATTCCTTTTGCCCGTACTGTGATACCCCGCTCATCTCTTCTCTCTGGAGCAGTTGGTATCTCCAAACCGCTCAGGCGCAATCTGTGCTTGCCGGGTTGCAGCGCAGCCCGGAGCGCGGCTGGACCAGTGATTGCCTGGCTGCCTGCCCGATGCCTGAGGAAGATTGGTTGGTGAGCCGCCAGCGTTCCTGGGGTGCTCCCCTGCCCGTTTGGGATTGTGCAGCGTGTGGGAACCAGGTTGTGATTGGCTCACTCGCCAGGCTTGGGGAGTTGAGCGGCCTGGACCTCACCCAGCTCGATCCGCACCTCCCCGCCCTGGATCGCCTTCCACTCCCTTGCCCTGAATGTGGCATGCCCATGCGCCATATCCCCCTTGTGCTGGATGATATCTTTGAGTGGGCGGTGACGGGCGCTGCCAGACTGCATTATCCCTTTGAAGCCCAGGCCGAATTTGAGCGGAGTTTCCCGGTCAGCCTCCTTTGTGCGCTGCAAGGGCAAAATGATCATTGGGTATCTGCTCTGCACGCTGTCAGCCTCTTGCTCTTTGGGCAATTGCCCTATCGTGATGCCATTTGCCTGCCCTCATACGGGGATGATTCGCACCAGGATTTTGCTGAGATCCTGCACGCCTCCGGCGCCGACGCCCTCCGCTGGGCTATCGGTAGCAATTTATCGCCAGGTCAGCCCGTGGTTTCGCTAGCCGATTGTGCTGAGCAGGCACTGCAGAATATGATTAGGCCGCTCTGGCAGTGTGCTGCATTCTTCACCGCCTGCGCCAATCGCCATGCGTGGGCCCCTGGCGAAAAAGCAGCCGTCACAACCCCATTAGAACGCTGGATCATCTCACAAAAACACGCCCTCGTCCGCGATATCACCACCGCTCTTGAACTACATGACCTGCCGGCTGCCTTGGCTGCCCTGCAAGATTTTGTAGATGATCTCTGCGCCTGGTATCTGCCCGCCATGCGTCATGGCCTGTGGCGCGCTGCACAGGGATTACCTGTTTTCTATGAGGTATTGCTCACCATCATCCAGTTGATCTCACCGCTGATGCCACTGCTTGCCGATTACCTGTATCTCAGCCTGGTCTTGGTTCCTGAGCAGGAAGATAGCCGGTCGGTGCACCTCTTGGGCTGGCCGGTCCATAATCCTACTCTCATCGACGAGGAGCTTGGCGAAGAGATGCGTTTTATTCGCAGGCTTGCTGCCCTGGGTCAGGCGGTGCGCCAGCGGGTGTTCGCCGCAGAGCAGCACTTCTTGCCTGAGATCATCTTCTGGCTTCCCCAGGCTTCTGAGGCGGAGATAGCCATCCGCCACGCGCCTCTCTTAGCCCAGGTGCTCAAAGTGCAGCACGCGGGTGCCCGGGAGCGCAGTGCAGCCGAAGATTTCCCCGGCGAAGGCGATGCCGGCGTGCCCCCCGGCCTGATCGTCCTGGAAAAGGCCGGCTATGCTGCTGCCCTGCGCAGCGAACCAGGTGCTGAATTGGCTCCCATCAACCTGGTCGCAGCCTTTGCCAGCCATGTGGATCTCCAGCGCCAGAAACAAGACCTGGGTAAAGGAGATGCTATCCGCCTGTACGTACGCGCCACCCCCCGCCTGGCTGAGGCGCTTTTTGCCCACCAGGAATACCTCCTTGCAGAAACACTTGCCATCCAGTTCCTACCCCATTTACCCCCCCAGTCCGACCAGCCAGTCGTCACGTTTGAGCGTGATGGCGAGCAGGCTGATTGGCTGATGCAGCGGGTGGGAGAAGAGTGATCGTCTTGGACTATATCACCTACATTCGCTCCCGGATCGGTCACCAGAAGATCTTCCTTGCTTTTGTCTCCGTTATCCTCCGCAATGATCAGGGAGCCATCCTCTTACAGCATCGCACGGATTTCAATACCTGGGGATTGCCCGGCGGCAGCCTGGAGTTCGGCGAAACACTAGAGGCCTGCGCCCGTCGTGAGCTGCTTGAAGAGACAGGCCTGACTGCTGGGCCACTTTCGTTAGTCGGCATTTACTCAGATCCATCATATGATGTGGTTTATCCCAATGGCGACCAGGCGCAGCAGTTCACCATCTGTCTTCAGGGCAAGCTTGCGGGAGGGCAATTGCGCGTGGATGGCGTAGAGACCCGCGAGCTGCGTTTCTTCGCACCAGAGGAGCTGTCTTTCGAAAACCTATTTCCCTGGTATTCCGCCATGCTCCGCGATGCGCTGAGCGAGGACGCCGTGGGTTTCTCTGCACCACAGGTCGCTGCACAGGTGACTCCGCAGATCGAATCCGTGCGTGCTCACATTGGGCGCGACCTGTTCATCGCTGTGGGGGCAGTTGGCGTTGTCTTGCGCCAGGATGGGCGCCTGTTGATGACCCACCGCCTAGATGATGGCTATTGGGACTTCCCGGGCGGGTATTGTAATATTGGGGAAAATGCTGCCCAAACGGTTATTCGCGAGATATGGGAAGAGACTGCTTTGCATGTGTCTCCCCAGCGTTTGCTCGGCGTGTTTACTACCCCTCAACCGTGGATATATCCCAATGGAGATCAGGTGCAAGGCGTGGCGGCGTGTTTTCTCTGCCGCCTGGAGGGTGGCAACGCTCACCCAGACCATTCCGAAATCAGCCAGATCGCCTGGATGACCCCCGCCGAGGTATTGGCGTTGCCTAATCATCCCATATTCGCTACAGTGTTTTCCTCCATTGTGGCATGCCTGCAGCAAGGGAGATTTGTTCTATAGAGGTGGATTCACCCGGGAATCAATTACGCCCTTTCCCCCCGGCGCTCGTAGAGGTGAAGCAGTGTATCGAGTGCACCGTTCCATGCTTGCCTCATGCTCCGCTCGTTCTGCGGGGAGAGGTAGTGCGACGTTCTTTGTTGCTGATGAGGGGGCATCCCATAGCACTGGTCAGGGATTTTGACTTTGTAAAAGCCCTGGTTAAGTTATATTTTTCTATTGCAGAAGACGCGAAATTAAGTTACGATAGTTGCAAGCATTCCAGCCGCGGTATTTCCTTGCACGCTCTGAGCTTGGCTGGCGTAGTGCGGAGAGTGGGGTGAAATGACGAGCGAGACAATCCTGGTTGTAGACGATAACCGCCAGATAGCAGATTACCTGGCAGGCACGATTTTACCTGGCATGGGCTATCGTTCCCTGGTGGCTTATGATGGAAAGAGCGCGTGGCGACTGATTAAGGAAGTCAAACCCGAGCCAGACCTGATCTTGCTTGATCTGCAGTTGCCCGATACCACTGGCATGGATTTCTTGCGCGAATTGGACCGCGATGGCTACAACATCCCGACGATTCTGATTACTGCTCATGGTTCAGAGCAAGTCGCCGTGGATGCTTTCCGCCTGGGCGTGCAGGATTACCTTGGTAAGCCGATCGATATCGATAACCTCCAGAATGCCATTGACCGCGCTCTAATGGTAACCACCCTGCGGCGCGAGAAATCGCGCCTCACCGCTCAACTGCAAGAGCGCGTTTCCTGGTTGACAGCCCTTTCACAAGTGGGGCGCAGTGTTACCTCCACTCTTGAGTTGGATGATGTGCTGCGTCGCATTGTTGATGCTGGTGTGCAGCTCACCGGCGCAGAGGAAGGCTTCCTTGCCCTCATGGACAAGGATAGCGGGCAGCTCTACCTGCGCGCAGCCAAGAATGTTGATGAGAACAGGATCAAAACCATGCGCCTGCTGGTCACTGATACCCTGGTAGGTCATGTGTTGCGCAGCCAGCGTCCTGCCCGCGCCATCCAGCCCACGCAGGGTGCCCCGCTTAAAGTCAGCACTGGCTATCTGGTGTACAGCCTCTTGCATGTCCCCATTTTGTCCAAAGGGGTTGCCCTCGGTGTTCTCTCAGTCGATAACCGCAACCGCCGCCAGGCCTTCAAGGATCGCGATGAAGTCTTGCTCAGTTCACTGGCTGACTACGCCGCCGTTGCCCTGGAAAACGCTGCCTTGTACCAAAAGGCCCGCCAAGAGATCGCTGAGCGCCGCCGTGTTGAGAAGGCATTGCGTGAGAGCGATGAGCGTTATGCCCTCGCAGTGCGCGGAGCTAACGACGGGATTTGGGATTGGGATATCTTTGCCAACCGTGTCTATTACTCGGAGCGCTGGGCGACGATGCTCGGCTATGATGTGGGCGAGATCGGTAACAGCATGGATGAGTGGCTGCTCCGCGTTCACCCCGAAGATATCGAGCAATTACGCACCAACCTGGATGCCCACCTCAACCAGCTTTCCTCTCATTTCGAAAGTGAATACCGCATCCTGGATAAGAACGGTGCCTACCGTTGGATGCTCTGCCGCGGGATCGCCGTGGCAGGGCAGGGCGGGACGGTATATCGCATGGCTGGGTCGCAAACCGATATCACCGCCCGTAAGCAGGCTGAGAATAAGCTGCTGCGCGATGCGTTGTATGATTCGCTGACCGGCCTGCCCAACCGCGCCCTGTTCATTGACCGTTTAAAGCATGCTCTGGTGCATGCTCAGCGCAATGGTCGCTATATGTATGCTGTGCTTTTCCTCGACCTGGATCGCTTCAAGGATGTCAATGATAGTCTTGGGCACAGCACAGGCGACCAGCTTCTTATCTCCGTTGCCCGCCTCCTTGAAAACACCCTCCGCCCATTGGATACCGTTGCCCGCCTTGGCGGAGATGAGTTCGTTATCTTGCTTGAGGATATCAGCCAGATCAACGATGTCGTGGTTGTGGCAGATCGCATTCAAAGCAACCTGCGCTCCGCCACCCTTCTCGAAGGTCACACCCTCTTTGTGACTGCCAGCATTGGAATTATCCTGAGCATGACCGGCTATGTCGAGCCTGAAGATGTGCTTCGCGATGCGGACATCGCCATGTACCGAGCTAAGGCCAACGGGCGGGCGCGCTATGAGATCTTCGATGATGCCATGCGTCAGCGCATCATGGAGCGTATGAACCTGGAGAAAGAACTGCGCCAGGCCGTCTCAGAGAAGAGCTTGCAGGTGTTCTATCAACCCATTATGGCGACTGGGTCGGGCGAGCTTGTTGGCTTTGAGGCGCTGGTGCGTTGGCATCACCCTGAGCGTGGCTTGATTTTGCCCACCGAATTCATCCAATTGGCTGAGGAGACTGGTCTTGTGATCCAGATCGATCGTATTGTGCTGGAAGAAGCCTGCCGCAGGATGGCGGAATGGCAGCGCAACATTCCCTGCGATCCTCATCTGACCCTCAATGTCAACATCTCTGGGAAGCAGGTGGGGGAGAAGGATTTTGTCCAGGAGCTGAAAAGGATTTTCAATGAAACCGGGCTGAACCCCGATTGCTTGCACCTGGGAATTACCGAAAATGCCATCATGGAGAACTTCGACAGCACAGCCGATATCTTGCAGATGTTGAGGGAGTTAGGTGTGCAGGTGCATATCGACGACTTTGGTATTGGCTATTCTTCACTCAGCTATCTTTCACGCTTCCCCATTAACGCCCTCAAGATTGACCACACCTTTGTTGGCATGATGATGCAAGATTCCACACATATGAAGATCGTGCAGGCGATCGTGCGCCTGACGCACGGCTTGGGGATGAAGGTGATCGCTGAGGGTGTGGAAACAGAGACGCAACTTGCCCAATTGCGCGAGCTGGCTTGTGAATATGTTCAGGGAAACCTGATTTCTATGCCATTAGAGCCAGACGCCGCGGCGGATTTTATCTCCTCTCAACCAGGATGGCAAAGTAACACCTGAACCTCGTGAAACACAGGGTGGGGACGACGTTGGATAAGGCTCCACGCCGCCCCCCGATATTGCTGATAAACTTCACCCCTTTGTACGACCCGTGAGGTAGAATAAGATGTGTCGGAATTAGGGCACGGGCTGTTGCTCCGCCCTGGCAATTTCAGAGAACGGACTTGTCTTGAATAAGGAGGCTGTTATGAGTGTGACAATTGTTGTCGGCGTACAATGGGGAGATGAAGCAAAGGGCAAAGTGGTTGACCTGCTTTCGGGTAGCGCAGAAGTCGCCGCCCGTTACAACGGTGGAGACAATGCCGGGCACACGGTGGTCAATCAGTACGGCACATTCAAGCTGCGCCTGACCCCGAATGGCTTTGCCAATCCCAAAACTGCCTGTGTCATTGGACCAGGTGTTGTCGTCAATCTGGATACGCTCATCAAAGAACAGCAAACTATTCGCGAAAGCGGCATCGAAATTACCAGCCGTATGTGGGTCTCCCCGCGCTGCCATGTTGTGATGCCCTACCACCCCATCGTCGAGGCGATCTATGAAAAAGCGAAAGGCTCCGGGCGCACTGGTACTACTGGACGTGGCATGGGGCCTGTTTACGCCGATAAAGTCTCCTATAACGGCATCCGCCTGGTTGATCTGGCAGATGAAACGATTTTTGCTGAGAAGTTGCGCATCCAGCTTGAGGTCAAAAACAAACTCTTCAAGACATTTGATCTCCCACCCTTGGAGCCTTGGGCAGTGATGGAGGAGAAGCTCGCCCAGTATGCTCAGGTGAAGCACATGGTGCGCGATTCCTTCGGTATGCTGCA
Source organism: Anaerolineales bacterium (assembly GCA_016932955.1). The sequence goes on along the minus strand of JAFGBV010000132.1, from coordinate 19,733 downwards.
AGATGCGCTGCGCCGTGACGCTAATATTGTGCTTGAGGGCGCCCAGGGTACGCTGCTGGATAACGATTGGGGCACCTATCCTTTCTGCACTGCCTCCAATACCCTGGCGGGAGGTGCTGCAGCAGGGTTGGGGATCGCCCCACGCTGGGTGACGCGGGTGATCGGTGTAGCCAAGGCATATACGACGCGCGTCGGCAGCGGACCAATCCCCACCGAGCTTTTGGATGAGACTGGCGACCTGATCCGCAAAGAAGGCGCCGAGTTTGGCACAGTTACCGGCAGACCGCGGCGCTGCGGCTGGTTTGATGCTGATCTGGTGCGTTTCAGTGCTCAGTTGAACGGCCTTACAGACATTGCCCTGACCAAGCTGGATGTGCTGGATACCCTGCCCGTGATCAAGATCGGTATCGGCTACCGCCCGATCAATGACAGCACGACCGAAACCTGGGTCTCACATTATTGGGAAGGCGATGCCCGTTGGTTGGAGCGCTACAAGCCGGTCTATATCGAGATGCCTGGTTGGCAGCAGCCTACCAGCGATATTCGCGAATTTGGTAAGCTGCCGCCCAAGGCGCAGGCCTTCGTGCGCCGTGTGGAAGAGCTGGTAGAGATACCCGTCTCGATCGTTTCCGTCGGGCCCCAGCGCGAAGCAACCATCCAAGTCAAACCGGCGTGATCGATGATGAGCGAAATGCAGGTGCAAAGCTATTACAGCCAGCAGGTGCGTCAGGAGTGGGCACGGCTGGTTAGAGACCCTTACCACCGCCTGGAGCTTGACACTACCTTGCGTTTTCTAGAGCGCTACCTGCCATCAGGTGGGCTGGTATTGGATGCTGGCGGCGGGCCGGGGCGCTATACCCTCGAATTGGCGCAGCGTGGCTATCATGTTGTGCTCTATGACCTGACACCTGAGAACTTGGAGTTTGCCCGCAGAAGACTCAAACGGGCTGGCTTGCTGCACAGGGTACGCCAGTTCACCCAGGGTTCCATCGTTGATCTATCCGTCTTCGCGGATGGGGTGTTTGATGGGGTGATCTGCCTGGGTGGGCCTCTGTCTCATGTTCTCGATGCCAGCCAACGGGCCAGGGCTATTGCCGGGCTGGTACGTGTGGCAAAGCCAGGCGCACCGATCTTTGCCTCGGTGATGTCACGTTTGAGCGTCTTAGAGGTTGTCCTGACAATATCAGCCGAGGAGATCGGTATGCCCCACTTCCAACTGCTGCGTGACACGGGCGATTATCACGGTGGTCATGGCTTTACCGCCTGTCACTTTTTCTTGCCCGAGGAGCTGCGCCAGATCTTTGAAGACCAGGGGGTTGAAATCCTGGAGATGGCTGGCCTGGAGGGGATCAGCGCCAGCCACCGCAAGGAGCTGAACCGCATTGCTCGTGATGCAAGCCGCTGGCCGACTTGGCTGGAAACACATTACCAGACTTGCACCCACCCGGCTGTGGTAGGAATGAGCGAGCACATGCTGCTTGTTTCGCGGAAATTATCACCCTAGCGATACTGATTCTCGCACCTGTATTGCAAGTTTCTCTGCCTGGGCCGGGGCGTTGCCCAGGTAGCTACTGGAGTCCATCAAACTACGCAACTCGCTATCCGATACATAATGCAATAACTGCGCATCGCCTACGATTAGCGCCACCAGCGGATTGGGCTTGCCATGCTGCACAGCATCCCAGGCAGCCAGGGAGTGCTGGCGCAGATGCTCGTGCATTGCCTGGCGGTCAGCGCCGGCTTTTGCAAGGCCCATCAGCACCCGCTCAAGCGCGGCAAATGGCGCATAAAGCGCAAGATTTCTTTGCAGTGCGTTTTCGTTCACCACCAATCCCGCAAGGATACGCCGGGCGACCAGTAGCAGCTCATCGGTGATGAGGAATGCCTCAGGCAGCAGCGTGCGGCGGTTGGCGGAATCATCCAGCGTGCGCTCGAGCAGCGAATGGGCGGCGTTATCCCAGGCCAGGCGCGGCATTTGCGCTAGCATGCGTGCCAGCGAATTGATCTTTTCTGCGTTGATTGGATTGCGTTTGAAGGGCATCGCCGAGGAGCCCACCTGTTTTTTGCCAAAGGGCTCGCTCAGTTCGCCGATCGGCGGCGATTGCAACAGGCGCAGGTCAAAGGCTAGCTTGTAGAGCGAACCGCCCACCCCAGCCAAGGCATGGATTAGCTGAGCATCTTGCTTGCGCGGGTAAACCTGGGTGGTAACCGGGAAGAAAGCCAGCCCCAGGCGTGCGGAGAGGTCTTCTTCAAAACGATCCAGGTTCTCCGCTCCGATCAGCTCGGCGTAAGCAGCCCCCGTACCGACTGCGCCTTTAAAGCCCTTGCCTTTCAAAGCGGCGGAAACCCCAGCCAGCGTGTGCCAGTCGATCAGCAGATCCTGGGCGTACACGGCCAGGCGGTAGCCTAGCGTGGATGGCTCAGCAGGTTGGATGTGGGTAAAGGCGATCAACGGCGTGGCAGCGTACTGCTCGATCTTTTCGGCAAACACGAGCAGCAGCTTGCGCAGGCTTTCTTGGATCAATTCCAGCGCCTGGCGCTGGCGCAGCACATCGGCATTATCTTCAATATCCATTGAGGTTGCCCCCAGGTGCAGTACCGCTCCTCCGATGGGGGATTGTTCAGCGAATGTTTTCAGCTCGGCCATCAGGTCGTGGTGGATTTCTGCTTCGATCTCCAGCGCACGTTTCACATCCACTTTTTCCATCTGTAAGCGCAGATCTGCCAGTTGGGCAGCTTGCACCAGGCCAAATTCGGCCTGCGCCTCAGCCAGCGCCACCCACAACCGCCGCCAGATACGCCGCTTGTGCGCCTCGCTCCAGATCGCGCGCATTTCCTGGCTCCCATAGCGCCAGGTGAAAGGGGATAAATAGGTTTCGTAATCGAGAGAATTCATGTCGGTCGCCACCAGAATTAAAGAATGCCGGAGCAATCACGATCCCTGCTAATGAGGGGATTTTCCCTGGCTCTTTTTGCCCGGTATTCCAGGCTTGCTCTAGTCGTCCTAGATTTGTGCCAGCATCTACTGTGGATTGCTCCGGCTTATTCAATTGTCTGATTTTATCTTAGCATGATTTGGGGGTGGATTCACCTGTCATTTGTCACTGTCAGGGTATGACATTTGTCATAGTGGAAAATAAAAAGTCCTCACAGGTTTGAGAAACCCGTGAGGACTCTGGTTTACTTCGATCACTTTACCTGATCGGCGCGGGCCACCAGGTTGACGAATTCCACGATGTCGGCATCATAGGCCAGGCTGTTCAGCAACGGAGTGGCAAGGTAGTAAACCTGCGAGTAAGTAGTATTCTGTGCCCAGGGGCTCTGGCGCAGCAGCTCGGCAAACTGTGATACCAGGACAGCCAGTTGGTAGTGCGGATCGGCTTCTTCGAAGGAGGGGTAGAGATCCCAGGTGTTGAAGTTGCCGTTGATCTCGCGCACCTCATAGGTATCGGGGTCTTCCCAGCGCATTTGAATGGTTGCAATGCGTCCCTCTGCTCCCGGGCGCATCTGCACGGCATAAAGGGCAGTGACCGAGTGCCCGGCGCCGATCTCCCCCGCATCGATGTAATCGTTGCGGAAATCCTGGTCAGCAATGGCGCGGTTCTCGTAGCCGATCAGGCGGTAGTATGCTACCACATCCGCGTTGAAATCAATCTGTACCCTTGCATCGCGGGCGATCACCTGTAGCGTGGAGGTGAGATTCTCCACAAAGAGTTTGTTGGCCTCATCCAGATCATCTACGTAAGCGTAGCTTCCGTTGCCATCGTTGGCGAGCTGCTCCATCAGCACATCGTTGAAGTTGCCCATCCCGAAGCCGACGGTTGTCAGGTAGATGCCTTCAGAGACGTAGCCGCGAATCTCCGAGAGGATGGCGTCCGGGCCGGTTTCTCCAACGTTGGCGACGCCGTCTGAGCACAAGATCACCCGATTGTTGGTGCCAGAGCGGTAATACTGCATGGCAACCTGGTAACCCAGGCGCAGCCCGGCTTCTGCATTGGTGGAGCCTTCGGGACGCAGCGAGTAGATCGCGTTCAGGATCGTGTTGTGGTCATCTCCACGAGTTGGGTAGAGCACGGCGCGTGCTTCTGAGCCATAGACAATGATAGCGACGGTATCATCCGGGCGCAAGCGATCAACCAGCATTTCCAATGATTGCTTGACCAGTCCAAGGCGGTTCTCCATATCCATTGAGCCAGAGACATCGATAACGAAGGTCAGTGTGGATGCTTTGCGCTCCCATTCGGCCACTTCATACCCTTGCACGCCAATGCGCAGGATCTGGGTACCGTCATACTGGAAGGGCGAGGGGGCGCCGTCAGCATAGATGCCAAAAGCCACATCTGGCGGGGTAGGATATTCCATGTTGAAGTAGTTGACAAACTCTTCCACGCGGATGGCATCGGCCGGCGGGAGGTTGCCATCATTCAGGTAATTACGTGCCAGGCTGTAAGAAGCCGTGTCGACATCCAGGGCGAAGGTCGAGAGATGGTCTTCCATGGTATCGATGTAGGGATTGACGCCGTAATCCTGGAAGAACATATCTGCCGGGGTGGGTTGCACGGCCGGCTCGGCAACCAGGGGGGCCTGGGTGGGCAGCGGCATGACGGCAACAGGCTGTTCCGCGGGGGCGGCTTCCTCGGCGACCTGCTCTACTACTTCGACTTCAACTTCCACAGTTTTGTTGACCTCTACAACCGTAGCGGGTTCAGCCTTGACGCTGCAAGCGCTAAGCAGCAGGCTGATCAGGACAATCAAGATGGTAAGACGAGTTGCGTTCATTTGGGTAATCCTCCTTTTTTGTATATCTCTAGGATATCATCATGATGCGGAACATTCTTGACAACCAGTTGACAGGGAGTTGACGGTTTGTTGATAGGGTTATTTCCTCAGCCGGCGGGCAGCGGCGCGGATGCCCAGGCCGATCAACACGAATGGGCCTACCACCACAGCTACCCAGATGATCACATCCGCCAGGAAGCCGAAGATGGACAGGAAAACGCCAAAGGCATTTTCCAATGTGCGGCCGGGGTGCCAGCCAGTACCAGGAAGCGAGGGCCAGGCGAAGGCTTTGGGGTTGAACTGGATGGTGATCTGCGAGTACACGTTCCAATCGCTGCTGTAACCTGTGCTGACCCATTCGCCGCTGATCTGCTCGCTCTGCACCGTTCCCAAGCCCTCCACCGCATCGAGCAGGCGCTCAAAATTAGGCGCTGGCACAGCCAGCACAACGGTGATGAGCTTCTTGCCATTGCTGTGCCAGGATTGGGAGCTGACCAGGTAGCCGCTGTAGTCGTTTGCCAGTGCCTCGGCTTCTTCGGCGGCGCTTGCGGGGCTGGAGACATCCATGGTCAGGAAGGCATTGTAGACATATTGCGCTGGGGGCTGGGGGACATATTGGGCGATGGGTTGCGCCTCCTCTTGTGGGTAAGAGGCCACCAGGCGCGGTTCGCTGCCAGATGCACAGCCGGTCAGGAGCAGGATCAAGACGCATAACAGGGTGAGTTGGCGTAGAGTGGACATATCTTCCTCCTTTCGGATATTATCTACACTGTAACCTGCCTGGAGTTCCTTGCCTTGATATCCTGCTGACAGTCCGTTGACAATTTTCGGGCCTTAAATTCTCCTTCTTTCTCTGCGGTGGGGAGCCAACCATCTTAAAGTATGTTATATTGTAATAATATCAATAAAGTAAGATATCTTGCATAATGGCAGAAATTGGGATAATGCAAGTTATCTGCCCCGCAAGCATTGGGTTTCTGGGATGGTTTGCCCAGTTGCAGCGCTATAATTTCTGGCACAGGTGGGCGGCGGTCAGGTAGAGCAGGTGTTTCTGCTGCGCACCCAGGTTGGTGAATTTCAGCGCACCGATGCAAGCCATGTACAGCGCCAGGTAGTACTCACGCGGCTGGGAAGGGTTGAACAAGCAGCGGGCGGCGATGCTGTGCAGCGTACTTAGCAATCCATAATGCTGCGGCAAGGGCATCGCTGCCGGAGCGGCAGGCTCCCCGATGTCCATGATGCCTGCCTGCAGCGCGACGAGATACTCTGCGGCGCCGCCAACCTGGGGCGCGATCACGTGGGCGATCAGCTCGGCTTCCAGGTGGGCGAAATCATACAGCGGGTGACCATCGCGTGTCATGGCAAAATCGATCAGCCACATGAAATCTCCCGGGCCAACCAATACATTTTCCAGGTTGAGATCACCGTGAATGGTAGAAAGCGTTCCGCTGATGCGCTCGTTGAGCAGGTCTGGCAGCGGCTGCAGCGGGTCTGGCAAGCCCAGCCGATCCATCCCAGCGGTGAACTCGTTCAGCAGATCCGACCGTGCGGCGATCACCCGCCCGGTTGTGCCTTCGGGATTCTGCATGCTCAGCCAGCGCACGCGCAGCGGAGGAGAGCCAGCGGGCGGCTTGCCGCGCAATGAGAGGCTCTCGCCATCGGCGCGACGCTCGAAACGGGAGAAGCCGCGCAGCATCACCAGGTCTCCGGCAGCCAGGGAAAGTGCGGCAGGCGGGTTGCGCCCATCCAGGACGGTACCGCGGCCCTGGGTTGCCTTGATCACGTAGTGCGTGGGGAGAACCCGATCATACTCCTCAGCCAGGCGGAACGTGTGCGCCCGTCGTTGCATCCACCAGTTTGGCCCAAAGGTCTCAAAGAGCTTGTTGAGCAGCGCCGGGTCTGGATTTGCCAGCAGCGCCTGGCGCAGGCTCACCGGCATTCTCCCCGGCTCGGCGATGAAGGTGTACTGCAGCGCCGCCTGGGTGCTGCCCCGCACGCTCACCGGCGGGTGCTGGATGCGAGCGGTGATTGGCGGCAGCGTATCCTTCACAAACGTTTCGTAGTTTTGAAATTCGCGCTCGATCGAGTCTTGCTGCCCAATCTTCACAATCGTATAGGCGTCGGCGCGGCCATCTGGACGCACGGGCAAGGCAAGGAAGGTGCGCGCGCCAGAGTAGCCGGAGAGGAACTCGCTTTCGAGTGCCAGACGCGCATAGCGACCAAACAGGGCTCGAAGCAGACTGCTTTCGGATATGTTCAGGGTCAGCCCGGGACGCGGCTCCAGCACCAGGCTGGGGTTGATCCCCAGGATACGGGTGAGGGGAACGGCAGGCCGCGCCGGCAGGCGCACGACACCTAGGAGGAAGATGCCACTGCCCAGGAACAGCCCAAACATACCACCACTCATTGCCTGGGCGCGGCTCAGCCCAAAGAAGGATTGGACGCGCACATCCAGGCCGCGTGAGAAAGCGAGCGACTCGCGCACTGTTGCAGGCGTGCCAGGCTGGGGCAACCAGCGCAGCTTGAGCGAGATGGTGAGCCGCTGTTGGCCAGGGGCGTTGGGCGCCACCGTCCAGCGCCAGGTGATCGTTTCACCCGGCGGTAAAGCGCTCTCCTGCTCATTGGTTGGGGATAGGGAGAATCCTACCCCATCCAACCGGGCAACCGCGCTGAGATCATAGCCGCCGGGGCGCGGGATCGTTATATCTTGCATATCTACCTGGTGGTTGGGGAAATCGGTGGTGATGGTGTAACCTTCTTGAGATGGAATGAGTGAGAGGCGGATCACATCTGAATCGCCCAGGCGCATCACCGGAGGCCACTCCAGCTCCACCAGGCGCTCCTCGACCAGAGCTGCTGGTGTAGGCTCAGCCTCGGTGGGTAGGGGTTGTGCCGTGGGGGTGGGTTGACTGATGACCGGCGGCTGGGTGGGCTGCACCGCCGCAGTGGGCAAGGGAGTCGGCTCGGCTGACTGTTCGGCCGCAGTGGGCTGCACTTCGGGCTCCTCCGCAGGAAGCTCTTCGACGGCTGGAGCCTCGGTTTTAACCACTTCTTCCACTACTTCTACGGTCTTTACTACTTCGGCAGGCTCAGCCATTGCTGGCGCGCAGGAAGAAAGCAGGGCTGCCAGTAAAAGTGCTGCAAGCAAGCTTATTGATAATCGGGCGATTCGGGCAGGTCTAATTTTCATCGGTGCACCACCTTTAAGACGCTCCATCCCTATTTAGTGTTCCTAAGGCGGGGTGAGCAGGGTGGGCGCCAGCGTGGCCTGGGTGCTGATTTCCTGCAGAGGCCAGAAGGCGAAGGCCAGCGCAGTCAAGGAGCAAAGCACCAGGGCCAGGCCGATCAAAACCAGGGCAATACGAGCGCTACGAGACAAAGAAGCCATCCCACATGATACCTTTGCTCCTATGATACAATTCAATGCGGCGGAAGTCAACCAGAAAAGAACGAAATCTATTCTACGATCTATGGCGACAAGCTGGGATCACTACCCTACCGACTACCGAAAGCGAGAAGTACAGGCCATCCTGGCTGCGGTGAGCGCCGGGGAGTGCGTTTCTGTGGTTGGCCTGAGCGGCTCGGGCAAGAGCAACCTGCTGGGCTATGTGGCGCATCGCTGCGATGGGCAGGCGGCTTTACCCCGCCTGGTACTGATCGACTGCAATCGCCTGGCTGAGTTCTCGGGGCAGGCATTCTTCGGCCTGGCAAGGCGAGAATTGGGTTGTCCTTACGAAGGCGCAGACGAAGTGGCAGCCCTGCAGATGGCGATTGGACAGTGCCTGGAGAAATCCCCAGGCTTGTGCCTGTTGCTCGATCGTTTTGATCTGCTTACCCGGCAAGCCGATGGTGCGATATATAGCAACCTGCGTGCCCTGCGGGATACCTTCAAGTACACCCTCACCTACGTCATTGCTACCCGCCACCCGCTAGATTCCTACAGCGAGTTCGCTGAGCTCTTCTATGCCAATACGATCTGGCTGGGGCCGCTCTCTGCCAGCGACGCACGTTGGAATGTGCTACGCTATGCCCAGCGCAAAAACTTGAGCTGGGATGAGGGTGCAGTGCAAGCCATCATCAATTTCTCTGCCGGTTATCCCTCTTTTTTACGCGCAGTCTGCGAAGCGTATGCCGCAGGTGCATCGTTGACTCTGCAAGTTCTCTCCTCTCATCCCGCTGTGCGCCGCCGCCTGGAAGAGTTCTGGGCCGACCAGCCCACCGAGGATGACCTGCGGCTCTCTGGACTCAGCGAGCACCCGCTGCTGCTCTCCGGGCGTACCCCTCTCGCCCTCGACCTTTCGACCCTGACAGCGAAGGAGCACCTGTTGTGGAACTATCTGCTGGCGCATCCTGGGCAGGTATGCGAGAAAGACGACCTGGTGCATGCCGTATGGTCTGAGGATAAGATCTACACCCAGGGCATCCGAGATGACAGCCTGGCGCAGCTTGTGCGCCGCCTGCGGGAAAAGGTAGAGGGAGATCCTTCTCATCCGCGCTACATCCAGACGGTGGCGGGGCGCGGCTACCGCTTTATGCCCGATTCGTAATTTTCTTCAATATTGTTTCCATATCAATTTTGGAGCATGGTTAATTCACTTTGAATTGGACGTGCTCCCAGGCAAGAATTCCTGCTTGACACAGGAATTGATTTGTTGTAGAATCATGTTACCGGTCACGTGACCGGTAACATGATGGTATTTCACCTAACTTGCCAAACCATACTGAACCCTAAACCAATTATTTGACATGCCTCATTCCCGCGTGACCATTCGTGATGTCGCTGCCCGGGCTGGTGTTTCCCACCAGACAGTTTCGCGTGTGATTAACAAAAGTGAGCGCGTCACTCCCGAAACCCTCGCCCGGGTTGAAGCAGCCATTGCAGAGCTCGGCTACCAGCCGAATGCAATTGCCCGCTCCATGGCTAAGGGGCGCAGCCGCACCCTGGCTTGTATTTCACCTAACCTCACCGATTTCACCTATGCCAGCATCATCGAAGGCGCTGAGATGGAAGCCCGCAGCCATGGTTATTTCCTCATCTCTGCCTCTGCGCCAGATGAGGCCGCTTTTAGCTTGCTGGTCAAGCAGTTGATCGGTAGCCAGCGCACAGAAGGTTTGCTGGCTCTGAATCCTTATATTGATGCGCGTTATCAGTCCATGCCCCAATCGGTTCCTTGCGTGGTCGTTGGCGCGAACGCGCGCGATGATACCTCCCATTCTGTCGCCCTGGATGAAGTCGCCGCCAGCCGGGTAGCCACCCAGCACCTGCTCAACCTTGGGCATCGCCGTATTGTTCATATCACCGGTCCCCTGGAAGAAGACTGCTCGCAAGATCGCCAGCGCGGCTACCAGCAGGCCATCCAGAATGCCGGACTTGAATTTGATCCTGCTCTGGTGATCGAGGGTGATTGGTCTGCCACCTCTGGTTACCAGACCACCCTGCGCCTTCTTGATGATGAGGTCGACTTCACCGCCATCTTTGCTCAAAACGACAGGATCGCCGTCGGCGCTATTCGTGCCCTGCGCGAGGCAGGGCGCGCTGTGCCAGAAGGTGTATCGGTGGTGGGCTTTGATGATATGCCGCTGGCCTCTTATTTTGATCCGCCGCTGACCACTATGCGGCAAGATATTTTTTGTATTGGCTGTGAGGCGGCGCGCCTGCTCATTCAATCTATTGAGCAGCCCGGGCGCAAGCCGCAGCACGTGCGCCTGCCAGCCGAGCTGGTTGTGCGCCGTTCAACCGCCGCATATTCTCATATACAATGAGGAGGTGAACTGACAAGGATTTTTCAAACCAGCAGGTTTCTGTGAATAAAAATCAAATCCGTTTGAGTTAAATTATATTGGAGGAACCCTTCATGTACCGCAAGACGATCTGGACAATTTTGAGCATGCTGCTGATTGCAGCCTTTGTGCTCACTGCCTGCACCACCCCTGCCACCGAAGAGCCAGCGGCCGCGACCGAAGAACCCGTAGCCGCGACCGAAGAGCCGGCAGCAGGAGAAGAGATCACCATTCGCTGGCGCACCCGCCCCGACAACCAGGCTGAGATCGATGTCTACCAGTCTGCCAGCGACACGATTGACGGCAAGATGGATGGCGTCACGCTGGTTTACGAACCAGGCGGCTCTGAATCATCCTCTTACCAGGATGTGCTGAAGACCGAGATTGCCGCTGGCACCGCCCCGGACGTGTTCTGGATCCCCGGCACCGATGTGGCAGATTTTGCCACGCGTGGCCTGATCTTGAACTTCTCCGATTTGGCCAAGGCGACGGCTGGTTTTAGCGTTGACGATTTCTATCCCGGCCCGATGTATCACCTGACCTATAACCCCGAGAATGCCACCAGCGGCGCAGATAGCGGTGCCCTGTGGGGCTTACCCCGCGATGTTTCGACCTTCGTGCTCTATCTGAACCTGGACCTGATTGCCGAAGCTGGTGCGGATGATCCTCGCGAGCTGGCTGCAGCCGGTAACTGGAACTACGAGACCTTCCTCGAGGTTGCTCAGGCAGTGCGCGGCCTTGGCAGCGATATCTATGGTTACGGCGCCAATGCCTGGTGGGGGCCTTACGGTGTGTGGCTGAATAGCTCTGGTGGCGGCTTCTTCAACGAAGATCGCACTGCCTGTGCTTTGGATACCCCCGAATCCCTCGCTGGCCTGGAATACCAGCGTAGCCTGTATGTGGATTATGATGTGGCCGTTCCCTATGGTGAGGATAGCGAGCCACCCTTCATGGCTGGACGTGTAGCCATGTTCCAGAATGGCCGCTGGGCTACCCCTGGTGTGCGTGCCAATGCGAAATTTAACTGGGATGTTGTCGAGCTGCCCACCGGCTCAAACGGCATGGGCAACTGGCTGTTCTGGGGCGCTTATGTAATCAATGCCAAGACCGCTCACCCCGAAGAAGCCTGGAAACTGGTTCAGATGCTGACTGATGCCGAGATTCAGGGTATGATTTCCGCCCTGGGCACCAACATCCCCAGCCGCGTTTCCCAGGAAGCGCTGGACAAGTTCCTCACCTTTACCCCGCCTGCCAACAACCAGGCTTTCCTGAATGGCATTGCGGATGAAAATATGCCGACCGCTGAGGGACCGCTATGGGCTGGCTCGTGGCCAGAATTCGACGCCGTCATGGGCCCTGCAATCACCGCCGTATTGACCGGTGAGAAGACCGTTGAAGAATTTGCGGCAACCATCTGCGCTGAGGCAAATAAAGTTTTTGGAGAGTAATCCTGCCTCTGCAGGGTAGTTCTTCTCTTCACTCCTCTGAGTTTGGCCTCCCAGCTTAGGCTGGAGAGGCCAAACTCCCCCCTCTTTTGGAGGTATGTTGATGAAGCCTGTTTCGCCGACGAATGGAATGGATAACCGCACGGCCATCTACCTGCGCGCCTTGATGATTTGGCAGGGGCTGGTCGCCATTGGTGCAGTGGTTGGATTTGCCTTGGTGATCACCAACCCTGGGATGGCTTCCTGGACAAAGATCATATCTACTGTGTTGCTTCTGGTTGTCGCAATTGCCAGCGCTGTAGCCGCCTACTTTATTCTTCAGCGTGACCATCGTGGGCGGGTGATTTCCCTGGTGGTGAACTACCTGGGATTTTTGGCTTGTTTGCTCTATGGCCTGCATACTCTTGGTATCTTCCTCAGCCTGGATGCACTGGCAGGGACATTCGGACACGGCTTGCCCTTCTTGCTGGGCGTGTTGGTCGGATACCTGATCTCTGCTTTTGGCGATCGTTATGATAACTATCCCCAGAAGCGGCGCTTTTATCAGAATGCGGGCAAGATCGTGATGACGGTATTTGGTGTGGTAGCGCTGTTTGCCATGGGCCTGGTCAATGGCTTGATAGCCCTGGTTTCGCGGTTCAATTCGCCGCTGCCGTTCTTGCTGACAATTGGCACCGCGCTGTTTGCGGTGATGATCTGGGCGATGTGGCGCGGACCGACGGCTGAGGTGATGAAAGCCAACAATGCCCATGAAGAAATGCTCAGTGGTTTGTTGTTCTTATCGCCCAACTTATTGGGTTTTCTTTTCTTCTTTGCCGGGCCGCTGCTGCTTTCCTTGTATACATCCTTTACCAACTGGGATGCATTTGGCACGCGCGAGTGGGTTGGGCTGGATAACTATAGCAAGATCTTTACCCTGGATATCAAGCGCCTCGATTCCCCCGACCAACCCTGGCCTGAGGTGTTGGATACGGCCAAGTTCGATGAGCTGACGCGCTTCACCCTTTTGGGTACCTCATACGTGATTGGTGCGCAGGATAAACTCTTCTGGATTGCGCTACGTAACACATTCGTATTTTCTATCCTGGCGGTGCCGCTCAGCGTGATCCCAGCCTTATTCCTGGCCAACCTGCTGAACAGTAAATTACCCGGGATGAAATTCTTCCGCGCAGTGTATTTCTTGCCCAGCATTGCTGCCGTTGTGGGTGTGGCTCTGATCTGGCAGTGGCTGTATAACGCAGCAGTTGGGTACATCAATTATGCAGTTACCAGTCTGGTGAATTTGATCAACATTATCCCCGGTATAACCCTGGTTGACCCCCAGATCCGCTGGCTGTCCGACACCCATACAGCTTTGCTGGCGGTGGTCATCATGTCTGCCTGGCAGTGGGTCGGTTTCAATACGGTGCTCTTCCTCGCCGGATTACAGAATATCCCTGGCGAGTTGTACGAAGCAGCAACGGTAGACGGTGCCGGGAAATGGGCAAAATTCTGGAATGTCACCCTGCCGCTGCTGGCGCCAACCACATTTTTCGTTGTCACCACCGCCGTCATCCAGGCGCTGCAGTTGTTCGAGCAGGTGTATGTGCTTATTCCTACTGAGCCGCCGGGGGGGCCGAACAATTCAACCCTCTCGCTGGTTTTATACCTGTACCAGAAAGGATTCCAGCGTTTTGAACAAGGTTATGCCTCGGCGGTGGCCTGGGTGTTGTTCATCGTAATCTTTGCTGTGACATTGATCCAATATTCACGCCAGCGCGCCGGCTCGAAGGCATACGGCGGATAACGGGAGACTGCTATGAAAACAACCAACACGTCTTACCGGGCAATCACTTTTATCCAGAATTTATTTGTGTATCTTATTCTGGCAGCCTTCGCTTACCTGATGTTATTCCCATTTCTCTTCATGTTCTCCACCTCGTTGAAATACCAGCAAGATACATTCCGTTATCCCCCGCGCCTGTTGCCGATGAAACAGCGCTTGGTGAATGTGGAAAGTATAGAAGAGCCGGTGCCGCTCTATTATGTGGATTATCAAGGAGATGAGCGCGAGTTTGCACTGGTGGAAACGAATATTCGCATTGGCACCTTTGTTGATCCGATGCACCCTACGGTGTTCCATGATCGCTTGATGGAAGAAGTCAACCCGACAGGGGGGACAGAAAACCCGGCAACCACCACCTGGGATGGCGAAGAGGCCGAGCTGTATGATGTCGTTCTGGATGGCGAAACGATCCCCATGGTGTTGCTCAGCCAGACGGCGGTGGGGCGCTTTGTCAACCCAGAAGATCCGAATGAGTCGGTATTACAAAATGTGCGCACTAGCACCCCAGTTGAGGATCCCACCGTGCGCTCGCAGAACTATCAAGAAGTGACAGAGCTGCAGGGCCTGGATCGCAGCCTGACAAATACTGCACTGGTGACCATCCTGGTTGTCTCAGGCCAGTTGATCACTTCGGTGGTTGGCGGCTATGCCCTGGCGCGCCTGCGCTTCCCCGGTCGCGACCAGTTGTTTGTGATCTACCTGGGTACGATCATGATCCCCTTTGTTGTCTTGATTACCCCACTGTACCAGTTGATGGTGATCATTGGCTGGGTGGATAAGCTGGCCTCGCTGGTCTTCCCCTGGATCTTTACTGCCTATGGCACCTTCTTAATGCGCCAGTTCTTCATCACCATCCCGAAAGAGATTGAAGAGGCTGCGCTGATTGATGGCGCTTCGCGCTTCGAGATCCTGTGGCGCATCTTTCTCCCGGCCAGTGTCCCGGCCCTGGCAACTCTGGCAACCTTTACTTTCCTTTACGCATGGAACTCGTTCTTCTGGCCGCTGGTGATCATCAACACGGGCAATCGCCTGAACCATGTACTGACGCTTTCGCTGAGCCAGTTGCGCGGGCGCGCCTCGGATAATGCCAACCTGGTGATGGCCGGGGCGGCGATTGCGATCCTACCGCCGATGATCGTTTACATCCTGGCACAGCGTTTCTTTGTTGAAAGTGCCACCAGCAGCGGCGTTAAGGGGTAAAATTTAGCAGTTCTCCGTCTCACCGCAGAGACGCAGAGAACGTCGAGATCTCCCAGGAGTCTCGCCGGCTCAGTGTCTCTGCGGTGATGTTTACACCTTTGGACCTTGGGAACCCACATTGCACAAGGGAGCGCTCAGTATGAAAATGCAGGATGGACAGTATATTGTTTATGGGAACCGGCTGACCAAGAGACAATCTAGCCAGGCAGATAATTGGAACAAGTGGCTGGCAAAGAAATTTAAATATGATCCAGAAGAAAAGTATATTCTCAGTGTGGAAGATAATCCCTATTTGGGTGCGGTCTTTGGCCTGAAGGATATTGTTCGGCACGACCGGGGTGATCCGATCCAAAAAGACAATGCAGTCATTGTGAGCACCATCCGCATGGGTTTTGGGCATTACCGTATTGCGATGGCGGGGGCTTCTTGCGCACGGGCGATGGGCTTCCAGCCATACTGGTTAGATTTGTTGTCAATACCCGGTGTGCCGACCGACTTGATCAATTGGTGTAACAGCAATTACAGCCGTTATTCTCGCTTATCGCAGCGCAGCAAGCTTTTTAATAAGTATATCTGGGAATGCCTGACGACTGGGGATAAGACATTGCCCATTTTATGGGAGCTACTGAATGCATGGATCGTCACCTGGCCGTGGCGTTTCTTGAAAACCAATGTTAAAGATTACAAAATGAGCGAGCTGGTTAAGAATCTATACGCTGCATTGCCTCCCGATATCCCCACATTGACCTCGCACATGTGGAACTGTATGGGAGCAGTGGCAGCGGGGATGACCAATGTTGTCGATATGATGTTTGATAACTGGCCGATGGCTTTTCAACTCACCGAGGGCGCCAAGCATGGCGTGCAATCACCTTCGGGTTATTATGGTTTCCGCACTATGCGCGGATTTGACGAAACCAACAAGATCATGAATCCTGCGCCTACGGATGCGGTGTTCTACACCGGGCACCACGTGGATCATGAGCTGGTGGAGAACATCGAGGTTGACTGCGCCGCCCGCCTGCAACGGATGAAGAACGGCGAGCCGCGCCGCTTCTTGGTGACGATGGGTGGAGCCGGCGCACAGCGGGAGCTGTTCAAGGCAATTATTGAGCACTGCATCCCACTGATCCAGAAAGAAAAGGTTTGTCTCTTTGTCAACCTGGGCGACCACAAGTCGAACTGGGATTGGCTCCAAGCCGAGCTGGCGCAGCACAAGAACCTGATCCAACCCCATTTTACCTGGGAGGATACCCAGGCGTTTACAGATCAGATCCGCAACCAGCCGGCTCACGGGCTGCACGTTTTCCTGCACAACAATACTTTCCATGCCGTTTATGCCACCAATTACCTGATGCGGGTGGTGGATGTGATGATTACCAAGCCCAGTGAGCTGGCCTTTTACCCCGTGCCGATCATTTTCAATGAACGCGTGGGCGGACATGAGATGTGGGGCGCGATCCGCGGGGCAGAGCTGGGCAATGGTACAGTGGAAGCCCGCACCATTCCTCACACACTCCAGGCAATCGATCTATTCACCCAAGATTCCGATCTTCTAACCATGTTCTGTGACTGCATCGTCAAGAACAAAAGCATCGGCGTCTACGATGGCGCCTATAAGTGCGTCGAGCTTGCCACTGGCAAGAAGTTTGAGCGCAAGCCGCTCAGCGGGTAACGGCCATGTCTGCGCCATCTTTGCTCGATTACCCTCACCGCCGTTATAACCCCCTTACCCGAGAATGGGTACTGGTTTCTCCACACCGCGCCAGGCGCCCCTGGTTGGGGCAGGTGGAAAAAACACCTCCTCCAGATCTTCCTGCCTATGACCCCACCTGCTACCTCTGCCCGGGGAATGAGCGCGCTGGCGGCAAGCGCAACCCTGCGTACACGGGAACTTATGTGTTTGATAACGATTTTCCTGCTCTGCTGCGCCCAGACGAGATCCCGCCCGAGGTGTCCGCCACCGTCTACCGGCAGCATCCCTTATTCCAGGCACAACTAGAGACGGGGATTTGCCGGGTGGGCTGCTTCTCACCCCGGCATGACCTGACGTTGCCTGAATTGGCTCACGAGCAGGTAGTAGAAGTGGTGAAGATGTGGCGCGCCCAAACCGCAGAGCTGGGCAGCCTGGATTTCATCAACTATGTGCAGGTGTTCGAGAACAAAGGCGCCATGATGGGCTGCTCGAACCCCCACCCGCACAACCAGATCTGGGCGACAAGCATCCTGCCGGTGGAGCCGGAGAAGGAGCGCCGCGCCCAGGCCGATTACCTGGAACAAAGCGGCAGGTGCTTGTTGTGCGATTACCTGGAGGAAGAGCAGAGGCTTGGTGAAAGTATTGTCACCGCAAATGCGCATTTCACCGCCCTGGTGCCTTTCTGGGCAGTGTGGCCTTTTGAGATCATCGTTATCGCGCATCGCCACTGTGGCTCGCTGGTCGATCTGCAAGAGGGCGAGATCGCGGCCCTGGCGGATATTTTGCGCAAAGTGACGGCACGCTATGATAACCTCTTTGAGGTATCTTTCCCTTACTCGATGGGATTCCACCAGACGCCGACCGACGGCAGGGAATACCCTGGCTGGCACTTGCATGCGCACTTCTATCCACCGCTGCTGCGTTCTGCTACCGTGCGTAAATTCATGGTCGGGTACGAGATGATGTCCATGCCACAGCGCGACCTGACGCCGGAAACTGCCGCCGCCCGCCTGCGCGGGCTGAGCGAGGTGCATTACCGGCAGCGTTGATTTTCAGGGGGGAGGCGACCCTGCTGACAGCCTCTCCAACAGCCCCGGCAGCAGCCCGAGGTGCTCGATCTCATGGAATTGGGAGCGCACCTCTGCGCTGATCTCCACATGTTCGTGCGCCCAAGTATCTTCGTAGGGAATATACACTGCCTGCCCTCCCAGAGCGATAACCGGCAGGATGTCCGATTTGAGCGAGTTGCCCACCATCAAGAAGCGTTCTGCAACCAGGCTGTGTTTGGCGAGCAGGGAATGGTAGGTTGCTTCACTTTTATCACCCACCACCTCCACATAGCGGAAGTATCCCGCCAGCCCGGAGCGCTGCACCTTAGCAGACTGCTCAAAGGTGTCGCCCTTGGTCAACAGCATTAAGTCACAGCGCTGTGAGCAATAGGTCAGCACCGCCTCTGCCTGGTCGAAGAGCGGGGTGCGGGTGGCAAGCATATTGTTGCCAATGTCCAGGATTTTGCGCATCTGCTCGCTGGTCAGTTTCTCCCCAGCTAACTGGCTGGCGGCATCGACCATCGAAAGCATGAAAGATTTGATGCCATAGCCATAAAGCGCTACGTTATCGTTTTCGATCTCATCTAGCCTGTGCCCGATCCAGTCGGGCTCGCCCAGGCTGGAGAAAAGCTCGCGGAACCGCTGCTTGGCTTGACGGTAGACAAACTCGTTATGCCACAGCGTATCATCGGCGTCAAAGGCGATCACATCGAACATGGCGTTCATTCTGTCTTGCGGGCAATGATCTGGAAGTAACGCGCCAGCAGGTAGTAGGGGTATGTACTCGTCAGTTCTGCTTCCAGGCGCTCGAGATCTGCATAGTAAGCCGGGTCGGTTTTTTTCTCGTTGGATAGGTAATCACAGACACAGCGCACCCCGTACTGCCCTTCCAAGCGGCAGCCCAGCCTGTTCAACATGCCGATCATTTCCTCGGCGCTGAAACGCTGTTCCGGCACGTTGAACCATGTATGCATGCGTTGTTTCTCTGCAACTGCCTGCAGCGCGGCTGGCAGGTCATTGATCTGAATGGCGACCCGCATTGTTTCCGAATAGCGGTTGGTTTCGATGAGGGAAAGCAGCCCGCCGGGGCGTAAAATCGCACAAATGCTGCCGACGAGTTCCTGCGCATCCTCTACAAAGTGAAGGATGTTATGGCACAGCGCCAGGTCGAACTGCTCGCCGGGAAAAAGTGTGGGGATGGCATGCGCCTCTGCCTGGTGGAAAGTGATACGGTCATCCAGACCTGCCATTGCGGCGCGGGCACGAGCATCGTCCAGCATGGCTGCCGAAAAATCCACCAGCGCCACGCGATGCCCCAGGCTTGCCAGGTAGAGGCTATCTGCACCGTTGCCGCCTCCCACATCCAGTGCATGCAGGGTCTGCTCGCTGATATGCAGCATCAGATTACGCCGGGCAATGCTGTAGAACAGGTGGTTCCAGGGCATGTTTTGCCATTCCTGCCATTGGGGGAGTTTTTCGTCAAAGTTCTGGGCGTTGAATGCCAATCTGCATCTCCTGTCGGGCGTAAGTCTCCTACGCAGCGATATGGAATACCAGGCATTCATTTTACCTCAAAGGAACCAAAAAAGACTCATTGGCAGTTGACGGCAGGACTTTCTTAAAGTCGAAAGTTCTGCGCGCCCACCCCCCGGCCCCCGCCCAGCGGGCGGGGGAGAAAGGCGAATTTGGGGTGTGGCAGTGCGGCAACGCCGCACTGCCACACCCCAACCCCCGACATTAAGAAAAGCGTGCAGTTGCCGGGTACACAAAAAGGTTGTTCGTGTGGGGTGCATGGGTGATGGATGGAAGGTATGAGAGAGGGGGATTCACAGGGTGGGAAGGATAACAGAATGCAAGGATGTAAGGATAGGGGGAGTGGCTAATATAATGGGCTAACGAAATCCATGACATGAGCCGGGTAGTTTGGGAAACGTTGCTTGTATAACTGCCTGCTGTTG
>JAFGBV010000131.1 GCA_016932955.1 Anaerolineales bacterium | reverse complement strand
GCGATCAGTTGATTAAGTTTCTTTGATCGTTTGGATTTCCTGGGGCTGTCCAAAAAGAATGAACCAAAAGAAGAATATACACACCGGTGGTGGTTGGGCTTCGCCCAACCACCACCGGTGTGCATTGTTGCTCATACGGAGCCTAACAATCACTTTGCCACATGGGGCGAACTTACATTAGTAATGCCTTTTCAACTCGGCGGCAGGCAGGATTACCAGCCCTTCCTCGGCGTCCCCCAGCGTGCTGGTCTGCTCAGGATGGTTGATCGCCAGCCAGGCTGTGTACGCAGCCACCAGAGCATCCAGCTCACCAGGCCGGTAGAGGGTTTCCAGCGGCAGGATGCCCTGTAAGATGCGATGAGGGGTGATCTCCTCGAAGATGTCCATCGGGTCGGGGATGTTCAGTTTGCGCCCAAAGAGCACCAGTTGCCGTTGAACACGCCCCTCCAACGTCTGCTTGGGGAATGGAATAACGCCCAGCATAGCGCAGAAGCAGGCGTGCGGGTACACTTCCAGCCATTGCAGGTTGGGCTCTTGGCTGGGATAGGCCTGGTAGCCCATCTCTTCCAGCCGCCGGTAGAGGGTGAAGCCCATCTGCATCCAGCCAGGGCAGCTCTGCTCAGATGCGGGCGTCCTTGGGCAGCCGATGTGGTGCTGGCGCATCTGGTACTCCACGAGGCGGAAATCTCCCCATCGTCCCGGGCGCGGCGGCGGCGTGAGGCGCTGGCGCACCTGCTGGCGTTCCATCAAACCCTGGTTTGGGCGGCGCGGCGCGCACACCGCAGCCACTGCCTGGTGTTGCCCGGCGGCAAAAGCCAAGATATCGTCTATGTTGCCTTCCCCCAGCGCCAGCAAGCGCAGGTTGTTGTCCAGCGCCGCGTAGGCGAATGGCTTTTGCCCGGCGGTCGGGTCGATTCCCATGAAGGTAGCATTGGTCAGGAACATCTTCTCCTCCGTTTCCTACCCCTCAATCTTTCTCTCCCAGGGCTTTTTCCATGAATCGCACGGTGATCTGCACGACCTGGTCCAACTCGCGGTCCAGCAGGATCACATGGCTGGAATTTTCCATCCAGTGATGCTCTTTCAGGCTTGAGCTTACCCTGCTCAGGATGATCTCCCCCGCGCTCGGGTGGACAGTGGTATCCAACCGTCCCTGGATGAGCAGAACGGGGCGGCGCACCGCCGGCAGCAGGCGCAGCACGGCTTTTTGGAAGTTCAGCAATTGCCCCACACCCTTGAGCGGGTTCACCGTGTAGCCCTGCCAGTTGTTCGAGCCGTCCACCGATCCTTTGGGCGCCGATTCGATGAACGGCGCGATCAGGCGCAGGCGCAGCTTGTCGATGGGGCGCAGGTTAAGCTTGATCGCCGGGGCGTAGAGCAGGCATCCGGCTGCCTCGGGGTGCTGCCCGGCCAGGTGCAGCGCCACCAGCCCGCCCATCGATTCTCCGCCCACGAAGACGTGCTGGCAGCGTGCGGCCAGTTTCTGGTACGACTCTTCCCCCGCCGCCACCCAATCCTGCCAGCGCACGCGGTTGAGGTCGGCTGGTTTGCTGCCGTGCCCCGCGAGCAGCGGCCCCGCCACGCTGTAGCCCTTCTCCAGCAGGTGTTTAGCCAACGGGCGCACTTCCGCGCTTGTCGCTGTGAAGCCATGTGAGAGCATCACACCCGTAGGACCTGCCTCCCAATAGAAGGCATCTCCTTCAAGTTGCGGGTTGAGCAGCAAGGGATTGTTCATCGCGCCTCCTGCGCCGGTTGAGATATCTGTCGGATTGCTCTCTATCAGTTTAGCCCAAAACTGCCTCTGGCGCAACCCAAATGAGTGTGTATGTCAGTTTTGGGGCAGAAATTTCCTCCCCCAACAGGATGCATGCCGAATTGGCCCCCAATTTGAAATGCACCCCACAAATGATTAAAAAATTGACATCCTGTTTAAGGCAGTGTAAACTATCAGCATGTATTCGCAATCATTCTCCCGACCCCCCGGCGATACCAATTCCGATTTCATCTACGATGAGCTGATCCGCGATGGCATTTCAGCGGCCAAGCGTGGCAACAAAAACCTGGCCAACACGCTGCTGCTGCGCGCCACCACGATGCGCGCCAACGACGCCACTCCCTGGCTGTGGCTCTCCTCCACCACCGACGATCCCCAGGAGCAGCGCGGCTATCTGGAGCGCGCCCTGGCCGCTGACCCCAGCAACGTCGCAGCCCGGCGTGGCATGGTGATGCTTTCCGATAAGCTGGATAAGTCGCGCCTGGTCACGGCTGATCACCCGGTGCCCGTCGCCGCCCCCGGCGAGCTGAGCGAGGCCAAAGGTGAATCCTTTGCCTGCCCTAAGTGCGGCGGGCGTATGGTGTTCGATGTCCACCAAAGCAACCTCGCCTGCCCCTACTGCGGCTTTGTCAAGGAAACGGAGAAGGTGCTTGCCCCCGATGCAGCCGAGCAGGTCATCGATTTTGTCATGCCCACCACCCGCGCCTACACCTGGGCCCAATCTCAGCAGCGTGTGGAGTGCCAGGCCTGCGGTGCCGTCACCATCCTCCCCCCTGGCCAAACCGCTGATCGCTGCGCTTATTGCGGCGCCACCCGCTTCATCACCTCCAAGCAGGTGATGGAGCTGGTCGATCCTCAGGTGATCGCCCTGCCGCGCATCGATCTCAAGCAGGCTACCGCCCGCGCCCGTAAGTGGCTGGGCAAGGGTATTCTGGCGCCCGATGACCTCAGCGCGAAATCTTCCACTGGGATGCAGCTCCAACCCGCTTACTATCCCTTCTGGACCTTTGATGGCACCCTCGAAGTGCCCTGGAACTGCGAGGTGAATGCCGGCAGCAACGACCGGCCGCACTGGGAGCAAATGAGCGGGGCGGAGTATGAGATGTTCGATGATCTGATGGTGCCCGGCGTGCGCAAGATGCCGCTGAGCGAGATGAAGGGTTTTGAGCCCTTCAACCTCAAAGACCTGGTCGAGTTCAAGCCCGATTACCTGGCGGGCTGGAACGCCCTCACCTATGATTATCCCCTGGCAGATGCATCTAACCGCGCCCAGAGCCTGGTGCGCGAAAGGGTCACTCGCTTCCTCTCTACCAAGGTCGCCGCCGGGCGGCCAATCCGCAACTTTCGCCTGGCTTCAGGCAAATGGGTGGATATGACCTACAAGCACATCTTGCTGCCCCTCTATGTGGGCAATTACACCTACCACGGCAAGCCCTTCCGCGTCTTCGTCAACGGGCAGACCGGCAAGGTCTCTGGCCAGAAGCCGCGCGATACGCTCAAGGCGGCGATAGTGGTGGCCGGTGGTATTTTCTTGATCCTGGTGATTGTTTTCCTGCTGTATATCCTGCTCGCTAAGTTCATGTAACAGTGTACCCCTTTTCATCGATAGCAAGGAGGCGCCCCGATGAACCGACCTACGCGCTGGTATGATACCATCACCTTCAACATTTACTTCCTCGGTCTCACCACCCTCTCGCAGACCAACGGCCTAATCATTCCCCTCCTCGTCCAGCAGTTCGTCGGCGAGGCGCAAAAGGGCACCTACTACGGCACCTTCCGCCTGTGGACCTTGATGGTCGCTCTGCTCGCCCAGGCCCTCTTTGGCATGCTTTCAGACCGCTCCACTGCCCGTTGGGGGCGGCGGCGGCCTTTCGTTCTGGTGGGCACTCTGCTTAATTCTGTGTTCATCATCGTCACTGGCTTCGTCGCCGGCATGCAGGGAATGAGCGCCTTCTGGCTGCTCTTCATCGTTGCCATCCTGCAGCAGATTTCGTCGAATGTGGGTCAGAGCGCCGCCCAGGGTATTTTGCCCGATCTGGTGCCAGAGGAGAAGCGCGGCCTCTTTTCCGGCTTCAAGACGATGCTGGAGCTGCCTCTGCCCCTGATCCTGGTTTCCTTCACCGTTGGGCGACTGGTGGGCAAGGGTAATATTTGGGGCGGGTTGCTCATCGCCATGGGCGTGCTGCTGCTCTCCATGCTGCTCACCCTGCTAATACCGGAGAAGAAGCTGGAGCAGGCACCCCCGCCTTTGAACTGGGCACCCTTCCTGCGCCTGCTGGCAATGACCGGCGTGTTCACCCTGATCATCCTCGGCGCCGGCGAGCTGGTGAAGCTGATCTATGGCTTATTGGCTGGCCTGTCCTCTGTCCCGCTTCTCTTCCTGCTCACCGGCTTGCTCGGACTGGCGGCGATGGCAGTTGCCGTTGGCCTGGGGGTTTACCTCAGCGTGCAGATCAGCGTTGGGCAGGGCGCTAAACAGAATCCATCCTTTGTCTGGTGGGTGGTCAACCGCCTGGCTTTCCTCGTTGGCGCGGTCAACCTCTCCACCTTTGCCGTCTATTTCCTGCAGGCGCGCCTGGGCTACGAACGCGAGGCCGCCGCCCAGCCTGCCGCGTTCCTGATGCTCTTCGTCGGCGTCTTCATCCTGCTTTCTGCCCTGCCTAGCGGCTGGCTGGCGGACCGCTTCGGGCTGAAGCGTATGGTGGCTGTGGCGGGCGTGATCGGTGCGCTGGGTGTGGCGATTGCGCTCAGTGTGCCCAATCTCACCGTCATCTACATCGGCGGGGTGGTGCTGGGCATCGGCGCTGGGCTGTTCTACGCTTCCAACTGGGCTTTGGGCACGGTGATCGTCCCCAAAGAAGAGGCCGGGCGCTACCTGGGCATCTCCAACCTGGCGGGGGCTGGTGCGGGTGCGGTGGGTGCCTACATCGGCGGCCCCATTGCCGATTTCCTCACTGCCCAGGCACCTCAGCACCCCGGCCTGGGTTACGTGCTGCTCTTTGCCATCTACGGGCTGATGTTCCTCTTCTCGATTCTCGCCCTCACCCAGGTGAAGAAGTAATCTTCTCTGCCGCCTCGCCCGTTTGGGCGATGCGCTTTGCTATGGTCATTGGCTTTCTGTATGAGTCGTATTGACTTAGTCCTGGACTTAGTCTATAATATATACAGAGGTGCAAAATGATCTTCAATATCCATGAAGCAAAAACCCACTTTTCCAAGCTGCTTGAGCGCGTGCTCAGTGGCGAGGAAATCGTGATTGCCAAGGCAGGGAAGCCTATCGCCCGCATCCTGCCGTTTGCAGGAGATGATATTTCCCCCCGCGCCCCGGGAATTGACAAGGGCAAAGTGATGATCCTGCCTGATTTCGACGCGCCTCTGCCTGAGTTTGACCTATGAAGGTACTGATTGATACCCACACCTTCCTTTGGTGGAATACGGATGATCCACTGTTATCCGCACGCGCCAAAGAGATCATCGCAGACGGTCGAAATGAAATCTTTCTCTCAGCAGCAAGTGTTTGGGAGATTGTAATCAAAACTGCAAAGGGTCGATTGATTTTGCCGGAAGCGCCAGCGGCATATATTTCCAGCCGCATGAGCTTGTATCGTTTTCGCTCTTTGGCGATCCAAATAAGCCATGCCGCACACGTTTATGAATTGCCCCCCTATCACAACGACCCATTTGACCGCATGCTGGTCGCCCAAAGCCAATTGGAATCCTTGCCCCTGGTGACAAAAAATGAAGATATACGGCGTTATGATTTACAAACCATCTGGTGAGGTGAAGCGCTCATCCTTCATGTTCCAGCTGGCAAGTTGCCGGTCAGAGGTCTCTTCCGCATGACCTGCTTGATGGTCTCATCGGCCGCCATGACCAATGTGCGCCGCATTCACCATGTCCAAATGCCTACATCGGTTTCTAAAGTGCTGTTATTGCAGTGCGATCATTTGTAAGTTTTGTTATGCTCTGTCATGATTTTCCTGGCTTACGCGCGCCAGCGAAGGCGGGGCAAGATGAAGGGGGTATTGCGTTTATATTCCAGGTACCCTTCCCCAAACCTGGCTTCCAGTTCTTTTTCTTCGAAGCGCTTGATATAGAGCAAGAGCAGCGCGACCAGGATCAGCACAATTGCCATCGCCGAGATCGAGCCGAACCATACGCCGATACCCAGATACCCGAAAAAAGTCCCCAGCGTCATTGGATTGCGACAATAGGCGAACGGGCCTTTCACCACCAGTTGCTGGGTTGGCGTGATGGGGACCGGCGTGCCTCTCCCGATCGTGATTTGTGTGGCGATCGACCATAACGCCAGAAAGAATCCCCCTACCAGAAGGATCAGCCCGATCACCCACTTTGCTGCGCCTGCCGGGATCTTGGGCAGACTCAGCCACTCGTCAATTGCATTGGAAGAAACGTACAGCAGGTATGGAAGGATCAGGATGAAAACAACACCTGCAAGGAGCATCGTGATCAATTGCTGTTTGTCACTGGATCCCCGTTTTGCCCACCCTTGATATTTCTTCATTTTTCCTCCTTTCGTGTTAAATCCAGCCCGCCTAATCTTGCTCGATCTCTCTGATCACCCTGGCTGGATTCCCCACCACGACTGTATTCGCTGGAACACTGCGCGAGACAACCGCCCCCGCGCCTACCACAGCGTTCCGCCCGATCCTCACCCCTGGCAGGAGGATCGCCCCGCCGCCGATCCACACATTCTCCTCGATCACCACCGGTTTGGCGACTTCCAAGCCCTGGATGCGCGCGGCTGCCTTAAGTTCATGGGCAGCGGTGTAGATCTGGACGCTTGGCCCGATCATAACATGGTGACCAATGTGCACCTCATTGCAATCCAGAATGGTGCACAAGACATTCAGATAGACATAGTTGCTAATAAAAATGTTCTGACCGTAGACGCAGTAGAAGGGCGGCTCAATGATTGAATTCGGGCCGATCTGCCCGAGCAACAACTGGAGAATGGCTTGCCGCTCAGGCTGAGCTTCGGTTTGATTGTAGAGCCTGAGGTAGCGCTTCAACTCTTGGCGGTCAATATTTAGGTCAGGGTCCATGCAATTGTATACTTCTCCGGCGAGCATTTTCTCCTTTTCGGTTCTTGTGGTCATCTTTGCCTCCTGTTTGACCAGATCAAGCGCATCTCATCTCACTTTGCCATCGCCTTAAGACTGAAGGTGCATGGATATCGCTCCACTTTCTCATCCTCAACATCGTAGGGCGTGTACCCGCTGTAGAAGTACTGCGGGAACTCGTGCAGGAAGACGATCCGCATCCCGGCTGCGCAGAAAGCGGAGACGATCTCTCCCATCGTCCAATGCCATTCGTAAGAGGGGGTCTCTACCCGAAGCTCCGCATCCGTGTAATCACCCATGTGGTCATACTGCCACACCTCTTTGCGGAAATAGTCTCCCTGGATGGTGTTGCTGCTGTACGATCCTGTCTCGTCGAGCAGAACGCTGCGGAAGGGGTGACCGTCAAAGATATAGAAGAAACCATCGTCGTGCAACAAGTGGCGTACGGTTTGGGCGTAGCGCCGGATATCCGGCAGCCAGCAAAGCACCCCCGTCGACGAAAATACGATATCGTGCTTCTTCTTCACTTTCTGGATGACATCCATGACATCCGACTCGATGAAATCGGCTTCGATGCCCATCTTCTCTGCCAGGAGGCGGGCATACTTCAACGATTCCGCGGAGATATCGATCCCGCTAACCCTGGCTCCCAGCAGCGCCCACGACAGGGTATCCGTTCCGATATGGCAGAGCAGGTGCACCAGCGATTTGCCCCGCACATCGCCCACCTCTGCCCGGATCACCTCGTTCAGCAATGGCGTTCCGGCAAGCAATTTGCCGATGTGGTAATTCTGGTAATGGGTTTTTGCCAGGCCATCCCATCCATTTTTATTTGCCTGGGTCATTAAGTTCATCGATGCCTCCTCTTTCTGGCTCACCAGATCCGCCAGTATCCTCTCGGAACGTTTGTGTTCTCCTGGAATGTCACCGAGAAGCTCGGCTTTGCTTTTGGGTTTGGTCATCTCGCCGCTCCATTCACATCATTATCGCGCTGATTTCGTCTGTTGGCACAACGTCTGTTTTTTGCCTGTCCCGTCTCCATCACCCTCCCTGCACCGAAATCTTAGCCCATCCACCATCCAAGACACACCCCACACTAGCAACTTAGTGCACCCACCCAGCCACGCTCTGCAGTGAAATCGCCCCAAGCCTGTTATAATCTACCCCTGACTTCATTCTCACCTCGGACCTGAGCCAGCCATGACCAAACCTCTCGATTTTCAATCCCTCATCCTCACCCTGCAGCATTTCTGGGCCGACCACGGCTGCCTGATCTGGCAGCCCTATTACCAGCAGGTCGGCGCGGGCACCCTTAACCCCGCCACTGCCCTGCGCGTGCTGGGACCGGAGCCCTGGAATGTGGGCTATGTGGAGCCTTCCATCCGCCCTGACGATGGGCGCTATGGCGAGAATCCCAACCGCATGCAGATGCACTACCAGTTTCAGGTGATCCTCAAGCCCGATCCCGGTAACCCGCAGGAGCTTTACCTGCTCTCGCTGGAAGCGCTGGGCATCGACCCGCGCCAGCACGACATCCGCTTCGTCGAGGATAATTGGGAGTCGCCTGCGCTGGGCGCCTGGGGATTGGGTTGGGAGGTGTGGCTGGATGGGCAGGAGATCACCCAGTTCACTTATTTCCAGCAGGCGGGTGGGCAGCCGACCAACCCCGTCTCGGTGGAGATCACCTACGGGCTGGACCGCATTGCCATTGCCCTGCAGCGCGTGCATGGTTTCACCGAGATCCGCTGGAATGATGCCCTCACCTGCGGGGATGTCAACCTGCAGGCGGAGCAAGAGCAGAGCACTTATTACTTCAACGTCGCTGATGTGGAGCGCCTGCGCCAGATGTATGACCTGTTCGAGAAAGAAGCCGATGCCTGCCTGGCAAAGAACCTGGTCTTGCCCGCCCACGATTACATCCTGCGCTGCTCGCACACCTTCAATGTGCTCGACGCCCGCGGCGCCATCGGGCTTACCGAGCGCCAGGCCTACTTTGGGCGCATGCGCGAGCTTTCTCGCCGCGTCGCCGATGCCTATCTGGAGCAGCGCCAGCGCCTGGAATATCCCTGGCTGAAAGAAGAGCAAGCTTCCACCACCGCCGCCGTTGCCCAACCCGCCCCGGAGCGCCCCCAGTTAGGGCTCCAGCCCTTCCTGCTCGAGATCGGCACGGAAGAGCTGCCCAGCGGCGATCTTGAATCTGCCCTGGAGCAGTTGCGGGCGCGCCTGCCTGCCCTGCTAGCTGACTTGCGCCTGGAGCACGGCGAAGTGCGCGCGTTGGGAACGCCCCGCCGCCTGGTGGCCTTCGTGGCTGACCTTTCCCCCCACCAGCCCGACCTGGAGCAGGTGGTGAAAGGCCCGCCCGCTGCGCGCGCCTACGATGCCCTGGGCCAGCCCACCCCCGCGGCCGAGGGCTTTGCCCGCAGCAAGGGACTCTCCGTGGGGGATTTGCAGGTGCGCGAGATCGATGGCGGGCAGTACGTCACCGCGGTGGTGCGCCAGGCCGGGCGCCCGGCTGCCCAGGTGTTGGGTGAGGCCCTGCCCGGGCTGATCGCCGCGCTGCGTTTCGACAAGTCGATGCGCTGGAACAGCACCAACGTGGCCTTCTCGCGCCCACTGCGCTGGCTGCTGGCCCTGGTGGGCGAGCAGGTCGTCCCCTTCGGTTACGCTGGCTTGCAGTCCAGCAACCGCACCCGCGGGCTGCGCTTCACCCAGGCGGAGGAGATCGTTGTGCCCGCCGCGGGCGAGTATTTTCGCTGCATGGCAGAGCAGGGCATCCTACTCGACCAGCAGGAGCGCCGGCAGAGCATCCTCGCCCAGGTGCGGTCGCTGGCAGCAGAGGTAGGCGGTTACGCCCTCGAAGACCCCGCCCTGCTGGCGGAGGTGGCGAACCTGGTTGAGGCTCCCGCCGCGCTGCGCGGCGCTTTCGACCCCCAGCACCTGGCCCTGCCCCGCGATGTGCTCATCACCGTGATGAAGAAGCACCAAAGATACATCCCGGTCTTCAAATCTGCCGAGCAGACCGAATTGCTGCCTTACTTCATCACTGTTGCCAACAAGCCCCTGGTCAAGCCCGGCGTTTGCGAGGGCACCGAGCTGATCACCGAGGGCAACGAGCATGTGGTGCGCGCCCGCTTTGCCGATGCCGATTTCTTCGTGCGCGACGACCGCAAGCACCGCCTGGAGGATTTCCTACCCCGCCTGGGCACCTTGATCTTCCAGACCAGGCTGGGCAGCATGCTGGATAAGACGCAGCGCATCAGCGCACTGGTCGATTGGCTGAGCGCCGCCCTCGCCTCTAGCCCGGACGAGGTTGCCACTGCCCGACGGGCAGCGCAGCTCTGCAAAGCAGACCTGGCAACCCACATGGTGGTGGAGATGACCTCCCTGCAAGGCGTGATGGGCCGCCACTACGCCCTCGCCTCGGATGAGACCCAGGCGGTGGCAGATGCCATCTTTGAGCATTACCTGCCGCGCTACGCTGGCGACGCTATGCCGCAAAGCCGCCCCGGGTTGCTGGTAGGCCTGGCAGACCGGCTGGATACGCTCAGCGGGTTGTTCGCCGCGGGGTTAGCCCCCACCGGCGCCAGGGATCCCTTCGCCCAGAGGCGGGCTGCCCTGGGGCTGGTGCAGGCATTGATGGCCCTGGATGTGGATTTTGACCTGCGCCCTGCGCTGGATGCTGCGGCTGCCAACCTGCCCATCCCGATCAGCCCCGAGAACAAAGCCGCGTGCCTCACCTTCATCATCGAGCGCCTGCGCAACCTGCTGCTCGAGTCAGGCCGCCGCTTCGATGTGGTCGATGCGGTGGTGGCTGCCCAGGGGCACAACCCTGCCCTCGCCGCCCGGGCGGTGACTGCGCTAGAGGCTTGGGTGGCGCGCCCCGATTGGCACACGATCCTGCCTGCCTACGCCCGTTGCGTGCGCATCACCCGCGACCAGGCCGAGCGTTTCACCGTCAATGAGGCGGTTTTTGTGGAACAGGCAGAGCGGGCGTTGTATGCTGTTCTGCTGCAGGCAGAGGCCTCTCCGCGCCAACCCGGCGCGGTGGATGATTTCCTGAATGCCTTCGTCCCCATGATCCCGGCGGTGAATCTGTTCTTCGATGAGGTTTTGGTGATGACGGAGGATCTTGTCCAGCAGGGCAATCGCCTGGGGCTGTTGCAGCGCATTGCAGCCCTGGCGGCAGGCGTGATGGACGCTTCTCGTTTAGAGGGATTCTAAACTTCTTTTAGCGGCAGGGCTTGCCGCTGGACTGGCTGGGGTGCTCCACCACCACCTGGCTCAGGTCGATGGTCGAGAGTACTTGCTCTACGGCCTGGGGGTCAAAACTGGGCTGCTTGGCGAAGATCCACACCGGGGGATGGTCGTAGACGCTGAAGGCCTCTTCCGCGGCGAGCAGGTTGTGGTTGAACAGTGGCAGCGCTGGCATCTGGCCCCAGGCAAATGTTCCCCCCACATCGGAGATTTGCAGCGGGCCTATCTTCATCGGCGCGCTAAAGCTGGCAGCCAACGCAAACCCCAGCCTGCCATCGAAGAGCGCCCGGTAATATTCCATCGTCATCGGGTAGGTGCGCGGGATGCGGCAGGATGACCAGATGGCGCGCTGGCTGGGCAAGATGATGTAATCGGCCTCACTCAACACGTCGATGTACATCTGGCGCTTATTCTCATCGTCGTACCAGCGCGCCTCCAGGGCGATGCCGCGGTAGAATTGTCCGAAGGGGTCGTAGCCATCCAGCCCCATCGGCAGGCCCTCGTCCCAGGTCTCGTTGGCGATCACGTTGCGCGAGATCATCACCATGCCCCCCTCAGCGATCGAAGCGATCAGGTAATAGGTCTGCCCGGCTTGCAGGCTTACCGCCTGGCTGAAACCTGCCTGGTAGGAGACCCCGTCCGGCTGGCCCCAATCGTTCTGAATCACGACCAGCGCCTCATCCAGTGGCTGGGTGCCGTTCATGTCGAGGGCAATCACCACCCGCAGCGTGGCAGAGGTGCCTGTATCCAGCGCCTGGGCATGCGGGATCAGCAGGCCTTGCAGCGTGCCGCTGGCATCTGGGGTGAACGGCTGCATGTAGGCAACCGGCGCGGCAATGCGCAGGTAGTCAGGCGCAGCAACGGGTATTTGCGACGTTTCCCCCTCAGGGGTCTGCATTTGCAGGTGGAAGGGCGCGGGGATGCTGTGGAAGATCCAGCGCGCGGCCTGGATGCGGGTGTGGTCAGTGCGGTAGATGGCATTTACAAAGGCCATTGCCCAAACCAGCGTACCCAGCACGACTACCCCACCCACAAGGGGTGGAATGGCGCGACGCAGGCCGCGCCAGGAGGCCCTTTTCTGCCACAGGGCAACCAGCCCCCAGGCAGCCAGCAGGCAGAGGAAGGGGTAGATGGGCAGGAAGTAGCGGATGGACTTGACCCAGCGCGTGGCCATGAACAGGAAGTAGCCGCCCACCCACACGAGCGGCAGAAGATGCGCTTGCCATTCATGAGGTTTACTCAGCAAGCGCCAGGCGGCCCAAAAGTAGCCTGCCCAGCCCATGATGCCCAGCGGAAGCCCCATGCCCCACAAGAGCATGTTCACCAGCGGGAAGATGATGGCCGGGCGGTGCGCCCACTGCTCGGCGGGTGGCCCGCCACCGATCCCCTGCGATTCGGTCTGCGCCACTTCCATGCTGTCCAACCAATCCTGGTTGAAGTGCAGGGTGAGCAAGGTAGTATCGCCGCTGGGAGCGCGGAAGGTCATCGGCTGGGTGAGGCGGAAGGTGAGCAGGGAGGCGGCTGCTGCCAGGCTGAGCAGGAGCAGGGTGATGAAGGCGATGCGCGGCAGGTCGCTGCGCTGCTGCAAGCGCAGCCCGGCAATGCTGATCCATGCGGCAATCAGTGACATTCCCGCCAGGGGGAGCAGGTTGATGCGCGAGGCGAGGGTCATGCCGAGGGCGATGCCGTAGAGCAGGAACCAGCCTGCGCTCGGTGCATCGACCCGGTAAGGACGGGGGGCGCTGCTGGCTTGATCCGAGGTCGGGCGGGAGGCTAACGGGCGGCGGGCGATGCACGCGCAGGCGTAGAGCGCCAGGGTGGAGAAGCACACGGCGAAGTTGTCCACCGTCATGAAGTGCGACTGCTGGATCTGCATCACAGCCAGAGCGCTCAGCGCGGCGGCGAGCAGCCCCACCTGGCGGTTGTAGAGCTTCTCGCCGATGAGGAAGATTAGCAGCAGCGAGATGGTATCGGCGAGGGCAGAAAGCTGGCGGCCCAGCAGACGCATCTCGTTGTAACCGGTGTAGCCGGTGCGCTCGGCTGTCCAGCGGATGATGATGATCGGCCACTGCCCCCAGCGCATGCGGTTATCCGGGCCGCTGGCGGTTTTCTGCCCGTCCAGGTCGTACTTGTGGTACGGGCTGAGCGGCGAGAGGCGCGTATTGAAGTAATCGGAGAGGTTTTCCGGCAGGCTGAGCTGGGTGAGGGTGTTGGTGAGGCCGTACTCGTCTGGGTGCAGGTTGGTGCCCTGGCTCCAGTTGGTCCAGGAGAAGCGAAACAGACCCCCCAGCAGGATCAGTCCAAGGAGCAACAGCTCGAAGGCAGTCTGCATCCGCCTCGCCGCGGGGGCTGTGGAGGATGTTTCAGGGACTGGTGGAGAAGGCGGTGATTCCAAGATCAATGGCTTATGTGCAGGATGAGCTCACCGTTTACCCAGCGCGCCTGCTCCACAGAGGCTTGGATGCCTACCAGGCGCGGAAGCAATGCTTGCAGGGCAGCAGGGTCTCCGCTGGAGATGAATTGCATGGGTGCCTGGGCCAGCCCAAGCATGTTACGCTTCCAAAGCGCGCCCAGGTCGTGCAAACCGTGCGCTTCGAGCAGGCGGCTCACCTGGCGCGCTACAGCCGGGGCGGGGTCGATGACGCGGATGGAAGGTCCGGCAACCTGCTGGATGAGGGGGATAACGAAGGGGTAGTGGGTGCAGCCGAGCACGATGGTGTCGATATTATGCGCCAGCATGGGCTGCAGTGCATCTTCGAGGATGCGGCGGGTTTCGGCTGAGTCCAGGCTCCCGCTCTCGATCTGGCTGACCAGCCCGGGGCAGGTGTTCTGGAGCAGGGTGACGCCGTTGGCAAAACGTTCTACTACGGAGGCATACAGCGCGCCCTGGAAGGTCGCCGGGGTTGCTAAAACACCGACCACGCCGGTCTGGGTGGTTTCTGCGGCGGGTTTAACGGCAGGCTCCATGCCGACGAAGGGGATATCGGGGAAGGCCTGGCGCAGGTGGTGCAGGGCGGCAGCGGAGGCTGTGTTGCAGGCGACGACGATCATCTTCGACCCTTGCGCCAGGAGGAAGTGGGTGATGGCCTCCGATAAGGAGCGCACTTCATCCAGCGAACGCGATCCGTAGGGGACGTGCGCCTGGTCGGCGAAATAGAGCAGCGGCTCCATCGGGAGCTGCTGGCGCACGGCGCGCAACACCGAAAGGCCGCCAACGCCTGAGTCGAAGATGGCAATGGGTCTCATGGGAGGTATTTTATCACCAATGAGGTTTTGCACTCTCAGTGCTACTTGCTCTGGCTGGCTGCCTGGGTGAAGGCCTGGAATAAGAGGCGCATGGGGGCATGCTCCTGCAGCCATTCGGGGTGCCATTGGACGGCGATGCCGAAGGGATGATCGGGCAGCTCTACTGCCTCCACGATGCCATCGGGAGCATGGGCTGTTACGTTGAGGCCGGGTGCGATCTCCCGGGCGCCCTGGTGGTGCAGGCTGTTCACCTGCGCTTCCATCAACCCCAGGATGCTTGCCAGGCGCGAAGTGGGCTCGATCCGCACCGTGTGGGACAGGTAGTTGCGCGGCCAATCGGGGTGGTAATCATGCTTCAGCGCTCCCGGTCGCTGGGCGGCGATGTCCTCATACAGCGTGCCTCCCAATCCCACGTTCACTACCTGGAAGCCGCGGCAAATGCCCAGGAAGGGCGTCTTATCCTGGATGACCTGGCGCAGGAGGTGCAGCTCGATGCGGTCGCGTTCAGCATCGATACCATAAACCTGGGGGTGGGGCTGACCGCCATAGGTTTCGGGGAGAATATCGCCCCCGCCGCTGAAAAGCACACCGTCGAGGCGGGAGAGCATGGCGTTCAGGATCTCTTCCGATTGACCGAGGGGGATAAGCACTGGAATCCCCCCGGCGCTGGCCACAGAAAGGATGTAAGCCTCGGTGACCGAGTGCAGAGCGAGGCCTTGCTCGTTCTTAGTGCGGTGACTGGTGATACCGATAAGAGGTTGGCTCATGGCTTCTCCTGAAGAGGGTTGGCTGGAGGCGTGGGCGGCGAGGTGAAGACCTGCACCGGACCGCGCCAGGTCTCATTATCCAGCATGACTTCCTGGTATTGGTTGTGGGTATAACGTGCGATGATTTTGCGCCAGAAGGCTGTGGCGGGGGTGTTTTCGGGGACCTGCCCCACCTGCCAGGGGCCGGGAAAGAGATTGAAGATATATACGGCGACCTGTGCGCCTGCACCCTGCTTGCGGTACTTGCGCAGGATGAAGAACTCGCCGATCACCCAGTGATCGCGCTGACCGGTGAGGTAATTGTAGCGCAGGACGAGCACAAAGCCAGCCAGCCTGCCATCAATGCGAACCAGGAAGGGGTGGCGGTCTTCCTCCGTCCAGTAGTGATCGAGGTAAGGGTATTCGAACAGGCCGTGAGGGCCAACATCTGCGCCATCGAACTCGCTAAAATCATAGAGGTAGAGCTCCATCAAGTTACGCAGGATGGGCCTATCTTTTTCTGTAGCAGGGTTGACAGTGAGATTCATGGGTGCGATACCTTTTCCAGTCCCCATGCGCTCATTTTACCTTGCCTCGGGCGATCAGGGTATAGGAAATTTTTACTTCAGGGCTGCATGTACAGGCGGTAGCCCACCCCGGGCTCGGTGATGATCAATTCTGGGCGGGTGGGGTCGGCTTCGATCTTGCGGCGCAGGTTGCTGATATTGACGCGCAGCAGGTGCGCTTCTTCGGCATAACCGCCCCCCCAGACTTTGAGGATGATGTGCTGATGGGTGAGCACTTTCCCGGCGTTCTGTATCAGCACTTTGAGGATATCGTATTCGGTTGGGGTGAGGCTGATCTCCTGGCCGTCTTTGGTCACCCGGCGATGGGCCAAATCGACCAGCAGGCTGCCGGCAGTGAATACGGGCTCGCCAGCGCTGCTTTGCAGGCTGCGCCGCAGAACGCCTCGCACACGCGCCATCAGCTCGCCCATGCCAAATGGCTTGGTGAGGTAATCATCAGCCCCAGCATCGAGAGCCTGAATCTTATCGGATTCGCGGTCGCGCACGGATAGAACGATGATCGGGATATCCGTCCACTCACGCAATTGCTGGGTGACCTGGATGCCATCCATATCCGGCAGCCCCAGGTCAAGGAAGATGATATCCGGGCGCTGTTCTGCGGTGATGGTCAGCGCTTCGCTGCCATTGGAGGCCTCGAGCACGGTGTAGCCGTGGGTGGAGAGCGAGGCGCGCAGGAAACGCCGGATGGCGCGCTCATCATCAACTACCAAAATACGTAATCCCTCTTCAGTCATTCTGAGATCCCTTTTTGCGTGAGCGGTAAGCGCAGGGTGATAGCCAAGCCGCCTTCTGGGCGGTTGCGGGCCTGGATGCTCCCGCCATGGGCCTCTACAATCCCCTTGCTGATGGATAGCCCCAGCCCCAGACCGGCTACGTGGCGGACGCGCGGCGAGCGGTAGAATTTGTCGAAGACGCGCTCCAGATCTTCCAGCGGGATGCCCACGCCCTGATCGCTCACCTCGATGCATATGAACTCGCCATCTTGGAAGCAAGCTAACTCGATCACGCTGGCCTCGGGCGAATATTTAGCAGCATTTTTCAGGAGGTTGACCAGTACTTCAACCATCAGGTTCACATCCAGGTCAACCAGAGGGAGATATTCGGTAAAACTTGTCTGCACCGTGCGATTGTGGCGGCGCTCGCCAAAGCGGGCAATGGCGATGCCCGCCAGGTCTTCCAGATCACACGGCTCCAGGGAGAGGCGCAAGGCGCCCGACTCCAGGCGGCTCATATCCAGCAGGTTCCCGACGAGCAGGTTCATGTGCTGGGCTTCTTCGTAGGCTGTTTCTACCAGCTCTTGATGGGCAGATTGCTGGGCTGGAGAGTCGGCAGGGGTAGCTTCGAGCAAGGTGCTTAGAGCACCAGTGATGGAAACCAAAGGCGTACGCAGCTCGTGCGAGATGCTGCTGAGCAGGGCATGCTGGAGTCGTTCTGTGTTTTGGAGCACCTGCGCCTGGCTGGCTTGTTCAGCGAGGCGGGTGCGTTCAATTGCCAGGGCTGCCAGGTTG
The DNA here is from genome assembly GCA_016932955.1 of Anaerolineales bacterium. The sequence continues at coordinate 2,681 of JAFGBV010000131.1, read as the reverse complement.
GCAAAGCCTCGCAGCAGGTCGCGCTGGGTTTCACTCGCCGGCGCCTGCCCGCCATTGCCGGAATCAATCCCCAGAATGCCCACCAGCCCGAAGCTTGTGCGCAGGGGCAGGTAATGCAACTGGGATGGCTCGCCCAAGGCTGGCGCGCTGGGATCAGGGGTGCCGGGATGATTACGAAAAAGCGCTTCTGCCTTAGCCAAGTCTGCCGCTGGCAGGGTTTTCTCCGCGCTCGAGTCGGCTGCCACACACAAACCATCTTGACCGGGGAGAAGCACAACGACGCGGCTGTTAAAGCTCTGGTGGATGTGCTGAACCACAGAGCGCAGCATGTCATCCAATTCCACAGCGCCGGTGAGGTCCTTGCTGAGTGAGTTGAGCGCAGCGGTATGCGCTTCGCGCTGGCGGATGATCTCCACCTGGCTGCGCAACTGGGCAACCGTTGTGCTGATGACCAGCCCAACAGCGAGCAACCCGAAGAAGGTGAGCAGGTACTGGGTATCTGCAATGCTGAGGCTCAGGCGCGGTTCAACCAGGAAGAAATCGAAGGTGAGCACACTCAACACCGAAGCCAGGATCGCAGGGCCGCGCCCCAGGAAAACCGCCGCCAGCACGACGGCTGCCAGGTACAGCATTACCAGATTTTCTGCTTTGATGATGAAGTGCACCGGAAAGCTGATGGCTGAAGCCAGCAATACAAGCAGCACGCTCCAGAGATACCGCCAGAGGGTATTCCAGCGCCGGTTGCGAGAAGGCGAGCGCAGGTTGGTCTCATTCATCCTGCCTGTATTCTAATGCACCTGGTAAGGAACTTCAATGATGACAAGGTCTTCTTTGCTGCGCAACACTTTGCGCAAGGTTTCGGCTGTGCGCATGTGCAAGAGGTTTGCCCACCAAGCCTTGGGAACGAAGCTTGGAACCACAATGGTGATGGTCTCATTGTCTCTCTTGCGCGCCTCCACCTGGGCGAGATACGCCAGGAGGGGCTCGATCATCAAGCGATAGGGCGATTGCAGGATCACCAGGCGGTAGCCTTCTCCGAAAACTTCCCATTTTCTTTCCAGCTTCTCAGTCTCAACCGGGTTGATGGAAACGTGCACGGCGGTAATATCTTGTGAGAGGCGCTTGGCGTAGTGTAAGGCTGCCAGTGAGCCCTGGTGCAAACCGCTGATGAGCAGGATGACCCGGTTACGCTTGAGCACACCCTGGCTGGGTCTTGCATCCAGTGAGAGCTGACGGGCAAGGCTCTTGTAGTGATGGTGAATGATCAAGAAAACGGTCACCAGCAAGGGGACAATAATCACAATGATCCAGGCGCCTTCGGTGAACTTGGTTATACCAAAAACAACCATTACCACCGCAGTGCAGATTGCCCCAAAGCCATTAACGATCATTTTGGGGAGCCAGGTGCGGTCATACTTTAAAATGGAGCCAGGTTCCTTTTCCTCGGTGCCAGGCTTGAGACGACCGGATTTCCACCAACGACGAGCCATACCTGTTTGAGAAAGGGTGAAAGATAAGAATACGCCGATGGCATAGAGCGGGATCAGGCGGGTTACGCTAGCCTGAAACAGAATGATGAGAACACTTGCAATGAGCGCCAGTGATATGATGCCGCGTGAATAAACCAGGCGGCTGCCGCGATAGGTGAGTTGGCGCGGCAAGAACCCATCCCCAGCTTGCAAGGCGCTTAGGCGGGGAAAATCAGCGAAGGCGGTGTTAGATGCCAGGATCAAGATCAAGGTTGTCCCGGCGATGATGGCCAGGTAAAAGATGTTTTGGCCTCCGTAGATTGTACGGGCGATCTGCGAGATCACCGTCTCAGTTTCGGAGGGCACAGCCTGGATGCGGTTGGCCAGGATGGTGATCCCCATGAAAAGCGTGCCTAATATCGCCGACATCCAGATCAGGGTAATCCCAGCATTGCGGCTGCGCGGCTCTTTGAAGGCGGTGATACCGTTGGAGATCGCCTCGATGCCGGTCAGGGCGGCGGTGCCGTTGGCGAAGGCGTGCAGGATCAAGAATGGGGTGACGATCGAAAGCGCCTCTCCGGCATGCTGGGCCATCTCTGGCGGGTCGATCACTGCTCCAAGCGAACCGGTCAGGTAGCGGAACAGGCCCACGCCAACGGTGATGAACATGGTCACGACGAAGAAATAGGTGGGGATAGCGAAGGTAACGCCCGATTCTTTCACCCCGCGCAGGTTGATGAGCATGACGAATGCAACCAATCCAACCGCAATCCACACCCGGTACTCATACAGGACTGGGAATGCTGAAGCAACTTGCGCCACCCCGGATGAGATCGAGACCGCCACGGTGAGGATATAGTCGGTCAGCAGGGCGGCCCCTGCAGTTTGAGCGGGAAGCTCACCCAGGTTATCACGGGCGACGATATAAGCACCACCGCCTCCGGGGTAGGCGTGGATGGTCTGCTCGTAGGAGATGGATACGATCACCATTAACAGTGTAATGGCGATCGCTATCGGGGTCGAGTACTGAAAAGCGCCTGCCCCAGCTATTGACAGCACCATTAAGATTTCCTGGGTGGCGTAAGCTGTGGAGGAAAGGGCATCGGAGGCGAAAACTGCTAAACCGACCAGCTTGCCAATCGTCTGGTGAGGCGCATCGGCAGTTGCCAGTGGGCGTCCGATCAGCGCAGACTGCCAGGAGCGTGGGATGGC
>JAFGBV010000130.1 GCA_016932955.1 Anaerolineales bacterium | reverse complement strand
TCTGCTGACGCCGATTTCACCACCTCACCCGACCAAAAAGCATCAACCGTATCATCTTTCCATTCTGCATCAGTCACCGTTATCCCCAACTGATTACTGAGAATCCTTAAGTTGCCCTTCCTTTGCAGCGTATCACGCCAGATCTCCAGAGATTGCTCTGTATAGAAACGCCGCAGATCTTCCAAAGCCTGTTGAGTCTCCACATACAAGCGAGCATTATCGATTGCCACCGCTACTTGATCCGCCATTACTTGAAAAACAGCAATGTTATCCTCATTAAATGCACCCGATAAAGTACTCTGGATGCTTAGCGCTCCTATTACCTTGCCTCGTGAGCGCAACGGCAATGCTGCTTCTGAACGAGTATCTGGCAACTCAGCAGACCGTAAACGCACCTGATCCTGGGCTGCTTCCAGCGCGATACGTGGCCGCGCATTAATTACCGTCCATCCAATCATCCCAACCCCTACCCGGATGCGATGGCTCCGCGCAATCATTGCCTTCCCAGCCTCCCCCGTTCCAGCACGTAAAACTGCCCACTCGCCCGACTCATCCACCTGGAACAAACCTACATAATACAAGCCAAATCGATCATGGATTAAATTCACCACCTGTTGCACCAGTTGATCCGGTTCCATGATCGTATTGACCGCCTGGCTTACTTCTGCCGAAGCCTGGAGATATGCCGTCCGCTGTTCCAACGCAGAGGTGCGATCAGCCACCTGCTGTTCCAGGCCTCCTAATGTCTGCCTCAATTGCGCAGTCATACTGTTGAAGGATTCAGCCAGAGCGCCGATCTCATCAGATCGCTCTGTTTCTACTTCCAAGAATAGATTTCCGCGGGTGACCTGAGCCGCTGTCTCAGCCAATTCGGATACGGGCGTTGCAATATCGCTGGTAATCACCAGTGCAGCAACCATCGCAATCAACAGCGATGCTATTCCTACGCTCAGGTTTACCGCCATCACTGCGTAGGAAGCGCGCACCGATTCCAACAATTCCTGTTCTGCAATCAATCCCGCCTCAAGCTGCGGTAACCAGCGGTAGACCCCGAACACTGTTACTCCCCGGTAGCTGGTATAAGTGCTGCTACCATCCTCCTGGCCCATAACCGCAGCCATGGCCGCAGTCGAGCGATTAATGTTTGTATCAACCGGGTAGCGTGGCGTGCTCAAGAACTCGTAATCGCTTCCCACCAGGAAAGTCTCGCCTGTTTCTCCCAGGCCCTGTTCCTCCAGCAATATTTGATTGAGCAGCATTTTGTCCGCCCTACCCACCAGCAAGCCATCCTTTTCCCCATCTGCTGAGAAGATAGGCTGCACTACAAAGAAAGAAACATATCCCAGCTCGCTGGAATATACTGGTGCTGGCACTGTTGTATCCTCGATATCCGGTAAGAAAAAGGCCTCACCAGCAAGATTCCTGCCTACAACAGTTGAACCACTGGCCAGTTGCACAATCCCATTCAGATCGAGCAAGATCCATTCATCAACATACTCTGATTGCTGGGCTAATTGTTGCAGATAAGCCCCCTGCATATCTCGAATCTGTTCCTCCCAACTCTGCGCTACTGGCTCTTCCGCTACCTCGCGGCTTTCCGGCTCTGTCGGTGTGGAGGTTTCCTGGTTGCCAGTAGAAGCCACACTGAGCGCATCCAATCCAATCGCAGTATCAGCAGCTTCTGCTTTCAGATGACTAAGCCAATCCTCGATTGCAATTATTTTATAGGTCAATACAGTTCCGAGCTTTTCTTCTAATTGCAAACGGTTTCCTTGTGCATTAGAAAGCACCAAAACCAGACTTAAAATCGTCACTGGCAGCAGCACTAATAGAATGAACGCCCATAGCAAGCGCGTACGAATGCTCCCCGTGCGTTGGAAGGTAACTTTTGTCTGAGTCAGTTTCGTATCCATTCCATTTATCCCTAAAACCGGACCAGCGGTGCGCCAGATAACTGGACAGCAAGGAAATTCACGAAGAAGAAGCCGAAGAAAAGCGTATTGAGCACCAAAACCACATACGACCACCACCTGATCTTGGCCGGGCGCGGCAGTTGACTGTTGAGGTAAATCAGCCCAAGAGGAAAAATAATCGCTGCAAAGTTAGAGACATTGCCTGAAATCAAGATCAAGTCTTCCGGCAGCGCCAGGTGGATAAAAACACTAATCACCACAATCATCACCAACATGAACGGGTAATAGAACTTGCGCGGGTCATTGCCAATCCACTGGCGAAACCGCCCACTCAACGAGTACAACCCATCTGTCATATTGCGCACCAATAATTCCAACACCACAATTTGCGTGGTGAAAAGCACCATGAAACCGATCAGCAGCATCCACCCGTTCACTACTGGTCCATACCGCCGCCCAAGCTCACTGGCTGCGTATGTTACCATCGTAGCAGATGTTGGCACATCAGACCCGGGGATAGTAGAGATGTATCCCACGAGGATGCTCGGCACAAGCATCCCCACCAATGCACCAATAAAATAGATCACCCATTGGTCAAATGCTAAATAACGGAACCAACGCTTCCAGGTTCGGGCATTCTTTTCATCCTCTGGGAAAATTCGTCCCACAGATTGCAGCGTGCCCTTTGCTTGCGCAGAACGACTGCCGAACCAGGCAGGTAAAAAACCCACCTTGGATCCCATGCCGTAACCCTTATCGCGATAGTATCCTATGAACATAAAGTTCAATCCCGAGGCCAGTGCGGTGAATCCTGCCAGCGCTCCCAAAAGCGATGGATCCGAGCCTGCCGGAGGCAGAACCGGGGTCACCAGCGAGGCGAGCGCAGTGCCCCAATAATTTGCGGGAACAACCACGATTGTGATGGACAGCATACCAATTAGCATAAAAGCCAGGACAGCTCCCATCACACCTTCTAGGGTACGTTCGATCTTCCGTCCAAACGCTGTAAATAAGAACGTGGTGAGGAGAAGCCCTATCCCAATGATCCGCACCACCTCCAGTTCATTCTCGCCATAAGGCCGGTTACTGACCAAAGCAAACAGCCCAGCACCCGCTTGCACAGCCCAACCGCCCAGGATAAACGCAATATAGAAGCTCAATAGCGCCAGCGGCACCCATACAAAATAGCCAGGAGGGATCCGCCCAAACGCCACCACCGGGGTTTCTCCTGTCGCCAATGTGAAACGGGCTAATTCCACATTATAAAAAACCTGCAGCACTGCAGAAACCAGGATCACCCAACCAATCCCCATAAATCCATACTTTGCCACATTCAGCGGCCCAATTAACCACTCGCCGCTCCCAACTGAGATGCCCAGCGCAACGAGACTCGGTCCAAGCACCAGTGCAATCATCTGCTCCACACCAATTCGCCGCACCCGGAATACTTGCTCAGGTGTGGGCAGGTCATCCACAATTAAAGCAGGTCGACTCATCCCTATCTGGCGCTGCAGAACACCATCAGGCGCAGTGGCTATTTTCTGAGTCGCTGCTGCTTCAGTCACCGGCAAATCGTCTTGAACACGGAGCTTATCATCATCCATAATTTCCATCCCGATTTATCCCTCATCGCCCATCAGATGTTCCAGGTTTGCTTGCATCTACTGGCACACCCAGTTGGATTACTACCTCCGGCAAACCCAATGCTCGGCGCAATTCTTCTGCCGCGGAACGTAAAATCGTCTCTGTTTCCAAAGAACGCCGAATTCGTGCTGTAACTTCCGCCGCCACACGCTCGCGCTGTGCCGTGACCTGCACCTGCTGGTAAGACCGCGCGCTATCCAGGGTAACACTGAGCAAGTCAGCCACGTCCTCCAGGAATGTTCTTTCCTCGTCAGTCCATTTCGCCACTTCGCCAACCTTATAGCCACCGATCACACCAATTACCGTATCGCGCACTTTAATCGGAACCCCCAGTGCTGCCGTCTCAGTCCCCACGGTTCTCCCTTCCCGTGCTGCCTGCACCAGTTCTGGGAGCCATTCGGCTTCCATTGCCACCTCGCCACTGGCATAACTGCTATAACCCAGATCACCGCGCAATTTCAGCAGACGCTGCCAATCCTCACGCGTAATCTGCCCATACGCACGGTTAAGCGAATCCAGCGATTCCTGGCTCTCTCGGAACAAGCGCGCGTTATCCAACGCCACAGCCACCTGGTCAGCCATAGTTTCAAAGACCACAATCGTCGACTCATCAAAAGCCTCTGGCTGTGCGCTCTGCACTGTCAGTGCGCCGATCACACGCCCCCGCGAACGCAATGGGATTGCTGCCTCAGACCGGGTATCCGGCAGGTCCGGGTTCTTCAACCGGGCATCATCTAACTCAGCACGTAAGGCAATTCGCGGCCTTTCGTTAGCCACACACCAACCGATCATGCCCACCCCAACCCGAATGCGGTGATTGCGCGCCAGCATCTTCTGGCCCGCTTCCCCTGTTCCTGCCCGCAGCACAGCCCATTCACCTGCTTGATCCACCAAGAACAAACCGACATAATACAAATTGAAACGTTCCTGGATCAACTCAACAACTTGTCGGATCAACTGATCTGGATCCAAAACTGAAACGATCGCCCGACTCACATCTACAGAAGCCTGCAGGTAACCTGTACGTTGTGCCAACGCTGCCGTGCGTTCGGCTACCTGTTGTTCCAAACCAGCCAACGTTGCTCGCAGGCGTTCCGTCATCGCATTGAAGGACTCTGCCAATGCCCCAATTTCATCCTCCTGTTCTACTTCTGCAACCAGTTCCAGCTCACCACCAGCGATCTTCTCTGCCGTCTGCGAAAGGCTGGCAATTGGCGACGTGATCCGATTGGTAACGAACAGGCCTAACACGATTGCCACCAGCACCGCCCCCACCGTCACGCCAACGTTCACTGCCACCGTTTGCACAACACCGCGAAGTGCTTCTGACTGTTCCTGTTCTGCTATCAAAACCAGGTTGAATTCTTCAAGCATACGGTATACGCCTACAACATCGACATAATAATAGTTTGTAAAATTACCTGAAACATCCCCTTTCGTCAGGACCGCCGCGTCCAGTCCATCTGATGTACTAATATAAGATCCTAATGACATACCTCGCTCCTCAAAACGCGACTCCGTCATTAAAATCCTATCTCGCGCCCCTACCAGGTACGTTTCACCAGTCTCTCCCAGGCCAGTACGTTCACTCATGATAGCATTCAACTGATCTAGATTGGCGCGTCCTGCCAGGATACCAATCGTCTCCCCGCTTTCGTTGACCAATGGTGCAGATGCAACCATCGTCACCTCAGCCAAGACCGAATCATAATATGGGGCAGAGACAAAATAACCCTCCAAACCTGGCTCGAAGAAAGCATATCCAAACTGGTTACGCCCGATCTGTCCCGCATCGGTAGAGAGCCGCACAGTGCCATCGGGTGCAAGAATGAACATCTCAACAAAAACATTACCTTGGGCAATGATATTTCGGTAACGTTCCAGTTCGCTTTCATAGGTATTGTTGTATAGGCTGCTATCAACACCAGTTGGGCCGCTGATCAGCAAGTCATAAAACAAACTCCGGCTAGAATCGGGCATCGCTAATGCCAGGAATGATGTTAGATTATTGGCCCAGGTAAAAATTTCAGATTCTTTTAGTGCCGCTACAGACACAAGCTGAGCCCTCGTCTGATCCAGCAATCTTTGCCCGCTGATCACGCTTGAAGCTGTCCCTACCGCCACTGCCGGCAGCAGCACCAATCCAACAAAGATCGCCAGCAGGCGGGTGCGGATCGTGCCAAAGCGCAGCAAGCGCGCAAATTGCCACAGCCCGACGGCGGCTAGTACAGTCACCAGCGCAATCACAAACAGCAAGAAGGAGCTGGTTTCAACCACATTGTAGCGCGGGATCGGCGCAAGCAACTCAATCGCTGCCAAAGCCGCCACAAATAAGGTCGCCGTCAGCGGTCCTATGATCTTGTTCTCAGGCAACACCATATTGGAAATCATCAGCAGCACCAGGAAACCGCTTGCGCCTAATGCCAGGGTCAGCCCAGCGTGGAACAGGTTCCCCACCCCAAAGCCTAGCATAATGGCGATAATACCCAGGTATCCTGCGGTATCCAGGCGGCCTTTTCGCACCAGCAAGCCAATCACAATAAGCAGTGCCACTGCAGGTAATTGAGCAATAGCCACCGCTAAATTCTGCCACACGCCCTCCCGCACATACAACAGCAAGTTGGCCACAATATCCAGGGCAAGTGCAATCGATCCTGCCAAAAGTAAAACCCGGAAACCGCCCAGGCGTCGTGCCAAGGCTTTTTCGTCCTGCAGGCGCTTCTTTTGTTCTACAGCAGTTTCCCTGGATTTCATCTCATCAGTCATTGCTGCCTCCGCTTTCCGAGTCTGTTGGCTGTGTAGGCGGTTCGTGCCCGTCGTCACCAACACCACTCGTCAGGGGATCAACTCTTTCCAGATCCTCTCGATCAAGATCAACACCATCTCCCGCTGGCGGAACACCCAACCGCACTACTACTCTCTGCAGATCCAATGCCTGCCGCACCTCTTGCGAAGTAGTCCGCAAGATCGATTCAAGATCCAATGTTTGGCGGATATGCCCGCCAATTTCACCTAATAAGCGTTCCCGCTGCGCTGCAAGCTGTGTCTCCTGGTAAGAACGAGCGCTTTCCAATGACAAGCTCAACTGCTCTGCCAATTCTTCCACCAGCCGGATATCCTCCCCAGTCCACCTGCCAGAATCGCTCGCCCGGCGCGTCCGCATCGCCCCCACCACCTGCCCTCGTACACGGACTGGCGCATAGAGCACCAATTCATCCTCCTTATCTACCACGGCTCTCCCGCTCTCCAGAACGGTACGTAACTGCACATCCTGGATATCTCTCACTGGGATCAC
>JAFGBV010000129.1 GCA_016932955.1 Anaerolineales bacterium | reverse complement strand
ATAATCTTATCCAAGAGATATGAAGATTTCGTGAAGAAGGTATGTGAAGTCGGTGCAGGGCTGATGAAAGATTCCCTGCGTTGGGCGTTTCTGCACTGGTAGAAATGGAGGAATTGCTGTATGCTTGGGGGTATGAGTATAAAAACAATGGCAATCCAGTTTTCAACGCGTGGAAATGCGGACATGGTGGATATCACCAACCAGGTGTCAGGATGCGTGCGGGAGGCGGGGCTGCAGGATGGGACTGTGACGCTTTTCTGCCCCTCTTCAACCAGCGGTCTGACGACGATCGAGTACGAGCCGGGATGCCTGAGCGATCTGCGCCGCTTGTTCGACGAGATCATTGATCCGAGCCGGCCTTATGACCACGATGCGGCATGGGGGGATGGCAACGGGCATAGCCATGTGCGTGCGGCTTTGCTGGGGGCATCGCTAACGGTTCCGTTCGTGAAGGGACGGCTGACGCTAGGTACCTGGCAGCAGATTATCTATGTGGATTTTGACACCCGGGCGCGGCGGCGGGAGCTGGTGGTGCAGTTGATTGGGGAGTGAGAGCCGTCAGGCTAATAGCTGGCTTTGTTCCGGAGATAGGGCTATTTCCTCGGCGCGCATGGCGTTGAAGGCTGCGATAGACACTTCGAGTATCTCCAGAGAGGGTTCGCGGGTGGTGAGGTGCTGCAGGGCGAGGTTGGGCTTTGCAAGAAGACGGACGATGGGGTTCCCGATGTGGTTGGCAGTCCAGCGGATGTATTCATAGGAGATGCCGACCACGACAGGTAAGAGCAATATACGGGAGGCCATGCGCCAGAAGATGGGCATGGGCCCTAAGAGACCATAGAGCAAGACAGAGAAAATGACGACCGTGAGGAGAAAGGCTGTGCCACAGCGGGGATGTTCAACGGAATAACGCGAGACGTTCTCCGGGGTGAGCTCGGCGCGGGCTTCGAAGGCGTTGATGGTTTTGTGCTCGGCGCCGTGGTAGGCAAAGACGCGGCGGATATCGGGCATGAAGCCGATTGCCCAGATATAGCCAACGAGGAGGAGAAGACGCGCCAGACCTTCCACCAGGTTGCCAGCCCAGAATTCCCATCCGAGGTATTTTTCGACCAGGGAGCCGAGTGCTGCCGGCGCGGCCTTGAACATGAAAATCGCAACGGCAAGGGTGCCGACCATGGTGAGGATCATGACCGGGCCTTCGATCTTCTCTTCTTCGCCGGTCTGGGTGTTGGCAGACAGGGTGAGGGCGCGCAATCCCAGGCTGAGGGCATCCCAGAGCATGACCAGGCCGCGTAAGAAGGGGATTTTAACGAGGCGGCTCTTATAGATCTTGCCGAGAGGCTCTTTGTGGATGACGATCTGCTGGTCGGGGGCGCGCATGGCGATGGCGACGGCATTGGCGCCGCGCATCATCACGCCCTCGATCACGGCCTGGCCGCCATAAGATGGGAGACGACATTCATTACTCATACCAGACTCCTGCTGCCGATAAAAAAAGATCCGGGTAATAACGGAGTGTTGGCGGTATTATTGATGCCAACACTCCACTATTGTATCGCTGATTAGGCTGCCAGATTATAAAAGAAATGGATCAAGGTATCAATGCCTCGGTACCAGGTGGGAAGATGCAACTTCTCATTCGGGCTGTGCATGTTATCATCTGGCAGGGCAAAGCCAGTGTTGACCGATTCGACACCTAAGATCTGCTGGAATTGGGTGACAACGGGAACGCTGCCGCCTTCGCGCTTGAATATGGGAGGATGGCCCCAGACTGTTTCCATGGCGCGGGCAAGGGCTTGCACGCTGGTGGAATGGCGATCTGAGATCGAAGCGGGGCCGCCAGCCATCTGGCGCAAGGACCAGCGGATGGTATTGGGGGCATGTTCTTGGAGGTACTGGTGGAGCTGCTGGTACACCTGCGCGGGATCCTGGTTGGGGACAAGGCGGCAGGAGATTTTGGCCATCGCCCAGGCGGGGAGGACGGTTTTAGCGCCTTCACCGGTGAATCCGGAAAGCAGACCATTCACTTCGAGAGTGGGGCGGGCACTAACACGTTCAACGGTTGTATAACCTGCCTCGCCATAGAGGGCAGGGACACCGGTGTTTTTGAGGTAGAAATCATCACCGATTGGCAGGCGGGCCAGTTCAGCGCGCTCTTCTGCTTCCAGGGGAAGGACGGTATCGTAAAAGCCAGGCAGGGTGATGTGCCCGGAGGCATCGTGCATACCGGCGATCAGCTCGCATAAGGCCTGGGCGGGGTTGAGCACACCGCCGCCAAAAACGCCGGAGTGGAGATCGTGATCGGGGCCTTCGACGCGCAACTCAAAGTAGGCCAGACCGCGCAGGGCGTAGGTGATGGTTGGGAGGTCGGGGGTGAGAATGCCGGTATCGGGATTGACGGCAAAATCGCAGGCGAGCAAATCCTTGTGCTCTTTCATGAAAGGCGCCAGGGAGGGAGAACCGATCTCTTCTTCACCTTCGATGAGAAATTTGATGTTGATGGGTAAAGTGCCCGTGCGGACGATGGCTTCGACGGCTTTGATGGAGGCCATGACCTGGCCTTTCATGTCGGTGATGCCGCGGGCATAGATGTTCTCGCCGCGCACCTGGGGGGTAAAGGGTGCGCTGATCCATAGCTCGAGAGGATCGGTTGGCTGAACATCGTAGTGACCGTAGATGAGGGCGGTGGGTGCGCCGGGGGCGTTGAGCCAATCGCCGTAGACGACAGGATGCCCGCTGGTATGGTATATCTGAACGTGGTTCATGCCTAATTGCACCAGTTGGGCGGCGACCCACTCTGCAGCGCGCTGCATATCGGCTTTGGCTGCAGGGTCATTGGAGATGGATGGGATGGCAGCGAAATCTTTGAGTTCCTCGAGGAAGTGTTCTTTATTGCTGTGGGCATATTCAATCGCCACAGTGCGATGGTCTGGCATAGTGACTCCTATCGTTTAATCAAATGTTTTGTATCATCTCAATAAAACGGGGGAAGTGGGGTGTTTTTTGCGTGCTTCGTACGCACAAAACACCCCACACCCCAAGTTATTGAGAAGTTACAATGTTTTTTTTTGGACAATCCAGGAAATGATTATACCCCCTTTTGGGCGGATGGTTGGGTAAAAGGCAGAGAAAGGGTGCCGGGTGGCAGAAACCCAGCCGACCTGGCGAGGGAGCCTTGATATGTGCGGTCAGCGGAGGTCAGAATTCGATCGGATCGCCGACGTGGATGATGCCTTCGTTGAGGATCTCGGCACGCAAACCGCCGCGATGCACCAGGGCAGACGAGACGCGCGGGTCAGTGAGGTCGGCCAGGTGAGTGCAAGGTTCGCACAGGCGCACGCCGCGCAGGCGCACCTGGCCGATTTGGAATTCCTGCCCGACGAGGTGGTTGAGGGGGACGTTCTGGGTGACAATGTTGCGGCGAGATTCAGCGGCGGTGAAAGGAACACTCAGTTCGGATTGGAGAGCCTGGATTGCCTCGATCTCGATGAGGGTGATTGCGCGCCCGGCGCCGGGCCTCTTATGCCCCTCACCGGCAGGGCCAAAGTAACGGTCACCCTCGAGACCCATGCCGGGTACGGCACGCACCTGCTCCACCGATTGGGTTGGGGCGGCGGGCGTGGGGGTGATATAGATTGCAATAACAGAACCTGCACAGGTCATTGGATCTCCATGAGCGTCTCAGGATTTGACGGCCAGGGCAATTTGCCGAAGGTGCTGAGGGCTGGTGCCGCAGCAACCGCCGATCACGTTGGCACCTGCCTGGAGCCAGGTGCTGACAAGGGCTCCCATGGCTTCGGGAGTGGTATCGTAATAGGTATTACCATCGTTGTCTACTTTGGGAACGCCAGCATTAGGTTTGAACCAGATGGGGAGGGTGGTGGCCTGGCGCAGCTCACGCAGGTTTTCGAGGTTCTCCTCCAGGCTACGTCCACAGTTGATGCCGAGGACATCTACGCCGAGGGGGGGCAACTCGGATGCCATTTGGGCGGGTTTGACGCCCATCATGGTGCGGCGGCCGCGATCATAGCTGAAGGAGCAGACGATGGGTAGGGTGGAGACGGAGCGCGCACCCTGGATGGCTGCTTTGGCTTCGGCGAGATCGAACTGAGTCTCGATCAGCAGTAGGTCGACTCCGGCCTGGCTGAGGGCGCGGGCTTGCTCGGCGTAAGCGGATACGACATCCTGAGGGTCGGCAGGGCCATAAGGCTTGAGCAATTTTCCTACCGGGCCCATGGAACCGGCAATCAGGGTGGCTGTGCCGGCGCTGGCCTGGCGCGCCAGCTCAACGGCGCGCTGGTTGATCTCTGCGGCGCGGCCTTCGAGGGGGGTGCCTGACAAGCGCATGGGGGTGGCGTTGAAGGTGCTGGTGAGGATGATATCTGACCCGGCAGCCACAAAATCCTGCTCCAATTTTAGGATGTGGTGAGGCTGATCCAGCACCCAGTTCTCGGCGATGAGACCGGCTGGCAGCCCGCACGCCAGGAGGTTGGTGCCGGTCGCGCCATCAGCAACCAGGGTTTTGCTGGATTGCAGTCTTTCAAGGAAAGTACTCATAGGTGTCTCCTGATTGGAAGGGTGATATTGTCTAATCGAAGGTCAGCCAGGTGGGGTGGATGTATGGGCGTCTTGAGGATGGCGCATGGAGAGGAACATGAGATAAAAGACGAACAGGATGGCAGTGAACATGAGGGTGAAGCCGATGAAGCGCAGGTTGTCCAATGGATTGAGAACCTGGACGGCGATATCCTTGAGGACGTCCTTTGGCTGAAGCAGGATATCCCAGCTATTCCAGCGCCCAAAACGCCCCAGGTAAACACCCAGGCCGCTAAGAGCCAAGGAGGCCGCAACGAAGAGCCAACCTATGAGCCTGCCCAGGTAGTGCTCGACGAGGATGTGCATGCTGCGCAGGGAGGCAATGGCGAGGAAACAACCGGTGAAGGCATAGATGGCGATGAGCATGATATCGTACCAGAGAGGAACCGGCGGGCGGTCGGTGAGGTGGTAAAAATCGGTGACAATGTAAGGGGCATTGGGGAAAAAGGCCAGCCAGGCAGCCCCAAAGGGCAGCAAAACCAACCAGGCTTTGGGAAAAAGACGGTGAAGGAGGGTGGCGATGAGGCTGAAACCATAGGGCACCCAGGCAAGGAAGAGATTCCAGACAAGGTTGCGGTAGTTGAGCGATTCAGCGTAAATGAACCTGCCGAATAGAAAGATTACGGATAGAAAAGATGCCAGTACCAGCGGATAAACCGACTGGTTGTACAGGAAGCGGTGTGCTTTTTGCAGGTAGGAAAACATGATGGTTTCTCTTAGAAGGGTCAATCCAACTGATTATAACCGAGTGCGGCTTGTAATCCGCAATCGGTTATTCCCAATTCCAGACGGTGAAAGGGATGAGAATGTTCCGCTGATGATGAATGTGGGTACAATGAGGCACTGAAAGGAGGGCAGGATGGCTGCTAACGAGGAAGCACTGATCAAGAAAGTGGATTGTATCCGCCTGGCTGTATCAGATCTGGAGGCGGGAATGAAGTTTTACCGGGACGCATTAGGGCAGAGGCTGATCTGGCGCAGCGCAGAGGCAGCAGGGTTGGGGATGCCTGGTAGCGAGACGGAAATTGTGCTGTATTGCGGCAAGGATGAACCGGAGATCGATTTGCTGGTAGATGCCGCTGAGAAGGCTGCGGAAAGGTTCAGGCAGGCAGGGGGAGCGATCCTTGTGCAGCCGTTCGAGATCCAAATTGGGAAGGCGGTGGTGGTACAGGATCCATGGGGGAACCGCTTGGTGTTGCTGGATACCAGTAAGGGTTTGCTGGTGACGGATGAGGAGGGGAATATCCTCTCACAAGATTAAGTTTGAGAGACCAACGTGCATTTTGGGCAGGTTGGTCTCTCCTATCTATCCGATCAATGATGGTCAGGGTTGTTTCTGGACGAGGGGAATAAAGATCTTATAGCCTGCCAGGTAGAGGTCGGAAAGCCCGGTGGTGGTGCCATCGCTCATGCCGGGGATCACATTGGGGTCATTGGTGGTGCTGGTAGTGCGCAGACCTTGTCCAGCAGTCAATGCCGCAGGCAGGGTGGCGCTCCACGAGCCGTCATCTTTTGCGGTGACAACTGCCAGGGATTGGAGGGCTTCGGTGATGGCATCGGTGTCATCGAGGAAGATTTCGATCGTGCAGCCACCACAGGGGCTATCGGCGCCGCTGACACCAGTCACGTTGACGCCGTTGATGGCAGTGATGGCAGCCGGGTTGAAGTTCTCGAATTCATCGGGTAGGTTCTTGGCCAACTGGATGGCGTCTTCGGGGCTGGCATTATCACCGATCTTGCCGGGCCAGGGGGTGGCTTTCCGGATGATGTTGGAGCGCAGGGTGTTGGCATCAGAGGTGGAAACGGTGGGGGAGTCATTCAATGAGATGGCGGAGTACTCCGGATTGACGATGGCATTGCTAATGACCTGGTTAAATTTGGTTCCACTCTGGAGATAAATACCCCGTCCGCATACGCCAATTTCATGATTGGTTGCATCCAATCCAATGCGGTTGTTTTGGATGGTATGGCGATCGTTGCCGACTCGGATGGCATCTGGCTGGATGGTGGGGAGTTCAACATCCAGGCGCAGACCGGCGAAGATATTGTCTTCGATGATGTTGCGGTTGCCGTCAATGACGATCCCACTGCCTCCTAGCCAATCCCATTCGGTGCAGATCAGGGAAGGGTTTGTGGTTTTATCGGGGACAGTTCCATTGCTGGTTGTCCCAATATAGTTGTCGGCAAAGGTGTTCGAGGTGCCGCGAATGCTTGCGGCGTTGCCGATCAATCCCAGGAACACATTATTCTGGATGGTGTTATTGGATGACCCAGAAGCCATGTCAATCCCGCCATAACCGCTACCCTGTTTATGGTCGTCATCATTACGCCAGGCAGGTTCGTCACCAGCGTCATTCAAGCCAAACCAGTTATCTAAGATTTGATTGCCGGTTGTATTGACAAACAGGGCGGTTCTCCAATTTTGGAAACCCAAGCCGCGGATGACGATATTATCGTTACCCGCGATATCTCCAACCACGAACCCATCTTTGTTGCCAGTGCTAGGGCCGACCAGGATGATCTTGGGGCCGCTGGAGCGACCACCGAGCTGGGTTGTGGCATCGATGGTTATCTCGCCTTTGAGGCGGGGCAGGCTGGTGGGATCCATGGTGGCTAGGATGGGGATCTTCCAGATGCCCAATGCCGCATCATAACTGGGGTCGCTGGTTGGGATTTCAAAGCGGATCAGAATGGGGGCTGCTGAGTCAGCATAGGCATTGGCTTCGACCATAGCCCGGCGCAGGGTACAAGGCAGGGTGGCGGGACCAGCAGTTCCGGGGGGATCGGTGTAGCAGGTTTTACTCTTGCTGTTATCCGGATCCGTACCGCTGGTGACGGTGATGACAGTGGTGAAATCTGCATTGGAGTAGGCTGGCTGCTCGGGTGCCAGCGGGGTGGCGGTGGTAGGGCTGGAATCGAGCAGGCTGAAGGTGAGCATCAGCAGGGCCGCAGCGATGAAGATCGTGGCGGTGGTGAGTAGTGCAGGTTTGAATTTCATGATGGTTGTCCTTTCGTTGTCTATTTGGGTTGGTTGAGGGACGGATTCTCAGGTGCCGGCTTATCCGTCATTGCTCCCTGGGTCAGGCTGCTTAAGAAAGCAAAAAGCTCATCCAGACTGTTAAAATTGGTGATCTGGCGGGTATGGGGGTTTTCTATCGATGCCAACCAGGAAGGCTCTTGCGGCT
>JAFGBV010000128.1 GCA_016932955.1 Anaerolineales bacterium | reverse complement strand
TGGATCGTCATCAGGATCACAAATGGTTTATAGCGCTTGCGCCGCGCTACATGCGGCGCCATGAAAACCTGCGGGAAATGCCAGCCCATCACATGCATGGCAGGTGCCAGCCCAATCAGGATCGCCGAATCAGTCATTGTGCTGATGAACAACGGGATCACCGCGGTGAACGAAGCAAATCCCATTGCTAGCCCAAAGAAACCGCCATCCAATACATTGATGATATAGTTGAAGCGAAAATTACGGTCGCGTTCAATCTCTTCTGGGGTAAGCGTGGACATATAGGGTACGATTCTACCATGCTGCAGGATTATCCTAAGTGGGGTTTTGGGGGCTCATTGTGACTTGCCGTTACAGAGGGCAGGTACCACAGTACCAGGTTTTTACTGGGATCCAGTACTCAACCTCGATGACAACAGGAATAAAATGTGCTATTCTGATGTTATCCGGAGGTAACCATGAAAAAACACACCATTCTCACCTTTGCACTCATCCTGGCATTGATCACGGCACTTGTGCCCTTCCATCCAGCGCGGGCTGACACAATCATTGTGACCACAGCCGACGACACGCTGGATGCAGCCGCCAACTGCGGGGCAGTGACGATCGCCTCACTCCCCGGGCTAGATCTTGTGATCAGCCTGCGCGAGGCCATGTGCGCGGCGAACAACAACGCCGGCGCAGACACGATCAATTTCGCCATTCCCGGCGCCGGTGTACACACCATTGATCTTACTCAGGCGCTACCGCAAATCGCTGATGACGATACCACCATCGACGGCTACTCACAGCCTGGCGCCGAACCCGCCACGGCAACCGCACCGGCTGATATTCGCATTGAAATTGACGGGACAGGCATCTTTAATAATGGCCTTAATGTCACTTCCTCCGGAAATGAGATCCGCGGGTTGGCGATCTATGGTTTCTCATTCAATGGGATCTATGTTGCCAGCCTTGGCACCTTGGTTGCCGATGACAATGTGATCGCCGGGAATTACCTGGGAATTCATGCCGATGGTGTTTCCTGCCAAGGCAATACTGGGAATGGCATTTTCATAGGCGAAGGCGCACTAGATAACACCGTTGGCGGTAGCACCCCTTCAGACCGCAACCTGATCTCCTGCAATGGCTGGGGAGGCGTCGAGATCCATAAAACAGGCACGAGCGGCAATGTGGTCTCTGGCAACTATATCGGGATCGATGCTGCCGGTACGATGTCACGCGCCAACACTCTGGATGGTGTGCGCATCTATGGCGGCGCCACCAACAACACCGTCGGCGGCGATACGCCAGGCGAGCGCAACGTCATCTCCGGTAATGAGCGCGACGGCGTGCGTATTGTCGGTGTGGGAACGAACGATAATATGGTCAGCGGTAATTACATCGGCCTTGAGCCAGACGGAAGCAATCCTCGAAGCAATGATTACTATGGTGTTTATATTGGAGTCGGCGCACGCAGCAACATCATTGGAGGGGATAGAACCCAAGGAGAAGCCAATGTGATCTCACATAATCTGGTGGGCGTAGTGATCGAGGGCAATCCTGTGAACAATACGATCAGCAACACCGTATCAGGAAATTATATTGGCACAGATTCGAGCGGCTTGCTCGCAGTCGGCAACTTTACAGATGGCATTGGGATCATTGGCGACGCCCAAAATAACCTCATTGGTGGGGATGCACCCGGTGAAAGCAACCTGATCTCGGGCAACCTGATGAATGGCATCATCATCATGGATGAAGAGACTGCAGGGAATGTGATCTCCGGCAATCTCATCGGGACTGATATCACCGGTGCAGATTCCCTACCCAATGTTGAAAACGGTATCCGGGTAATTGATGGCGCACATGACAATCTGATCGGCGGGAATACGAGCGGAGAACGCAATACCATTTCTGGTAATGAAAATCACGGGGTTTCCTTTGATCTCGGCGCCACACACAATACGGTGATCGGTAACTTCATCGGACTGGACGCTGAAGGACTAGCGCCTCTGCCCAACATCGAGAGCGGTATCTTGATCAGTGGCGCAGCTTTCGAGAACATTATCGGTGGTGACACAGCCGGTGCGCGCAATGTGATCTCTGGAAATGGCATCTATGGCTTAGATATCCAAGGCGATCACAACACCATTTCTGGTAATTACATCGGGAGCGATGCAAATGGGGAAACCGCCCAAGGCAATGCAGATGATGGCGTCGAAATATCCGGAGGTGCAGAAGGCAATCTAATCGGTGGCGACAGCGCTGGTGAACGCAATATCATTTCCGGAAATGGGGATGATGGCATAGGGATTGAAGATGCCCGCGAGAATATCATCTCCGCCAACTACATAGGCACCAATGCTGCTGGCACGGCTTTGCTGGAAAATGCCGATTTTGGCATTTACCTCAGCTCTGGCGCGCAGGAAAACATCCTCGGCGGGGATACGCAGGCTCAGGGCAACATGATCGCCGGCGGGGGTCGTAACGGCATTTATATGGCTGGCGCAACTGTCAGCGGGAATGTGGTTGCTAATAATGTGATCGGCACGAATTGGAGCGGCAATGCAGATTTTGGGACCGGGGGTGATGGTATCCAGATCGATTTTGGCGCTCACCACAATACGATCGGTCCAGGTAATATGATCGCCAACAACGATTTCTCAGGTATCTATGTCGATGATGACACATGCCTTGGCAATATCTTTACCCAAAATAGGATCTACGAGAATGTCCTGTTGGGTATCGAGCTGATCGAGGGCGCCCATGGCGGCATACAACCGCCTGTCATCATCACGACCACATTTTCACCCATCGAGGTCACCGGCACTGCATGCCCCGGCTGCACGGTAGAAGTGTTCGGCAACTCCACGGATGATGGCGAAGGCGAGGTCTACCTGGGCAGCGCAGTTGCCGATGGCGATGGTAATTTCAGCGTACCGCTGGCAACATTAACCTACCCCTATCTCACCGCTACAGCCACCGATGCAACGCTAGGCACATCCGAATTCTCGGCGGTGCTTCATACCAGAATCATTCTATTGGCTTACCTGGCTCTTGTACTGAAATAATGCAAGGCAGGGTATTCTATGCGTGTATTGCGCATGGAATACCCTGCCTTTCTTATGGAAAGTCTAGCCACCCCAGGGCATCTGTGCGTAAAGCTCAAAAGCGTTATCGTGAAATTGTTTGAACAGGCGCTCATGACCGCGCTCCCAATGCGCCAGCATGGTCAGTACTTCTTTGGCCTGACCCTCTGCACGCGTGGCGGCCATCTCGTAGAATTCCACAAAGTCACGCTCGATCAGATACGCCATGCGCAGCACCGGCAAGTCAGGGACCATTGCCTCTGCCACTGACTGATCAATTGCCTCAGATTGGGCACGTTGCGAGAAGAAGCCACCTTCTTCTAGCGCCAGGCCAGCAGCAACATCGGCTGCCTGGCCTCGATTCAAAGCATCGATCTGGCTCTGTATAAAATCAATGTGCTTCTGTTCTTCGGCGGCCAACTGCTTGAAAGCACTCACGGCAGCAGCATGGCTCAAGCGCTCCGCATTCTGTTCAAAGAATCGCTTACCTTCATGCTCACGCGCTAAAGCATACTCATAGATTTTCCGAATATCCATTTTGATTTCTCCTACTTCTCAGACACAACTTCCACCTTGACCGCACATACCTTAAATTCAGGAATCTTTGCTACTGGATCTAACGCGGCAATGGTCAGTTCATTGGCCGACGCTTCTGGGAAGTGGAAATTTGCATACACCATCCCTGGTGGCACTCGATCGGTCACTAAAGCCTCGGCCTGAATGCTACCCCGCCGCGAGCTAACCCGGACGATCTTGTTCCCGTTCAATCCGAGATTTTCTGCATCTTCTGGACTCACCTCAATCAATGCCTGGCTGTAGACCGCCATCAACCCTTGGGCGCGGCGCGTCATTTCACCACCATGCCAGTGATAGAGCACACGCCCTGTGCTCAGTACCATTGGATAGCTGTCATCTGGTAATTCAGCCGGAGGAATATGATCCAAGGCGACAAACCGCCCCAAACCCCTCGCAAACTGACCTACATGCAAAACGGGTGTTCCAGGATGCTCAGCATCCTTTACCGGCCACTGCAAACGCTCCCCATTCTCCAGCCGCGCATGGTTCACGCCTGCATAAGAGGGCGTTAGTGCGCTAATCTCAGCCATGATCTGCCCGGTATCCGCATAGTTCCAACCCGCGTATGGCGCTTCACCTGCCTTGTGCTCTCCCCCAGCCAGCACCCCTTTTGCCAGCTCTGCCGTGATCCACCAATCAGGTTGTGCATCTCCCAAAGGGTGAATTGCCTGCCGCACTAGCTGTACGCGCCGTTCGGTATTGGTGAATGTTCCCTGTTTCTCAGCAAAAGAAACCCCCGGCAGTAAAACATCTGCATATGGTGCAGTCTCGGTGGGGAAGATATCTTGCAACACGACAAACTCACAAGCAGCCATGCAGTGTCGGATATGATTGCTATCAGGATCGCTTGTAAGCGGATTCTCGCCCAGGATGTAAAGCGCCTTGATCTTTCCCTCGCCGGCGGCAGGGATCATCTCCGTAACCGTCAGCCCCACTTTCGACGAGAGCGGTGTTCCCCAGGCAGCCTCAAACTTCTGGCGTGCAGCATCCAGGGTAACAGCCTGGTAGCCCGGGTAAACATTGGGTAATCCTCCCATGTCGCAGGCGCCTTGAACATTGTTCTGCCCGCGCAGTGGATTAACCCCTCCGCCCGGTACACCCATATTGCCCAGCAACATCTGCAGGTTCGCCAGGCTGATCACATTTTGCACGCCGACAATATGCTGTGTGATGCCCATTGCCCACATCACCGCCATTGGCTTGTGTTCACCCATGATCTCCGCTGCCTGGTACATCTGGTCGACGGGTACACCGGTGATCTCCGCCACCCTGTCAGGTGGGTACTGCATCACTGTTTCTTTGAATTCTGCAAAATTCTCAGTGCGGGTCTCAATGAACTCCTTATCTTGCCAGCCTTTCTCTAAAAGGATATACATCAAGCCGTTCAGCAAGGCAATATCTGTTCCCGGGCGGTGGCGCAAGTGTAAACAGGCAAATTCGGTGATATCGATGCGCCGCGGATCAGCGACGATGAGCTTCACGCCTCGGCGCAGCACCGCCTGGCGGATGCGCGTTCCAAATACCGGATGTTGCTCGGTCGTGTTCGAGCCAATGATGAACATTGCGGCGGCTTTTTCAGCGACATCATCCATCGAGTTGGACATGGCGCCCGAGCCAAAGGAAGTGGCCAGACCGACCACAGTGCTGGCGTGTCAGAGACGGGCACAATGGTCGATGTTATTCGTCCCGACCACCTGGCGGGCAAATTTGTTCATCAGGTAGTTTTCTTCATTAAGACACTTGGCAGAAGTCAATACACCCACAGTGTCTGCACCATGTTGATCACGCGTTTGGACAATCTTCTGGGCTGTGATGCGCAGGGCGGTCTTCCAATCCACTTCCACCCAGTCCCATAGATTGTCCTCATTCTGAGCAGGCTTCCCCCCTGCTGCCAATTTCGGTTTCGCCTGCCCTTCCAGCAAATATCGTCTTACCTGAGGCTTCATCAGCCGGTCGGGATGGTGGATGTAATCATAGCCATAGCGCCCTTTGACACATAACGCCATGCCATTCACCGCAGCATTGGGATTTGAGCTTACACCAATTACCCTACCATCCTTGACCTTGAGATCAAATTGACAACCCACCCCACAGTAGGAGCAAGTGGTAGTGACTTTGGTGATTTGGTGAGAGCGCCCCATGCCATACGATAATTTATCCGTCAGCGCTCCAGTAGGACAATAAGCTACGCACTGCCCGCAAGATTCGCAGCGCGCCTCCAGCATTGTAACGTCTGCACCGGCAACGATCTTCTCTTCAAATCCCCGATAGCCAACCCCCCAAACGAAACGGCCTTGCACCTCCGCACAAGCCAGCACACACCGCCTGCATAAGATGCACTTGTTAAAGTCCACACGCACAAATGGATTAGGGTCGCTATCTACCGCATAACGCTGACCTTTGCTCCCCCAGGCAGGCACTTCCACTTGATAATCGTAGGCCAGGTCTTGTAACTCACAAGACCCACTCGAATCACAAACCAGGCAATCCTGGGGGTGGTTCGCCAACATCATTTCCAATGTCTTCTTCCGTGCCTGGATCACTTGCTCACTATCCGTCTCAACAACCATCCCATCCCAAACTTGTGTCACACAGGAGGCTTGCAAGAAGCGGCTCCCTTTCACTTCAACGACACAGATACGGCAGTTACCGGTGGGACTCAGATCTCGATGGTAGCATAAGGTTGGAATATGGATACCATTTTCTCTTGCCACCTCTAACAGGCAAGAGCCCTCTTGCGCCTGAATAGTCTTCCCATTGATTGTGATTGTGACGGTCATATCGACACCTCAATCTGCTTCTCTGCCGCCAGAAAATCAGCGGTGAAATTTTGTAACGCTGATCGCATTGGAATAGGAACAGATTGCCCTAATCCACAAAAAGACGAGCTATACATCACATCTGCCAATTGGTGTAACTCATCAACCGCACCAGGATGTCCTGATCCAGCAGCCAGCATGGATACTATCTCGTGCGCGCGGTGAGTTCCTACTCGGCATGGTGTACATTTCCCACACGACTCAAGCCGGAAAAAGTCCAGCAAATTGGCAAGGAATGCCACCACCGAAGCTGATTGATCACAGATCAGAAACGCTCCTGCGCCGAGGGCAATCCCATTTGCAGCAGAGGCATAGTCGACCGGGATATCCAAATGTTGAGCGGAAACGATGGTGCCTGCTGCTCCTCCCGTGAGTGCGAAGTGAAATTCAGAACCGGGGCGCATGCCCCCGCCAAATTGATCGATCACTTGGCGTAACGTCAGCCCGAACGGGGCTTCAAACAAACCGGGGTTGTTTACATGACCCAATATCATATACAGCTTAGTGCCTGGCGTTGCCGCGCTGCTGAGCGAACGATACCATTCTGCCCCGTCCTTCATAATCGACCGTACTGCCGCGTAAGACTCGACGTTATTAACCAGGGTCGGCAATTGGTGGTAGCCTGCAGTGGGGGGATAGGGCGGACGCGTACGCGGCTCTCCACGGTGTCCTTCCAATGATTCGATTAATGCAGTCTCTTCTCCACAAATGTATGCTCCCGCACCGCGATGAACATGGATATGAAACGAAAAATCGCTTCCATGAATTTTCCTTCCAAGCCATCCTGCATTTTCAGCGGCGTGAATAGCGCGCTCCAGTCTTTCTGCCTGCTTCTGGTACTCACCGCGTATATAGATATAACCTGTTTCAGCACCGCATGCAAAACCCGCAACCGCCATACCTTCGAGAATCTGGTGCGGGTTTGTATCAATCAGCACGCGATCCTTGAAGATCAGCGGCTCGGATTCATCTGCATTACAGATGATAACTTTCGGTGAGCGCTTTGCCTGGGCCACAAAACGCCATTTTCTCCCCACGGGGAAACCGGCGCCACCGCGTCCCGTGAGGCCTGCTTTCTCGACTTCTTGTATCACAGCCTCTGGATCGCGGTTCAAGGCACTCTGCAAGCCCTGGTATCCTCCCTGCGCCAGCGCAGATTCAAGCGAGTCCGGATCGATCTTATCTATCCCAGCCAGCATTACCCGCATTTCGCCATGGCGCGGCATACGGTAGTCTGTATCCTTGCCGCGGTAGTTGACAAATAGCCCGCCAGCACTCTTTGGATCAATCGGCCCCGCTTGTTCATCATTCACCAACACTGCTGGCGCTCGGTCGCATAACCCGAGGCAAGAAGTACGCTCAACAACCCAATCACTATTCGCAGACAATGCCGCATCTATCTCCCCACGAGTTTGCTCACCCCCACACAGCCAACATACTGGGCCATCACAAACCCGGAGAATTTTTCGGGGGCGCGGGGCCAGGGAAAGCATCGAATAAAACGATGCTACTCCAAACACCTTCTGAGGTGGAATGTGCAGAGCCCGACCAACATCTGTAAGATCATTACTTGAGAGCACTCCTCGTTTTTCCTGAAGGCCAGTCAGGATCTCCAATACTGCCTCGGCATCCGTGCCGTGTTGCTCAACCAATGCCGCAATCTCAGGATCAATAGGGCGATAAGTTGCTGTTTTATTGGTCATTTACACTCCGTTTATTTCACTAGTGATCTTCAAAGCCGATGTGAGGATCCGTTCGGCATGCGTATATACCACAAATCGATCCCGTCGCGCATATCCGATCAATGTTTGCCCCCATTCTCTTGCCAACAACACCGATAAAGAACTGGCGGAAGTGAGCGAGATAACCACAGAAGCACCGATCTGTCCCGCTTTTTGGATCATCTCTGAGCTTATCCTGCCAGTAGTCAGTAAAACACGTTGGGGCGGGTTCAGATCGTTGAGCAAGCAAATTCCAGCGATCTTGTCCAGGGTATTATGCCGCCCAATATCCTCACTTACCACAAGCAACTTTTTACCATCACTGAGCGCTGATGTATGCACCCCCCCAGATTGGCGATATAGATTTTGCACGCTACCCAGTTGCCTGATCAAGTCGCTGATCTGTGCCGGGGTAAGCAGTACACCATCAGATAACTCTGGCCGGTTTTTTGACAGCTCCAGGCTGGTCACCCCTCCCGTACAACCTGAGGTACGCCGCCAGTGCAGCGGGCGAATAGCCTGATGCGTCAGCCAAATATCGACATTGGTATGATTAGGGCAAACACGCAATGAAGCCACCTGATCGCGCCCTTTGATCACGCCTTCATTATACAGGAATCCCACCGCCAGGGCTTCCAGGTCTGCCGGAGTGCACATGAATGTCAGCCAAATATTCCCGTTAACTGTGATGGAAACAGGGGATTCCTCTACAACAGGCTGAGGTGCTTCTTTCCACTCGCCTGCTTGATAAATATAAGTTCCTGTGGCTGTTTCTTTACACATCTTCTGCATAAAGTCTACCATACTTTCTATAGCACCAAATGATTTAGTGACAAACATCACAATGTTTAAGGTGATTTTTTTGATAAATGTTCTACGAGAGAGCAAGAATCTCCTGAACAACCCTGGCATATTGGGCAGAGGCGCGTTCGCCTTCAAACTCTACAAGGATCTGCACCGGGATGGTATCACCGCGCTGCTCAAGGAGCTTCCGCGCCTGGAGCTTTGTTTCATCCATACATCCAGGATGATTTAGGATTAAGGCAAACGCCTCCATCAGCAAACGCGTATGGCCTTTGGCTGATAGCAGGGGAAGCATAGCCGCTATCGCTTGAAGCGCAAATGGTATCGATTGCGTTTCACTAGTAAAAACCAGCGCCTCGCGAAACTTCTGCCAAGCATTTTTTTCGTCGCCTTTCGCAGTTGCCACTAGACCCATGTAATAAGAAAGTGATATCGTGCCCGGATCTACGCCTACCTGTTGCAGCAATCCCAACGCCCGTTGAAAATATGTCTCAGCCGCAGCATAATCGCCCTGATCATACGAAACCTCACCCAGGTTTTCCAGCGAGATTGCCATCCCCAGGCGATCTCCCACCTCCTGGCAGATACGGGCGGAAGCCTCTAGATATTCTGCGGCCTGGCTCAAATCGCCTGTTACGCGTGCAATATCTCCCAGGTTATTCAGAGCAACCGAGGCCGCGGAGCGATCATCCAATTCGCGGCTCAATACCAGACTTTCCTCATAGTGCGCCTGCGCCTCAGCATACTTACCCAAATCACATTCCACATTTCCCAGGTTGATCAGAGCGCGTCCAATCCACCAGCGGTTTTCTATACTGCGCGCGGTATCCAACGCCTCCTGCAACAAAACTTCTGATTGCGCATACTCTCCGCGATGATAGGCGACAACCCCTAACTCATTTAATACACTGGTTATTCCACACTTATCCCCAAGAGCGCGATATAGCTGCAGGCTTTCCTGGAAAAGCATCTGCGCTTCGGGATGCTCAATAATATCCTCATGGATCGATCCCATGCGCAGCAATAAAATAGCCAATTCGGAGGGAAGGTCTGCACTGCGGATTAGTTCGTGGTTGTGAGCAAAACATTCTCGCCCCTGATCATAGCGACCTGTGTGCTGGTAAAAATACATCAGGCGGGTCTGTATCATTGCACAGGTGAGCTTCAGATCTTCATTTTCCTCCGATAAACACTTTATAGTCTTTTCAGTGGTTTCGAAGAAATCCATTGCCTCCTGCAATAATGTGCGCATATAGAAGTACACATAGATAGAATCCAATGCACCTTGAACAGCCCTAAAATCCCGAGCATCCACTGCGCTCTGCCAAGCCAGGCGAATGTTCTCGAACTCCCTGCTGATAAATACCAGGGCATCCATCTGCTGCGCACCATTCAGCAAGGAACCTTTCTCTTGCAGATAGTTCAGATAATAATCACTGTGTGCCTGGATTACAGTTCGATTTACATCTGGCACTTGCTCCAACTTCTCAGCAGCATACTGCCATAAAACCTCGTGCAGTTCGTAACGCGCTGAGGGCAACGGTCCAGTCGGAATCATTCTCAACAGCGATTTCTTTGATAGACCAGCAATCACAGGCAATGATGCACCACTCACCTGCTTAGCCGCCTCGCGCGAAAACCCTCCCGTAAATACAGAAAGCTTGGCAAGAACCATCTGCTCTTCAGCAGTCAGCAGGCCCCATGAGCTATCAAATACGGCTCGTAAACTGCGGTGCCGATCCGGTACATCTGCCAGAGATTCGCCCAAAATGTCCAAGTTGTGTTCAATCTCCTGCGCAATCTCCTGACAAGAAAGCAGGGGAACCCATGCCGCCGCCAATTCGATTCCCAACGGTAATCCATCCACTTTTTGACAAATACGCGCCACATAGAGCCGCTCAATATCCCCGAGTACAAAACCTGGGCTGGATTTTCGTGCCAGGTGCAGAAATAATTGGACGGCGGTATATCTCTCAATCTCATCTCCTCCGTCGCCCGATGGATATTCCATCCCTTTTAACTCGAGCACTGTCTCTCCACGCACATTCAAGCGCTCACGTGAAGTGACCATAACTTTTACATCTGGTGCTGTAGCAAGAATATCTACAACCAGGTCAATCGCTCCCATCAGGTGTTCGAAATTATCCATCAGCAACAGCATGCGCTTCTCGCGCAAGAAATTCAGAAGCTGCTGTCGCGCTCCTTCGCGTCCATAAAATTGGAATCCGATCGCGTCTGCGATGGCCGATTCTAGCATATCGACGGCAGTAATTGCTGCCAATGGCACAAAGTGGACGCCCTGCGGAAAACCAATCCCTGCCCCACTGGCGGACGCCACCTCGGTTGCCACCTGAATTGCCAGGCGCGTCTTCCCCACGCCGCCTATGCCGGTCAGTGTGAGCAAACGCGTACTACCCAGCAATTCAATTGCAGTGCGAATCTCTGCATCCCGCCCAACAAACGGAGTAAGTGGTAATGGTAGATTCAGCACAGAGGTGGTTTCTTGTGTCTCCAGCCAAGCTTTTAGCGGTAAAGTATCATAATCCTCTGCCAGCGTCCAATTCTCTCGCTCCCAGGTCAAGATTCCTCGCCGTACTATATAGAATAGCCCATCATGTATCGCAGCCGGAAGCCCGCCTGTCTCCGCACGCAGCCAGGACAAGAAGTCTTGAGGCGCCTCCCAATGCAGCGCGCTGCGCAGCCAAACGCCCATACCCTGCAGAGATAACGGATATAGCTCGACTGTTATTCGCGGGATGGACTGCGTTAGGAAACCCAACCGATCTGCAGAACGACTATCCAGAGAGTAAGCTAAACCTTCTACACTTATCACTGAACTGTTCAAGAGTTGATACACGATCTCAACGGTGGACCAATCCGCATGATGCAAATCATCCCCCAGGATCACAAGCCCCGACCGACCGCGTTCTTCGATCACCGCCTGTAAATTACGGTCAAAACTTTGGCCTTCTTCAGAAGGTACGGGGAGTCCAGCTTCAAGGCAAGCCTCCGTCAATACACCATACGCTCGCCCGCGCAGGGCAGGCCGGCAGCGTAATGCCAATACTTCATATCCCTGTATACGGGCAATTTTACCGACCTCCCGCAAGAACCGAGACCTCCCACTGCCGCTGGGACCAGAAATAAATAGCACGCTGCGTTTGTTCTCTGCCAGGCGATCCACAAATTCAATCCCCGCTTTCAATCCTCGATCGCGTTCGACCAGACGAGATACTTCGGCAAAAAGCATTTCATTACTTCGGGGCTGATCCTTGTGAACTGCCCGACCGCGCCCAGTTTGCTTAGCTTGGTACGCGCGCTGGTCTGCTGTCTCAAAAATCATCTCTGGGGTGTCGCCATCTTCAGGGTATGATGCAATGCCGATGCTCATGGACAATGTCAGCGGAGGATTTCCCCCAAACGGTGTTGCACTTGCTGCTACAATCAAGCGATCCGACATAGCAAGCGCCTGTTGCTTAGAAGTGCGCGGCAGCAAGGCTACGAATTCATCTCCACCATAGCGAAAAAGAATATCCGAATCGCGGACCGTGTCTTGTACACGCTGTATCAACTCAATCAGCACCGCATCCCCCCGCTGGTGACCGAAAGCATCGTTAATACTCTTGAAGTGGTCCAAGTCGATCATCAGCACGCTGAACGTTTCATCATAACGCCGTGCGCGATTGATCTCCTCTTGAAAGCGTGACTGCAATGTAAGGCGCGAATAAATGCCTGTCAGTGGATCAAGCAAGATCTGTCTGCGTGCACTGGGAAGCGGGCCGCCGTTCATACAACAGATCTCTGCAACATTTTTTCCATCCGCCAAGCAGGTTCATGAACCTCGCGGCGGCTACCCGTATGGTCGATATATGACCATCGACCTGGATCCTCTGCAACCACATAATATCCCAGGCGTTCGTAGAATCGCAGGGCGGCTTGATTACTACGCGCCACATTAAGCGTCACGATGCGAAAACTCCGCTCCAGTAGATCGTTCTCGGCAACCAGCATCATCTGTGTGCCAAGCCCCTGGTTGCGATAAGTCGGGCGAATACGAAAACCATAAACGTATGCTCGCACACTGCCATCGGCAAGTTCTGACCGCGCACCTTTGTATGATACAAACAATTGACCAAGCAAGCGCGACTGATCATATTTCTCTACCCGATGTGGTGCGCCATCTTCCCCCCATTCCGCCACCCATATCTTTCCATATCCATTTTCCATCATCTTATAAGTATCTGCATATAGACGACGGAAATGCAAATACTCCCCCTCCCACTCCATTGCTAATAAATCGCTGCGCCTCGCAGGATGAATTACGAGCGATGAAAGCACATCAGGCTGCGGTGACACTGGCATAATTCACTCGGGGAAGACCACCTAAGAATCAGCCTTCTTTTCTCCAGTTTCGCGAATCAAACCAGCCAACATCTCCTGCTCCTCCTTCATGGTATGGATTTTGTCATCCAGCCAGGCATTGCGTAGAGCAGTCAAAATCTCACGGTAAGCCGGGCCAGGAGGCAGACCGCGAGCTCTTAAATCATCACCAGTCGTATGCGATGATACAAAACGCCACCGCTCAATATAGTTCCGTAGCACCTGGCATAACAAGGAATCCTCTGTGGCGAGGCAATTCGCATAAATTGCTAAAGAAGGGATATCTTCCAAGCGTGATACGACTACACTCGGTATCGCTTGTCCCAGGCTCGGCAAGTCGCGCCAGAGGCGCGCTGCTGCCCGGATCTCTCGCGCCTGGTTCACCGGTATTTTCAAGCGTCCCAATACCGCTTGCTGGCGGTCCAATGTCAGACGCATCAACCATAAACAGGTTGCCAGGCGACGTAACAGAATACGTTTACTGACCTTAGGTGACGTGTTAAATAATGGCGCAAGTAGATCAAGCCCATGGTTATTATGATCGCTCAGTTTTCCGATCCGGTGGCGAAGCCAATCGTCCCATTGCAATGCAGGATGAAGCGCTTCCAGAACCCTCAATTCATGCAGACGATCCAACATTTCCAGGCGACGCTCTTCTTCCAGAATATGCTCCAGCTCATGCCGCAATCGATCTCCTGAAACGCGCAACAGCAACGTAACTGCTTCTCGAAGCAGATCCAATGTACGCGGCTCAATCTCAAATGCAAAACGCTGCTCAAAGCGCACCGCTCTGAGGATCCGGGTCGGATCATCAACAAAAGAGAGCGAATGCAGCACCCTCACCTGCCCGGAGCGCAAGTCATTAAAGCCACCCCAATGATCATGCAATTCACCATAATGGTGTCCATCCAAGCGTAGTGCCAGGGTGTTAATGGTGAAATCACGACGATGCAAATCGAGTTTGATACTGCTCCGTTCCACCGTAGGCAGCGCCGTAGGGTATGTATAAAACTCAGTACGGGCAGTGATTAAATCGAGATATTCTGGCAATTCCTCCAACTGTCCACGGTATCCCAACTGCGTTGCTAAATCTGATCGCTGCTCGGCAATGATCCATTTTGCAGTACCAAATCGCCCATGGGTTGTCAAACGACCACCGAAACGACGGCGCAAGCGCTGTGCTAACGCAATGGCATCGCCCTCAACCACCAGATCAAAGTCCAGGCTGGGGTGTTCAAGAATAAGATCCCGCACAAATCCGCCGACAATGTACAGCGCAGAATGCAGTGAATGAGCCAGCTCGGCAACTTGCTTCAGCAACGCCAAACGAGCAGGGGGAAGTGCTCGCTCCAAGCGCTCAGCAAGGTTGATCAAGCCAACCTGTCCATGCTGCTTTGTCAGTGTCTTGAGAAGATCCGTGCGCGTCACAATGCCAATAATCTCACTACTTTCAGGATGAGTCACCGGGATCTGCCCCCATCCGGTCTCTGTCATCATATGTTGAAGGTAACTGATCGAGTCATTGGATTTAACGGATACATTTCCGGCGTTCATGAGGCTGGCTGCCGTGAGATTAAGCTTATGCGATAGAGCACGGTCCACCGCACGTCGAGTGAGCAGGCCAACCACCCTACCATCCTCTACCACCGGGTAACCTTCATATCCATAACGCTGCATTCGCGTGGCAGCCTCCTGAACAGGCGTCTCTGGCGTAAGCACCTGAAGGCCATGGGACATGATCTCTGCAACAGTCACTGCTGGGCGTATTTTATCCGGCAGAATCTCGGTCAACTCACTGCATACATCTTCTATGCTGCGATCCTTAATCAAGCCAGCTGCCGCACGAGCGTGACCACCGCCTCCAAAGAACTTCGCTATCTCAGCCACGTCAATATGATCACTGGTTGAACGGCAAATCATCTGCACACCGCCGCGTGTGGCGATCAATAAAATGAGCGCATCCGGATCCAGCAAATCGCGTAATTTATGAGCAATTGAGGATAATTCCTCATCCATATCCAGCGCCTTACCCCATGCCAGGATGATCGTGTAACCATGCACGTTTAGCACCTGGCTTTGTTCTCGCAAGGTATCATATAATGCCTGCTGTTGCAGAGAGAGAGGGTGATTGAGGAAATCCACGGCAATCCGCAAATTGGCACCTTGCTCCAGCAGATAGGATGCCGCGCGCAGGTCGCGAGCCGTAGTGCGTGAATACGTCAAAGAGCCAGTGTCCTCATAAATTCCCAGCAGTAAAAGCGTGGCATAGATCATGCTCAAACTGCCGTTATGCTCTCGCAATTGCTCCACAAATAAGGTGGCTGTGGCTCCAATTTCAACGGTAGAGATCGTCCAGCCCTCCGGCGTATCTGTGCGAAGCGGGTGGTGATCGATCGCCTGCACGCGGGTCTCCTGACTCATGCCCTTCAAGGTGGCCATGTTCTGTGTGTCCACCAATGTCACCATATCAATTGGTTCCCCGGGCAAGTCGCGCGGGTCGACAAAGGGCAACTCTGCACCATAGAGGGTGATAAATGCGCGCACATTGCGGTTCATGCGCCGCGGCAGAACTGGTTGTGAGCTATCATCCACCAGGTAAGCCCCTAGCAGAGAGGCGAGAGCATCAAAATCTGCTTGCTCGTGGGTCAGGATAATCCGCATACCATATCCGTTACCTTTATTGTAACCGACAATTCCTGTTTTGAATTTCCACATCCTGAGATACAATTACAGCAGAAAGATGAGGGTTGCGATAATGAACAGCATTGACCCACTCGAATTGTTATGGGATGCTTTGCTTTCCAGAGATGGTAAACAAGTACAGAGTACATTCTCCACTCTGGAGCCCGACAACCAGCAGACAATCCTGCAGCACCTGAAGAGGATGGCCACTGAGCCAGATTGGCACCCCGAACAGGCACTCTCTGCCCGAGCTGCCCTATCTGCTCTTGGAATCGACCTGTGAGCACGACAATCAATCTCACCCCACAAGGGACCTCCCCCATTTCACTAACCATGATGAACATTCCCGAACTGACCCAAGCAATGCACGATTTCGTCCGTTCACAAGGCTGGTACGAGCCTGACAGCAAGCGCCCACAGACATTGCGCAACCTCGCCATCTCTCTCAGCCTGGAAGCGAATGAAGTCCTTGAGCATTTCCAATGGAATGAACGGCTTGAGGATCGTGATGAGCTGGCAGGTGAACTAGCTGATGTGGCGCTCTATTTACTTCAAATAGCCAGCATTGCCGGGATAAACCTGGAAAAAGCAATCCTGGATAAGCTTGATATCAATTACAAACGAACCTGGGATGCAACGGACTCGGATCTATCACCCTTAATGCAGCAAGGAGATTCATGAACGGTAAACGTGTCACAGTATTTGGAGGCGCCAAACCTCTGCCCGGAGAAACCGTCTATCAAGACGCGCTACGCCTGGGGAAATTACTTGGCGAATCAGGATATATCGTGCTCAACGGCGGCTACATTGGAACTATGGAGGCTGTCTCCCGTGGTGCAAAGCAAGCAGGAGGTCATGTGATCGGCGTGACCTGCGCCGAGATTGAAAATTGGCGCCCGGTCAAACCCAATCCGTGGATCAGCGAAGAGCTCCGTTACCCCACCTTGCGTGAACGGCTTCTAGCACTCATCGAAAACTGCGATGCAGCACTGGCGCTTCCTGGTGGTGTTGGAACCCTGGCAGAGATTGTCACCATGTGGAATCACCTCCTTACCGATGCGATCCCACCCCGCCCTCTGATACTCATCGGCGCTGGCTGGCAGGCAATCATTAACCAACTCTACCTCGAAATGGATGAATTTATCCCGCACAGCCAACGGGATTGGATCACTTGCACGCCTGATGTGGAAACTGCAGTCGCCAACTTGCGGGAAAAGTTAGTATAATAGCGCCACCTTAAAAAAGATTGGATATCACTCATGAGCGAAGAGAAACTACCCTCCCGAAAAGAGAATTTTGCCGAATGGTACAACCAGCTTGTCTTGCGCGCAGACCTGGCTGATTATGCCCCCGTGCGCGGCTGCATGGTGGTGAAACCATATGGCTGGGCACTATGGGAAAACATCCAGCAAGCACTCGATCGCCGCTTTAAGGCAACCGGGCATGTTAATGCTGCATTTCCTTTATTCATCCCTATGTCATTCCTGGAAAAAGAAAAAGCCCATGTGGAGGGATTCTCACCAGAGTTAGCTATCGTCACCATCGGCGGCGGCGAAAAGCTGGAAGAACCACTGGTGGTACGCCCTACCTCCGAAACCATCATTGGCTATATGTACTCCAAGTGGATCAAATCCTATCGTGACTTACCGGTGCTCATCAACCAATGGGGCAATGTTGTGCGTTGGGAGATGCGCACTAAGCTCTTCCTGCGAACGCTGGAATTTTACTGGCAAGAAGGACATACCGCACACGCCACTGCTGATGAATGCCAAGAAGAAACCCTGCGCATGCTCAATGTGTATGCTGATTTTGCCATCAACGATGCATCCGTACCGGTTGTCTCTGGGCGGAAGAGCGAGGCAGAGAGATTTGCTGGTGCGGTTAGTTCCTATACTATCGAAGCAATGATGGGAGATACACGCGCTCTCCAGGCAGGCACATCCCACAACCTGGGACAGAATTTCGCTAAAGCCTTTGATATTCAATTCCTGGATCGCAACAATGAACTCCAATACACCTGGACAACATCTTGGGGTCTCTCAACTCGCTTCATTGGGGCAATCATTATGACTCACGGCGATGACCAGGGGTTGGTACTCCCGCCCAAGCTTGCACCAATCCAAGCCGTTATTGTCCCCATCTACAAGAACGATGCAGAGAAATCAGTTGTCATGCAAGCTGTTGAACAAGTACAGGAACAATTGGCGGGTTTTCGCATTAAAACCGATACCCGCGAGGAGGTCACACCTGGCTTTAAGTTTAACGATTGGGAAATGCGGGGGGTGCCTTTGCGGATTGAGATCGGCCCGAAAGATGTAGCAAAAGGGAATGTGGGGTTTGCTCGTCGCGATTTGCCCGGCAAACCTGGAAAATCCTTTGTGCCCCAAACACAACTCGAAGCCCAGGTAGCAGAGATGCTGCAAACGATTCAGGCCTCTCTGCACGAGCGCGCCAAGCATTTCCGCCTTGAAAACACTTATGATCCTACCGACTACGCTGGGCTTGTGGATATCGCACAAAATGGCTGGGCTTTCTCCTGGTGGTGTGGCAGCCCACAGTGCGAGGAGAAAGTGAAGACGGATACAAAGGCATCCACCCGCTGCATCCCGTTGGAACAACCAGAAGGCGAAGGAAAGTGTATCGTCTGTGGCGAAAAAGCCCGCCAGAAAGTATATTTTGCCCGGGCATATTAATTAGCTTTGACCAATCCATAAGGGTGCACTTCCGTCAACTGAGCCGGGTGCTGTCGATACGCAACGCCCGGCCACTCCACTTCTAATGCCTGCAATCTCCCCTGCTCGCCTAAAACTCCAATCGGCTCGCCTGGCGCAAGATTACGCTCAGCCAGATCTATTCACCCGCAGCCTGCGCGATCTACTCGAGCGTTATGTTGACCGCACCCACCGTCCCGGTCAATCCAGTGTCATAAACTCTTTACTCGACTCCTATAATGTTCCCCCTCCTGTGCTACGGCAAGTTTTCTTTGACCTGAAACCTCTGGTTAATGCCGACCCTGCTAAAGCCATCCCACTTGCCTTAGCGCTTTGGGAGTATCCTATTCTCGAATATCGCCTGGTTGCCGCCTCCCTGCTTGGAGAATTGCCTCTGCAGTATGCACCGATGGTATTTAACCATATTTCGATATGGGTCTCTTCGGAAATCGAAGACCGTCTTGTGACCACCATCCTGGAGAAGGGCTTTACCCGTTTATACTTAGAGGACTCTTCCCAACTGATCAGCCTGATAGAGCCCTGGTTGCGTTCAACCAAACCACTAGAGCAGCGATTGGGACTGCGGACACTACAAATCATCCTTGCAGAATCCACCTTTGAAGATCTGCCATCCATATTCCAGGCCATCGCCCCAATGCTGCGGGAAATCTCACCCGTTTCACGACCGGATCTACTCACTCTGGTAGAAATGCTCATCCGGCGTTCTCCACAGGAAACTGTTTTTGCTCTCAAACAAGCCCTGACATCTTCCAAGAAAGAACAGGCTGCCTGGCTGGCGCGCCAAGTGATCAACCTTTTCCCCCGAGATATCCAACAACATCTCCGCGAAGAAATGAAATAAGGGCGATCAGCCCGATCGTCTCAAATCTACCTGCCTCCCACGGGATGCTCAAGCGCCAATGATCAGGTAGGTCAACAAAGTTATTCCCAGGAATGCTGCGATTACAAACATGACGATTGCCGGTATCCATGCGCCAAGCATGCTGATGACAATCCCTACCAACATAGCCAGGCTCATAACGATCATGGCGAACATGCGCTCTTGATTGCGACCTCGCATTGGCTTGCTGGTGTGCGCCCACAATACAATCCCCACCACGATCGTAATGATGCTTACCGCCAGGATCGCTCCCACCACCTGCGCTCCCGTAAACACCGGGATATCCGCTACCAAAATCCCGCATGTACCACCACGCGAGGGCAACGGATACTGGGCAGATACATACAGCCTGGCAAATATGAACATCCCCCACACTGCATCCTCGGATGAGACCTCCCAGCCCTGGCGGAAGGTCTCCCCAGCAGCAATCTCCGGTCGCGCATCGATCTCCCGTATCAAAGTAATATGCCCATCGGAGATATGCATGCGCACCAACGGCTTGATCGTACGATCCAGAGAATTGGAGATCCCGGCGCGAACGGTTCCGACTTCATCGCGTGTGATCATCACCGGGCAGGTATAAGAATCCAACGCTGCATCAGGTTTCAATCCCGAATCAAATAAAGAGGCCTCCACATCTCCCCAAATCGAGGCTGCCAGGAATAGCAATCCCAGGAGTGCTCCGACAGCAAACAGGATCACTCCGACCAAGCGTAATTTCCGATTCCGATCATCCATAAACAACTCCTATTCGCAATTGACAATTATATCAACAGATAAGTATCGGCTCATTGGGACTTGCCGTTACAGAGGGCAGGTATGGGGGTGCATAAAAGGTTGTTAGTCACTTTTGAGCGCTTCAACAATATTTACCACGTCTGACAAGAAAGGTTCATCCTTCAAACAAGGCGCGGTGTGCCCGGCGCAGGCGTGCAAAATCCATCTTTTCTATCTCGCGGTCATAGGTAACGTAACCATTTACTTCAATCTCTACATCAGTGGTCTGGGTATATATAGCGGCCGAAAGCCCGCGGGGGATCAACGGTTTAAGCTGTTCACCTAGCAGATCGAGATAAGCTTGCGTGAGCGCATCCACTGAAACAAACTTGCTATAACCAAACTCACTCTCTGGCTTCCAGGCATTTTGTTTGAGATTCAGTGCATAACCGCCAAATTCCGATAATACAACCGCCCGCCGCTTTGCCCGTTTCTTCTTGGGAAGCTTTTTGAAATACACATGCAAACTCTTGAAGTCTCCACCGCCCTGATCAAACCATCCACTGGCATGATCCACCAAGCGAGTAGGGTCGTACTCTTTAAGCCAGCTTGCCACAGCGTTGGCGTTAAATTGCCCCCAACCCTCGTTAAAAGGAACCCATACCCCAATACTGGTAAAGTTTCCCAGGTAATCCACCAACTCCTTCAACTCACGCTGATAATCAGCGCGTGACTCTGCCGATTCTCGCCCAGCGTAGCGGTAATTGACATCTCGCCTCTGCGAGCCGAAAAGGATTGCCAGAAGGGAAACCGCCTCTCCTACTGCCCTTCCTCCATTCATCATATCCTGCCAGACGATCAAGCCCAATCGATCACAGTCATAGTAATAACGCGCTGGCTCAACTTTCACATGCTTGCGTAGCATATTACAACCCAAGCTCTTGATCAACTCCAGGTCAAAGCGCATTGCTTCGGCGGTTGGTGGTGTATACAATCCATCCGGCCAATATCCCTGGTCAAGCGGGCCATAGAGGAACAATGGTTCGTTGTTTAGACAAAACCGTGTATACCCTTGTTCATCTTTGCCCAAACTGAATTTGCGCATCCCAAAGTAACTTTCCACCCTATCGCCCGCCATTTCCACGACCAGATCATATAGGTGGGGAGTTTCTGGGCTCCACAATTTGAGCTCGCAAACAGGTAACGTAACCTTCCTGGTATCCACATCCACCTGTCCCGATACGATCAGTTTACCAGCCGCATAAACGCTTACAAATCCGGGGAGAAACTCCTGTTTTCCTTTCAATGACACTTTGACTAGCACAGTTTTCGCATCAATATCTGGTATGATCTTCAACTCAGAAATGTACGTTTCTGGCACAGGCTCCAGCCAAACAGTTTGCCAAATGCCCGAAACCTGAGTGTACCAGATCGATTTTGGTTCACGAACCTGTTTGCCGCGCTGCTGCCAGTGAGCATCCGTCGGATCCCAAACAGCAACGATCAGCTCATTCTCACCTTCCAGCAGGTAGGGTGTTAGCTCAAATTCAAAGGGCAGGAAACCTCCCTGGTGCATTCCAAGCTCATTGCCATTAAGCCAGGCAGAGACCTGCCAATCGACTGCGCCAAAATGCAAGAGGATGCGCCGGCCATGCCAGCCCGAGGGGATAGAGAAACTCCGCCGGTATAACAACCTTTCATCCGCCTGGAGAGCCCTTTTTACCCCCGAAAGGGCTGACTCGATAGGGAATGGTACCAAGATTTTGCCTGGGAAATCTTCTACCATCCCGGCATCGGCTGGTACGATGGCATAATCCCACAAGCCATTCAGATTCATCCATTCGGGGCGGGTCATTTGGGGACGCGGGTACTCCGGCCAAGCATTATCGGGCGCGACTTCTTTGGTCCAACGAGTCCACAAATTTCCGGGAATAGGCTGCCAGGATATTGTTGACATATTTTAAGGGTCTCCGCAAGTCATCTTACCATTTCGCTAAGCCACAGGAAATATATCACTCATTTCTGCCGCGTTATCGCCATCACCGACAAAGAAATCCTGCTGCCGGTAAACCGGATTATCATTCATCTGTTAGGGGTTCGACATTGATGGCTATATTGGACTCGCCACTATCTTCAATGGCGTATGCAACCGCCTGCTCCAACGTCAGGACACTGCCCTGTCCCCATGTATCCTCGAATATGGCGGCATCTAACAGCGCACGGGTAAGCGATACGTAATTTTGCATATCTTTTAGATTGGCTGGAGAAAAATGTAGCTGATGGCCCGATGCAAAAAGAGCATGCAAGAAAGCCAGTAGTATAGCTGCCTGGCGTGCTTTTTTCTCCTTCAAAATCACACCCGTGTATCCCAATAGAGCAGAAACCATTTCTGCTCGGTAGAGCCAATCTTTTTCTCTCGCAAGGCAGCTCAAAAAATGCGTTCTCGCCGCGGGCAAATCGCCTTCAAGCAGCGCAATATAACCAAGGTTTATCAACACCTCGCCCTGCAAGATTCCAAGCGCGCCAGCCATCTCATTGCCTTCCAGCCAATATGCCTTAGCCTGTTCGTACTCGCCCTGGGTATACGCAAGGTCGCCCAACAAGAATAAGGTGCCAACAATTTTGGGCCGGTCATTTAGCTCTCGAAAGTGACGCAGGGCTTCTTGGTAAGTTTGCGCCGCAGCGGGATAATCGTTTTCGTAAAAATGGGTGTGGGCCAGCCCTCGTAGCGAAATAGCCTCGCCTCTTCGGTCTCCAGCCTTCTGGCACAGAGCATAACTCTCTTCGAATGCCCGGCGCGCGGCAGGCAAATCTCTTTTACTTAAGAGAATATGTCCCTGGAAACGTAATACCATCGCAATCAAAGTAAACCGGTTGCGCGAGCGGGCCAGCGCTAAGCTCTCGACCAGCATCGCATCGGCCTTGGCAGCATCGTCTTGATAGACCATATCGCTCAAATAGCTAAGACCTAGTACTAGTAATTCATGACCAGCCTCTCCCAGATCGCGTGCCAGAGGCACCAATTCTTGCAGATATTTGCGCCGGACATTTTCGTCAGTACTCATAAAGCCTGCTGCAAACAATGCGCTGACGTAGTGCAGATTCCTCGCAGCGTTTGCGGCGTATGCAAACACGCTTTGCGACCGCGCGCTACCTTCCTGCCAATACCCCTGGACGGACCAAAAGAACCATAGCGCCCCAATCAATTGCAATCCTTTTTCTACTCGCACATCAGAAAGAGACCAATCCAACGCGGCGCGCAGATTATCCAACTCGCGCTCAAGTTGCTGCAGTGCAGCAAGCTCAGCCGGGCCATGAAATTGCGCTTCCTGATGCTGGGCAAAGGTTAGAAAATAATCCAGGTGGCGGTTGTGCAACATCTCCGCCTCGCCAGAATCGAGCAGCCGGTCACGCGCATACTGCCGGATGGTCTCCAACATGCAGTAACGCGTCTCGCCGCTCGTATCTTCAACA
Source organism: Anaerolineales bacterium (assembly GCA_016932955.1). The sequence goes on along the minus strand of JAFGBV010000128.1, from coordinate 1,846 downwards.
ATCACCAGCGATTTATCCACCAGGTGAGTGAGCACATCCAGAATATCTTCTGCATGCAGGAACTCTGATCCGTAGCAGACCGCTTCAGCCGCATCCAGGGTAAAACCACCCATGAATACCGCCAATCGATTCAACAAGAGCCTCTCGGTTACTGAAAGCAAATCGTAACTCCAGTCGATCAGGGCACGCAGTGTTTGCTGGCGCGGCAATGCTGTGCGGCTACCGCCGGTGAGCAAGCGGAAACGATCATCAATGCGTGAGGCGATCTGTTCCAATGACATGGCTCTCATTCTTGCTGCCGCTAATTCAATTGCCAGGGGAATGCCGTCCAGCCGGCAACATATTTGCACCAGGGCGCGCATATTCGCATTTGTCACCTGGAACTCTGGCTGAGCCGCCACCGCCCGATCCATAAAAAGGCGCACTGATTCATATTGGGTTAGGTCTTGAGTCTCCGCTTGTGGAACATCCACCATGGGCAGTTCAGGCGTTGAAAGAGATGGTACCCGGAAGGATATTTCTCCAGTAATGCCCAGGATTTCCCTGCTGCTCGCCATCACCTGTAAGCGGGGGCAGGCCTTCAGCAGTGTATCGACCAGTTGGGCAATCTCATCAATGAGATGTTCGCAATTGTCCAGGATAAGCAGGAGTGATCTGGTGTGCAAATAATTAACCAGTGTTCTGATCAGTGGCACACCTTGCTCTTCGTGTAATCCCAGCGTACTTGCCACGGCCTGTGGGACGAGAACCAGGTTAGTGATCGGCGCAAACTCAACCAGCCACACGCCGTCAGAAAATCTATCCAGTAAGTCTGCTGCAACTTGCAGCGAGAGGCGTGTTTTGCCCGTTCCGCCTGGTCCAGTCAGGGTGAGCAGTTGTGTCGTACCCAACAATTGCTTGACCTCAGCGATCTCTTTTTCGCGTCCGACAAAGCTGGTTAACTGCTGGGGAAGATTATGGCGAAATCCTACCAATGTTTTCAGCGGCGGAAAGTCGGCTGGTAAATCTGGGGTGACCAACTGAAAGATGTGTTCAGCCCGTTCAAGATCCTTGAGCTGATGCTCACCCAGATCGTGCAGGCTTGCGTCAGGCAAGAGCTGATCACGCGCCAGCTCTTGCGCAGCCATTGACAGCAAAATCTGACCGCCATGCCCCGCCGATAGTAAGCGTGCCGTACGGTTGAGCGTTGGCCCAAAATAGTCCCCGTCGCGCTCCTGGGCGGCACCCGTGTGCAGGGCGGAGCGCACTCGGATGGGTGTTTGACCCCAATCTTCATCCAGCAGGGTGCGCTGAATAGCCAGCGCAGCCTCTAAAGCTGCGGGCGCAGTGTGGAATGCGGCGCAGAAAGCGTCCCCCACGGTTTTGAAGACGCATCCACCATGGGCTTCAATTATTAGCCGCAACAGGTAATCGTGGCGCGCCAGGTTAGCCTGCATTGCTTTGGGATGCTTTTCCCACAACCTTGTACTGCCTTCAATGTCGGTAAAGAGAAAAGTGACCGTTCCTATAGGTAAAGTAGGCATACGATGTTGCTCCGATCCGACTTAATGAGAAACCATGTCTTATACCATTATAGAGCAGAATTTAGGCTTAGTGGAGAATAATTTTCTCAATGAACGTCTCCGAAGCCATCCGCCTCAAACGCGCCGTGCGCAAATTCACCGACCAACCTCTCCCCGAAGAGGTCATCCTCGCCATCCTCAATGCCGGGCGACGGGCGCAATCCTCCATGAACACCCAACCCTGGCACTTCATTGCCATCACCGACAAGGCCACCCTCAACATGTATCATAATTGACACTGGTCAGATGGCAGGGGGTGCTCCCAGATTGCAAATTGACAACGC
>JAFGBV010000127.1 GCA_016932955.1 Anaerolineales bacterium | reverse complement strand
TCGAAGGTCGCCGAGAGGGACGAAACCTGACCGGGCACGATCTGCATATTGATATTCGTCCCCTCCAGTTTGAAGCCGTGTTGGACGTCCTTGCTGGTTACGTAGAAGGTGATCTCAGAACCTACCGGGACGCGGATCTCCTTGGGGTTGAACTGCCAGGTCTGCGCCAGGATATAGGCCTCATACTTGCCGGGGGCAAGCTCGCGCAAGCCAGGGTTGGCAAATTCGCCCTCCGAGGCCACTTTCCTTGGGTCGACCCGGGCTACTGGCGCGGGCACCTGAATACCCATGGCAAAACCGGCAATCGTGACCGCGATGGCAAAGATGACCAAAATCCCCACACTGATCAAGATCCAGGTCCGTTCGACGGGGTCAATGTGTAGAGATGGTTTATTATTCATAAGGTAACCCCCCGCTGCAGCAGAATCCAATACACCGAGCCCCATAACACGATCATCGTAACCAGGAATATGATCAAGATCAATATCGTACCCTTGGGCTGAAAATCATTATTTTTCTTGTCTTTCTCCGCCATTCCTGCCTCCTTCCATTAACTTATTTCATCATATACGCCAGGTCATCCGCAATTTCTTGCGCGGGTACCCCGAATGGGTAAATCAATTTGAGGTGCCCGCCCTCGTCGATCACCATCAAAGAAGCGGTGTGGTCCACCAGATAATCTGTCGCATCCGAGCCTTCCTGCTTCCCATAGTAAATGCCATATAACGCGGCCGTCTCGGCAATCTCTTGGGGGCTGCCGGTAAAGCCGATAAAGGTTGGGTTGAAATGCTTGAGGTATTCCGAGAGCTTCTCGGGAGTGTCCCGCTCAGGATCAACCGTCACCATGATCACCTGCACATCTTCCGCCATCTTACCCAAATTCTCCAATGCCTTGTTCACCTCTGCCAGGGTGGCAGGACAAACGTCTGGACAGAAGGTGTATCCAAAATAGAGCAGGACGGTCTTGCCGCGAAAATCGCTCAGGCTGGCAGCCTGCCCATCCTGGGTGGTCAGCGTGAAATCGGGCGATACATCTTGTGACTGTATCAGCGTCCCATGGAACGTGTAAGGGCGCAATTTGGGCAGCACAAATATAGCTACCAGGGTCAAGCCGATGAACCCGGCAATGATCCAAATCCAGGCACGATTTTTCATGATGGCGATCCTCCTCCCGCCCGGTCAGCGATGACCGGCGGATCAATCCTCATAGCACAAAAATAGATGTGCTGCTTCATAGACCAGCTTCCCGGCGCCCACGCTCTTTAGCACCTCTTCTTGTAAGACAGCGATGTGGCGCAGGATGCGCGCTGCGTCCGGCGGGCTGGTGACAAATTGGTATTCGCCGCGGATAATGCCCCAACCATCCACCAGAACGAAGGATGGGGAAAGCTCGAAACTGCCGTCATCCCCGGCTTGATAATAGACTTCGAAGCCTGCCCCGATGATCGTCTTCAGCAGCGCAGTATTGGTGGTGCTCGCAAAATGCCAGGTAGCAGTGTCAGCACCAACCTTTTCGGCATAGGCTTGCAGAACCTCGGGCGTGTCACGCTGTGGATCGATAGAAATCGTCACCAATTGCACAGGCACGCCACCCGCCATCACCTCTGGCAGCCCATCTTGCACGGCGCTCATGATGTGGTCGAGCTCTCCGCAGGGCTCTGGACAGTTGCTATAGGCGAAGTTGTACAACACAATCTTGCCGCGCATGTCCTCATTGGTCAACTGCTGTCCATCTTGATCAGTCAGAGAAAAGCCGGGCGCCAAACGGATGCGCGGTAATACCTTCACCGGCTGGAAAACAGCAAAAGCGAACGCAGAGACCACCAACAAGGCGACCAATATTCCAAGGCTATAGAGAGCAATACGCTTCATAGCCCTGCCTGTCTCCGGATTTCTGATCGAGATGACATCTTCGAATGACTGCGGTGAGAATTATCGGTCTTACTTACTTTGTGACTTATCCAAGAATCCTATGCTGGAGACCAGACCTGACAGGTTTTATCAGCCGGCTCACCGGATCATGCTGCTCAGGAAGTCTGGATCGTTTGGCAAACACTTCCACGGGAACCTGTCAGGTCTTGAATTCTTCATCGGATCGGGTCTTCTAGTCAGCCTGGTTGAATTGTAATATATTCTCACCTGTTGAAAGGTTGATTTATCAGACCACAATTGTCACAGCCTCGATCATACTTTTTATGTCTCGGGAGTATTACGCCTGGCTTGCCAATCGGGCGCGGCACGCTGCAACTGGGCGCGGGAAATATGGTTCACCTTCCCACAATGAGGGCAGTTGGCGTCATAGTGATTTAGCTGTTCGGCGGTGACCAACTCCAGGGCTGCATGCACAGCATCTTTTCCAAGTGCAAAGGGTCGATGACAAAATTGACAACGGATTTGCATATGACCACTCCTTTCGTAAGGGCAGGTTATAATTATGCTATGACTAAATTCTACACCAAAACCGGCGATGATGGTTGTACCAGCTTGCTCGGCGAGGGTCGAGTTGCCAAGTATGAGCTGCGACTGGAGGCGGTGGGCACCCTTGATGAGGCTACCGCGGCGCTCGGGCTGGCACGCGCCTTCTCGATGGCTACAGAGACAGCCCCGTTGCTGGTCGCAGCCCAGCGCGACCTGTATCACATCATGGCTGAAACGGCTGCCACGCCGGAAAACGCGGCGCGCTTCCGCGCCATCGACGAGGGACGGGTTGCCTGGCTGGAGGCACAGGTTGACGCGGTGAGCGCCCTGGTCAGCCTGCCCAGCGAATTCATCCTGCCCGGCGACTCGCAAGCCGGCAGCGCCATGGCGCTGGCACGCACGATCGTGCGCCGCGCCGAGAGGCTGGCGGCACAGCTCATCCACACCAAGCAGCTCGAGAACCAGGCGCTCTTGCACTACCTCAATCGCCTCTCTTCGCTGTGCTTCGTCCTGGAGCTGCTGGAGAACCAGGCTTCCGGACAGGTCACCCCCACGACAGCCAAAACCTAAGCCAGGATATCTTCTATATAATAGGCAAATAAAAAGACCGGCAGTGATCACACCACCGGTCTTCATATTATCATTGAAAAAAGCTTATCCCCCGCCTGCCAGGACGGCCTCGATAGCCTGTGCAAGGTCATCAAAGCTGGGTACATAACCGGGCGTGACCACTTCACCATTCACGAAGACAGTGGGAGTTCCCGTTACGCCATACTTCGCGCCCATATCAAACTCAGCGGCGATCTCAGCCTCGTACTTTTTATCTTTGAAACAGGTATTGAACTGTTCCATGTCCAGGCCCAGATTCTCAGCAAAAGCCACCAGCCGCTTATCCATGAAGCTGCCGACGTTCTCACCACCCCAGTTGACGAACAGCATATCATGATAGTCCCAGAAACGACCCTGTTCAGCCGCGCACATGCTGGCATTGGCAGCCTGTTGTGATTCCTTGGTGGTGACGTCTCGGTCCATGAATGGATATTGCCTGAACACATAATAAACCGTACCGCCGATGATGTAATCACTCTCGATCAAAGACTTTTCAACCGAATCGGCGTAAGCCTTGCAGGCTGAGCATTGAAAATCTGCAAATACTTCCATCACAACCGGCGCAAGTGGATCGCCCATGGCTCTTCCATCCTCCAGGGGGCGCTCCAGCTTGGTGATCGGGTTGACCTCACCCACCGGGCGCAAGGCATTGACAACGTAGGGCGAGACAAACAGCGCCACCAGGATCAAGACGATCCCGCCAACGATCATCAACGTATTCATGCGCTGCTGTCGTTTGCGACGCAGGCGCTGAGCTTTTACTTCGTCACGTTTGTTTACACTCATCACTTATTCTCCTGACCTGTTCATCAACAGTAACCTGGCTGGTCATGTAGCGATGACCAGGGTGGAATTTTGCCATGACCACCAGGATTTGTCCAGATTGTGCAGGTGATTCTTAGAGGAGTCTAAGCTACTTTGGCAATAAATTGGTCCAACTGGCTGATCAGGTAGGCAAATACCTGCTCTTTTTCGGGTTCGTTGTGCAGCTCGTGGGCACATCCCTGCCACAGGCGCAGTGTGCAGGTGCCCGGAGGAACCAGAGTGGCAAACTTCTCGCTACCGCGGGAATAGGCAAGCTGGTCAGCCGTGCCGTGCATCAACAAAAGAGGCAGCTCCCAGGCTTTTGCGTTTTCATAAATATAGCGAATGGCATCCAGTGAATACTTGGCAAGTCCCAAGGTTGCCTGAGCGTGCACCAGGGGGTCCTTCTGGTACCGTTCGACAACCGCCGGGTCACGTGAGATGGCGGTTGCGTCCAGTCCGGTTGCCATCACCATGCCTGGCAGTGCCGAGCCCAACAGCTTGACCAGCAAGATCTTGCTCTTCTGCTCTTCCAGCGCGGTCATCAATCCCGGCGAGGTGACCACTACACCCGGCAGGCGCGGCTTGAAGCGCAGGCAATAGTAAAGGACTACCAAGCCACCCATGCTGTGCCCATACAGGACCTGTGGCAGGGTAGGATAGCGGCTGGCAGCTTCGGTGAGCAGCAAGGAAACATCCTTGCCGATAACGTCATAGGGAGGCAAATCACCGCGCTTGCTGACGGTCTTACCATGACCGCGCAAATCCAGCGCCATGACGTGGTATCCCGCCTGATTGAGCACTTCTGCTACGTGAGCATAGCGCCCGCTGTGCTCACCCAGCCCATGCACCAGGCACACCACCGCCCTGGCAGGCACCTCAGACTGCCAGCCCTGGAAGTATAAAACCACCCCATCACTGCCGGTCCTGTTGATCTCAAAATGTGACATAGCATTTCTCCTTAGGGCAAGGTTGTCAAGCGAAAAACCGGGTAGACTTCGCCAGTCGGCTGAAATCCACTTTTGCGGTAAATAGCCAGCGAGGCCTGGTTGTTTGTTTGCGTATTGACAGTCACCCGGTATACGCCGCGTGCAACAAACGCCTCAAGCAGGGAACACACCAGCGCAGTGCCCACCCCCTGTCCTTGGTAGGCCGGACGCACCGCCAGGCGCGCCAGATGACCTCCAATGGGATTGCCTGTGCTGATCTGGTACCCGATCACCTGGTTGTCCAACTCGGCTACCGTGGCGACCGAGGCTTCCCCAAGCGCCATGCGCAGCGCTTCCGGTGAATTACGCCATTCCCGCTCAAAAGCCAGGCTGTCCACCTCACAGACCTGCGGCAGATCACTCGCTGACATCGGGCGCACTTTGACCCGGCTGCCGGCAGGCCACTGCCAGTTTGTTTGAGTATCCCAGGCCAGGACGATCACATCCTGCACATGCACGCTGGACTGGCGCACCAGAAGATCGACAAACCAATCCTGCAAAGCCAGGGCATAAGCCAGCCGCAAGTCCATCGCGGCCATCTGGCTTTGCGCGCCAGCCCAAAGAAGCTGCCAGGCCTGGTCGGTTGAGATATCCGCTGAGGCTGCAAACAAGCGCAACCAGGCTACCCCTGGCGGGTCAGGAGGGCAAGCCAGGGCCGCCAGGAGCTCATCGCCGCGTTCGGCGATCAGAAAAGGCGGGTTGTCGATCCAGTCCAGTGCAGATTTCCAGTCAAGATGGCGGTGGACATGCGGCTCGAAATGGATCAGGTTGGCCAACCGCTGCCGGTCAGACTGCGTTGCATTACGTACCCGGATATCTGCACCGTCCATGACCCATCCTTATTGCAAATGCAATAAAATCTTTCCCTGCGACCAAAGCTCTTCGATGCGGTAATAATCGCGCCGTTCGGGGGAAAACAGATGCACAACCACATCTCCGCAGTCCGCCAGAATCCAGCCATCCTGCGAGGCACCTTCCAGGCGGGTCTTGATCCCAAAAGATTTGCGCAAGGCCTGCTCGACTGCATCTCCGAGCGCTTGAAGCATGCGGTCACTGGTGCCTGTACATATGACGAAATAATCTGCGAAGACTGCTATTCCCTGGATGTCCATCAGGACGATATTCTCCCCTTTCTTTTCTTCCAGGGCATCAACGATTTTTCGGGCAATTTCTAATGTATCCAGATTTCACCTCATTAACTGATTCTTACACAGGTTGACCGAGCGGGGCAGTAAATATGCGGGTATATACCGCTCCGCTGGGCTGTAAATCACTACGGAACAGACAAATCTCCTGCACACAGGCAGCACCCAGGAAGCCCACCCGGCTGGTTTCCAAGGCCTTGGTGATCGAACGCGTATCGTCCGAGGTAGCATTACGCGAGACCCTGCCAATGGTCAGGTGGGGAGAGAAGGGACGGTCTTCGCGCGGGTAACCGAGCCGGGCCATTGCTGCCTCTACACCGCTCTGGATGGCTGCCAGGTCAGAAGGCGCTTCTACGCCAACCCAGATCACGCGCGGACGGCGGTTGTTGGGAAAGGCGCCCGCACCACCGACGCTGACATCGAAAGGACGGTGCGTCCCGATTTCTGTTTTCAAGATGTCGGTAAGGAGCTTTAAATTCGCCACCGACACATCACCCAGGAATTTCAAAGTCAAATGAATGTTGCCAGCCGCCACCCAGCGCACCGGCACACCATTCAATTGCTGCTTGAAAGCCGCGCTGATCTCATCCAGCCGTTTCTGGATCTCAGCAGTCAGCTCGATAGCGATGAAAGCCCGGATCACAGACATATTCAACCTCTCCCCCCAGGATGAGTTTCCCAGGGGCAGCATGTGTTAAACAGATCTAAACCCTCATTTGGTGCTGCGCAGGGTCTTTTCAATTGCTTTGATCAAGTCGTTGAACGTCACCGGCTTGGTCAGGTAAACGGATGCCCCTGCCTCGAGGCCGATCTTGATATCGGAGGGCAGGCTTTTCGCCGATACGATGATCACCGGCAAGCTTTCCAGGCGCGGTTCCTGACGGACGAAACGCAGCACGTCCAATCCGGAGATGTCTGGCATCATCAGGTCAAGGATGAGCGCATCCGGTCTTTCCTGAGCTAGCAAAGCCATCGCAGCCGTGCCGCCATAGGACTTGACCACGCGATAGCCTTTTAAACGGATCATCTCCGAGAACATTTCAGCAGTATCTGGCTCATCTTCGACGATCAGGATGGTCTTTGAGCTGGGTATAATCATCCGAGGGCTCCAATCGCCCCTACAATAGCACAAGATGAAAAAGAACGCAAGGGGGAAGGGAATCTATTATTCCGGACGGGATTGCGCATATTGTTCCGGTGTGTCGATATCCTGGATTACGCCGGGATGGTCTAGCGGGAGATAATGGATCTCAGCAGCATGCCGCGCCAGGAAATCACGCAAGGTGAGCGGCGGGAGCAGCGCGAGGAGCTCTGTCCAGTATTCCCGCCCCACCAACCAGGGATGCCCGCGGCGCATCTGATAGCTGGGCACAATCAGCGGCACCTGGCTCTGCTGATAGGCTGCGATCAGCGCCTGAACCGTACCTGCCTGGATTTGCGGCTGGTCACCCAGGGCGATCAGTGCCGCAGGTGTCTGTGA
>JAFGBV010000126.1 GCA_016932955.1 Anaerolineales bacterium | reverse complement strand
CTTCTCAATAACTTGGGGTGTGGGGTGTTTTGTGCGTGCGGAGCACGCACAAAACACCCCACTTCCCCCGTTTTATTGAGATGATACCGATTTTTCATATATTATTCCGGAAATCTTCACTTTTGTCATGTGTCATTGGTCACTAATTTTCCTCAAGCCGCTTTTGGGGAACGCTCATGCAGGTTTCAACGTTATTAAGGTAAGTGTAATGGAAAGGCGCTTTTGTTGGGGGTATTCCCTCTTATTCCAGGTTGGCGGAAAAGTTGACCTTGATTCTTTTGCGATTTGACCTTACACTATGGTAATGACGATGGTTCGTTGGATCGGGCCATCTTCTCCCGATCCAGGAGGAGATCATGCACATATCACCTGGCAAGCTCACATTGTTGGTCGCTTTGGTTTTGTTCGTCTTTCTTGTCCCTGGTGCGCTAATTGGCCAGGCTGCTGATGAGGAGCCGCCGCTAGGCTCCCAATATGTCCTTCATCTTCCATACCTGGTGAGTCAGGATCCGGTGATTGGCAACACGATCACCGGTCAGATTGTCAATCCTGATAACGTGCCCATGACGGGGGTGAAAATTATTGCCAGCAATGGGCAGGAAGTGGTGACCAATGCCCAGGGCAAATACACGCTCACAGGCTTGGGAGAAGATACGTACACCCTCACCCCTTACCTTGCTGGTGTCTCTTTTTCCCCGCCTTCCGCCAGTATTGTGGTTCCCCCTGATGTATCCTATGTGAACTTTGTGGCTGCTATGGCCTGCGAGGAAGGGATCATCAACGGCGGCTTTGAAACACTGGATGCCTGGGAACTGCCGACCACACCTTACCCGGCGGCCTATAGCTATGTTCAGGCGCATGGTGGGTCGCGTTCCCTGCGCACTGGCATCACCAACTCCCTTGAGAATGCCTATAGCTACTCCTCTGGGCGCCAGTTGGTCACCATCCCTGCTGGCTCCACAGGCGCCTTGCTGAGCTTTTGGCTCAGGCCTGCCACCAGCGAGATGTCAGGCCAGGCACTGCCCCCCCCTGGACCCACCGGAGGCGCTTTTGGTGAAGAAGCCTTGCAAGGCGGCGACGTGCAGTATGTGCTCGTGCTGGATCAGAATAACACCTGGATTGACACCCTCGTCTGGCAGCTCAGTGATACCCAGATCTGGACGTATTATGAGGTCAACCTGGTGGAGTACGCCGGGCGCTCGATCAAGCTGCACTTTGGCACCTACAACGATGGCTATGGCGGCGTATCCTCAATGTATGTGGACGATGTTTCCCTGGAAATCTGTCCTGGCGACGGACCAAGCCCCGCTCCCACGAATACCCTTCCCCCCGGTGCTTGCGGCAACCTGATCGCTAATTCCTCCTTTGAGACGATCAGCGCATGGGAGATTCCCGTGACGGCTTATTCAGCCAACTATGCTACCGCACAGGCGCATACCGGCTCGCAGTCCATGCGCACAGGCATCGTTGCGGCGGGTGATAACCGTTATTCCTACTCGGATTTCCGCCAAAAGGTTACGGTGCCCTCCGGCGCCGCCAATGCGCTATTGCGTTTTTGGTTGTACCCCCAAACCGGTGAATCGACCCATGCCCCTCTGCCCTCCTCGGTGCCCACCGGCGAGCGCTTTGGCGAGCAATCCCTTGCCGGAGACCTGCAATACGTGTTGATCCTCGACCGTTATCAGTACTGGATCGATACCCTCGTCTGGCAGCGCAGCGATGACAGTGCCTGGGAGATGTATGAGTTTGACCTGCGCCGCTATGCTGGGCAAACCATCTATATCCAGTTTGGTTCTTACAACGATGGGTATAACGGGATTACCTCGATGTACGTAGATGATGTGACGTTGGACACCTGTTATTACACACCCACGGTGACCAATACGCCCACCATCACCCCCACACCTACCATCACCCCCACACCCACCAACACACCTACACCGACGAATACGCCCACACCTACCAACACGCGCACGCCCACCCTTTCGCCCACCGTCACCAATACACCTGGCCCCTGCGATAACCTCTTTGATAACAGCGATTTTGAAGATGATGATGGTTGGGAGATCCTCAATACGGTTTACCGTGCGGCCTACTCCACTGCCAAATCCCACAGCCCCAACCATTCGATGCGCACGGGGATCACCAATGCGGGTGATAATGTATACTCCTACTCGGATTTCCGCCAGACGGTGACCATCCCCTCCAACGTGGATTCGGCGACCCTGGATGTCTGGTTGTACCCGATCAGCGGAGAATCCCCCTCGCAGGCGCTCTCAGCCATCCCCGAGGGGTCAACCTTTGGCCTGACCTATCTGGAATATGACACGCAGTACATCCTCATCCTTGATGAATACCAGGTGTGGATCGATACCCTGCTGTGGCAGCGTAGCAACACTCAGGATTGGGTGCACATGGAGTTCTCACTGGACGACTATATCGGCGAGACGATCATGGTGCAGTTCGGCACCTATAATAACGGTACCGGTGGCATCACAGCCATGTATGTGGATGATGCCATCCTGGAGACCTGCCGTTAACGAGGCTTGTACTTCGAGACGGACAAGTCTCATTAAGGAAATTAATGCACACCAGCAGGGGTTGGGCGAAGCCCAACCACCGCTGGTGTGCATATTCTTCTTTTGGTTTATTCTTTATGGCAGATTAAAAATGACCCACGATGCGATGCGGCACATACGGCTCTTCCAGGTATGCGACCTCCTCCTGGGTCAGTTTAACGGATAGAGCCCCGATGGCATCTTCCAGGTGTGCGATCTTCGTTGCCCCGATGATGGGAGCTGTCACTGGCTCCTTCTGCAACAGCCAGGCCAGAGCGATATGAACGCGCGGAACCCCGTTCTTTTCCGCAACTTTCGCCACCCGTTCCACAACTTGGCGATCCATTTCAGCAGACGCATCGTATTTCATTTTCTGTATTTGGTCGGTTTCGGAACGCAGCGTGCTTTCCGACGACCAGTCGCGCGTCAATCTCCCCGATGCAAGCGGGCTGTAGGGAATCACCCCGATCTTCTCCTCGCGGCATAGCGGCAGCATCTCGCGCTCCTCTTCGCGGTAAATCAGGTTCAGGTGATCCTGCATTGAAACGAAGCGGGTCCAGCCGTGTTTCTCGGCAACGTGTAGCGCCTTCTGGAACTGCCATGCCCACATCGCCGAGGCGCCGATGTAGCGCACCTTACCGGCCCGCACCACATCATTCAGCGCTTCCATCGTCTCTTCGATAGGAGTTTCGTAGTCCCAGCGATGGATCTGGTAGAGGTCCACGTAATCCGTCCCCAGCCGCTTTAGGCTATTGTCGATCTCGCTCAGGATCGCCTTGCGCGATAGCCCAGAGCCATTTGGCCCTTCGCGCATTTTGCCATGCACCTTGGTGGCAATGACGACATCGTCCCTTTTAGAGAAGTCCTTCAAAGCGCGCCCAAGGATCTCCTCACTTGCCCCAATGGAATAGACATTAGCCGTATCGAAGAAATTAATTCCCAATTCGAGGGCTTTTTGGATGATCGGCCGGCTGTTTTCCTCGTCAAGCACCCACTTGTGAATCCAGCGCGATGCATCCCCAAACCCCATGCAGCCCAGGCAGATGCGCGAAACTTTCATCCCAGTTGACCCTAATCGAGTGTATTCCATAGGTTTGCTCCTTGCTCATATTTTCCAATTACAAAGCGATTCCCGATTCTTCAACGAACTCAAAATAGGTTTGTCCAGAATACCCGCGAGGAATTGGCGGCATCTTTTCAAAGGTGGATTGCATGATCTGATTGGTCTTCGTCTCGCTGCTCTTTACAATGCCATGCAGCACTTCCAGGGCATGGTAAGCCATCTCCTTGTTCGCACGGTTTTTCCTGCCCATGCGCATCGACCAGGCCATTTCGGCCACTCCAAGCCCGCGGCATTCATCGCTGAAAGCGTGGCTTTGCTGCATGACAAAAGGCTCATTATTGCCTTTCAAAATGACCCGCACCTCGCCCCCGAAACTATTGGGGTCGGCCATATACAGGATGCCCATGGTGCCAAACAGCACCAGGCTGGGTTTCTCCGGTATGGTGAAAATTGAGTTTGCATCAAATAAGACGTTGCCAACCGTACCGCACTCGAACTGAAGGATGCCGGTCATCATATTCTCACATTCAACCTGGAAAGTTTTGCCAAAACGTTCCAGAGAATAATCCTGTCTTTCCGGCTTTCTGGTACGCACCACTCCAGACACTTCTTTGACAGGCCCCAATATGCTGAGCAGCGCGGTGATGAAATAAATCCCCACATCAAAACCAATTCCTCCGCCCGGTTTTATCGTGAAAGGGAATGCCAGGCCAAACAGATCACTATCTCTGGTGAGCGCGCAATAGCAGGAAGTGATATCGCCAATCATCCCGCTGTCAACCACGTATCTTGCGGTTTGTATTGCGGAACCCAAAAATGTGTCTGGCGCGGCCCCCAGGTAAAGACCTTTTTGATCAGCAATTTTCACCAGTTCAGCGGCGTGTTCCAGCTCCACCGTTAGAACCTTTTCTGTGTAAACATGTTTGCCCGCTTCGAGAAGTTGCTTGATCACCGGGTAATGCGCCGTCGGTGTGGTGAGATTGACCACGAGTTCAATGGAAGCATCCGCCAAGATTTCTTCCATTGTTAGAGGTTGAATCTCGTATTTCTTTGCCTTCTCCTGCGCTCTTTCTGTGTTCAAGTCACAGCAGCCCACCACATTGAGGATTTTGAATTTGTGGATCATCGTGTTCAGATAGGCATCGCTGATCATACCGCATCCGACAATGGCTGTTTTTACGGGTTGTAGCATCAACATGATCTCCTGGTTAGATTGGTTTGCTTTGAGTTCAACGCATTATTGCTTAAGCCGATATGAAACGAAGGCAATCGTGCGGTTATCCGGTGACCAGGAGTTCACATTCATCGTTCCCTGTCCGCCAAATAACTTTACGATAGTTTTTGATTCTCCCCCGTTGGCAGGCACGAGGCGCAGCTCAACATTCTTGTTTGCGGGGTGATCGCCTGGCGCCACATCGTTTTTGCCATAAGCAATATAAATCACCCAGTTGCCATCCGGCGAAACATGCGGAAACCAACAGTTGGCGTCTTCCTTCACTATGCGCGTTGGGCTGGAGCCATCCACCTCCATGCGCCAGACTTGCATCAGCCCACTGCGCATGGAGTTGAACCAGATATGCCTGCCATCGGGCGAATATTCGGGGCCGTCGTCCAGCCCGGGCAAATTGGTGAGCTGTGTTTCTGCTCCTCCGTCAACCGCAATGGAGTAAATATCGTACTGACCACCGCGCTCAGCGCAGTATGCCAGGCGCTTGCCATCCGGCGACCAGCCGTGCAAATAGCTGGGGCCTTTTTCGGTCACCAGCGCAGGGCTGCCTCCTTGAAAAGGCAGGATATAGATGCGTGAAGTGGCGTCTTCGTTGGTAAAATGGCTGATGGCAAGCTGGCTGTTATCTGGCGAAAGGACATGGTCGTTGTTGCAATCCATCGCAAAACCGGTATCGATTTTATTGATTTCACCGCTCGCCAGTTCATACCTGTACATACATCCCCCGCTGTTATAGACCAGGTACCTGCCATCACGCGTCCAATTCGGCGCCTCAATCACATAATCAAACTCTTTGAGAACAGTCCTGATCCCGGTATGCACATCAACCGTTTCCAGAATGCTGATCGAATCGCGTTCTGCGATCCATTTACGCAGGGTGTAAATATCAATTGGATTCATTTGAATTTTGGCGTGCCTTTCGATCCAGATACAATATGAACATTCCGCTCAACAAGGTCAGTGCGGCGCCTGCCCATGTCAGCCAGGTTGGCATCTCTCGCCAGATGGCGAACCCCCACATCACGTTAATCAACAGGGATAGATACTCAAACGGGGCTGCCACCGAGGCTTGCGCCAGGCTGTAGGCGCGCGCCATGAAATACGTCCAGCCCGCCCAAACCAGCCCTAAGCTGCACATAATGATACCATCTATCAGGGTCGGCATGCTCCAATCACGGAACAGAAAAGCGATACTGGGATGTGCGCCAGGAACTTCCCCGATCACGATGGTGACCGGCACCAGGATCAACGCGGCAGCCAGGTAAACCAGCGAACTGTAGTAGGCCATTGTTGCGCTGCTATCGGTGCCTTGCAGCTTGCGGGTTAAGATGACGATCAGCGCATAGAAAAACACGCTGATCAAAATAAAAGCCGACCCGAGGTTGAAGGTTGCCGAACCAGGCCTGACGATTAACAGAACACCCAGAAAGCCAACCATCAGCGCCAGCCAGCGGACTGGCTCGACTTTTTCGCTCAGCAGAACAACCGACAGGATGGTGATCATCAGCGGCCCGGAAAAGCGGATCGCTTCCACTTCCGCCAGCGGCAGAGCCGTTAGCCCCATCATAAAGGTGGTGTAGGAGAGAAAAAGTAAAATCCCACGAATGGACTCAAGCTTGAGCTGCCGTGTGGTAGGCAGTCCCCGTTTCCCTTCCAATCGAAAAAAGAGCAGGGTGAACGGCAGGGCAACCAGGTTACGCAAAACAACCATTTCCAATACAGGGTACTCGCCGCCAATCCATTTCACCGCGATATTCTGCAGGGATATGATCAGCATCGCCAGCAGGAGATAGCTGACGCCCTTGATATTGGAATTGGCCTTTGACATCTTTTTAGGTATCTCGCGGCACCAGCTTGAGCGTTGCAGCCCGCACCTCAGCGGTCACCATGGGGGCAACGTATTGGGGATAGCGGCCGTATTTCGTGAGGTACGCCGCGTCAATTTCGCCATTGATGCCGGGATCGGCTTCCTCCACAAAAGTAACATCCTTCTCCACACCGCCAGCCCAGATACGACCTTCGTGGCGCGTCAAAACGCCACGGAACCAGGCTCCAGTTCGCCCATTAACGCAGCGGATGTACAGGTCATTGTTATGGCGCACACCCCATATTGTCACCGGCCTGCGCAGTGTGCCGTCATTCCGCAGCGAGGCAATCTGCAACTCTTCTGCTCTTCCGATCTTATTTAGCTCTTCGCTTGTCCAGGTGATCATCGGTGCATCTCCTTTATATCCGCCACAGCATTGTGTCCTATGAAATGTATCCTCACGTTTGGGTGACAGGCGAAACATTTTTCTTGTCTTCTCTACGAGTTCCTGCCCAACATACGCGCCGAAGTCGCCGAAACAATTGCTTCCATGCGGCATATCGACATAGGCAGTGCTAAAATCTATTCTCCTTCAAGGCTGACGTGCCTACTAATACCTGTCCCCAACCACTTTGATCTGTGACATAGCATTATCGATCTGGCTGAGATCATCCGCCGTCAATTCCACATTCGCCGCGCCGATGTTCTCGTCCAACCGTTCAAGTTTGCGCGAGCCAGGGATGGGCACAATCCAGGGTTTTTGCGCCAGCAGCCAGGCCAGGGCGATCTGGGCCGGGGTAGCTACCTTTTGAGCAGCGATCCGTTCCAGCAATTCCACCACCACCCTGTTGGCCTTGATGGCTTCCTGGGTAAAGCGCGGGTTGCGGCTGCGGATATCGGAGCTATCGTAGGTGGTGGTTTCGTCAACCTTGCCGGTCAGGTAGCCGCGTCCCAGCGGGCTGTAGGGCACTACGCCGATGCCAAGTTCCTCGCAGGTGGGCAGGATTTCCGCTTCAATGTTCCTCCACCAGAGCGAATATTCACTCTGCAAGGCCGTCACCGGCTGCACCGCATGGGCACGGCGGATCTGGTCAGCATTAGCCTCAGAAAGCCCGAAGTGCCTGACTTTGCCTTGCTCGATCAGGTCTTTTACCGCTCCGGCCACATCTTCCATCGGCACGTCCGGGTCGGGCCGGTGCTGATAGAACAGGTCGATGGCCTCCACCCGCAGGCGCTTGAGCGAAGCCTCGGCGACCCTCTTGATCTGCTCCGGGCGGCTATCCAGTCCAAACATGGGATGTGGGCCCTTCTCGGGATCGTGTTTGAACCCGAACTTGGTGGCAATCACCACTTTCCCGCGGAACGGCTCCAGCGCTTCGCCCACCAGTACCTCGTTGGTGAACGGCCCATACACTTCAGCAGTGTCGAAAAAGGTGACACCCCGCTCGATAGCTTTGTGAAGGAAGGTAATCATCTCCTGTTTATCGGTCGGCGTGTCGCCAAAACTCATTCTCATGCAGCCCAGCCCAAGAGCTGAAACTTCCAAACTGCTTTTTCCAAGTTTTCGCTTTTGCATTTTCCTGGCTCCTCTCTTTTCCAATCAGACGATTTCTAGATCCTCTGTTTGAACTATCTCTTTTTCTTTGCTCAAAATTGCCTTTTCGTACACCTGAATCTTATAATTCAACAAATCCAGTGTTTTCTGCATTTCCTCGATCCGTGCCGCGAGTTGATCCCGTTGCTTTTTCAAAATATCTTTCCTGGATTCAATGGTGTGATCGCCCTGCTGCACCAGTCCGACATACTCGATCAGCGCTTCAATCGGCAGCCCTGCGCGCCTCATGCACTTGATGAATTCAACCCGCCGGATATCGAGCTCGTTGTAATCCCGGATGCCACTTTCACTGCGATTGACTGGTTGGATGAGACCGATACGCTCGTAGTAGCGCAGCGTATCTTGCGAAATGCCATATCGTTCACTGACTTCAGCTATTTTCATGGGTTCACCTCGATAGGGCAGTATATCACCTGGAGTTAACTCCAAGTCAAGGGTTTGAAAAAACTGCTTGCCCTGGCATTCTACACAAACAACTGGCGGGCATTGCTTAATAAGCAATTGCCCGCCAGTTGTGACATGGCATGATGAGATTCGCGTTGCTATGATTTACTGAGATTGCTCAAGGTAGCTGTTTCGGAACTCTCTTCCGCCTAAGCCAGCAATTTCTCCAAAACAGCCTTCGATTTCTGCTCCACCACGGCGTGCAGGCTGTTTCCGTGGGAGTCCATCGTCACCACCGCCGGGAAATCTGCCACCTCGATCACCCAGATCGCCTCAGGCACGCCAAAATCGTACTTGTGAACGCCCAGCACACGCGTTACCGTCTGGGCGATGAGCGAAGCTGCGCCGCCGATTGCGTGCAGGTACACGCCGGGGACTTCGCCGCAGGCAGCCAGCGTTTTGGCGCCCATGCCGCCTTTACCAATCACGCCTTTGATCTTAAAGTGGCGCATCACGTCGCCCTGGTAGGGCTCTTCACGGATGCTGGTCGTCGGCCCGGCTGCCACGAAGGTGTATTGTTTCGTATCCAGCCCGCCCACCACTGGCCCGCAGTGGTAAATGGCGCTGCCCTCCAGCAGCGGCTTAATCGCCGCGTACACTTCTTCATCATCCCCTTGCGGCGCGCGGGTCTTTTTGATGAATGTGTCTACCATCCATTTATGCACTGTATCGCGCCCGGTGATCATCACACCGTTGAGCAGCACCGGATCGCCGACCTTCAGGCTGCGGATATCTTCATCACTTAAGGGTAGTGTCAATCTGCGCATGGTTTTCTCCGTCTCTCTTATGCGTAAGTCACCTGGTCGCCCTTCACCGTCATCTTGCGGCGGCGGTATGCCCAGCACATGTAGGACATGCTCACAAAATAACTGGCAGGCAGGCGGTTGAGGTGCGTGATCTTTGTCCCCAGCACGGTAGTTTTGCCGCCAAAGCCCATCGGCCCAATCCCCAGCGTGTTGGCCTCTGCGGTGATGCGCTTTTCCAGCGCATCAAGCTGCGGGTCGGTGTTGCTGTCATCGAGCTGGCGGTAGAGCACCTCTTTTGATGCATAATACCCTGAGCCGCGGTCGCCGCCGATGGCAACCCCCAGGATGCCCGGTGAGCATCCCTGTCCCTGTGCTTGGAACACGCCATCCAGCACTGCCTTACGCACGCCCTCCAGATCACGTCCTGCGCCGATGGCGCTGTTGGGCAGCGAATACTGCGCCCCAACGTTCTCGCATCCCCCGCCTTTGAGCATCAGTTCGATGGTCAGCGTATCGCCTTCCACTTCCTCGAAGTGCACCGTGGGGAAGTAGTTCCCACCCAGGTTGTTCCCGCTGTTCTTCCCGCTCAGCGAATCCACCGAGTTGGGTCGCAGGTATGCTTTCTTGGTCGCCTGTACCACCGCATCTTCGATTTGCTGGCGTAGCTTGCGCGTGCTCCAGCCTTCTGGGTAATATACATAGAAGATCGGTGTGCCGGTGTCCTGGCAGATGGGCGTGGAGTTCTTACGCGAGAGCTCCACATTCTGGATGATGGTCTCCAGCGCGCCGCGGGCAGCCGATCCTGCTTCTTCTTTCTCCACGGCCTGGCGCAGCGCCTTCTCCACATCGGGCGGCAGGTTGGTTGAGGCCAGGCGGACCAGTTCTAGGATTTGTTCAGTCAGATCTTGCATGTGGAACCTCCTGTAAGTAAGATACGCGGTTTATCCCAAGCTCACATTTGATTAGATTGTACCCTTTTTACACGCTTCTGTTAACTGATAACTGAATACAATATCAGGTGATGAATTACCTCATTCGGAGTCGCGCGCTTCAACCTGGCGCTTTGTTGGCACAAACAGCGCCAGGCTCAACGGCCCCAGAAGTAGCACCCACATTGCTGCGGGAAGCCCTGCTTGCGCTGCGATCCATCCGATCAGCCAGGCTATTCCTCCCGCCGTAAGCCCAAAGACCGAATTGAGCGCCATCACCGTCCCCGATCGCCCGCGCAGTTCTGCAAAGGCTTCCCCCTGCAGCACCTGGTACCAGCCCAGTGTGCTCAGTTTGATCAGCACGATCAGTCCGATCTTTGCCCATAGCCAGGGCGCCAGCAACCAGGCTGCATACAATACTGCCACCAGGGCGGCAGAATGGCGCACAACCCTCCGCCCTGAAAAGCGTTCCAGGATCGGGATCAGCGCCGTATCTGCCGCCAGGCCCGCCAGCATCAGCACGCTCAGCAGCAGGCTGCTTTGTGCGATCGAAAGCCCGGCAACGTCGGTGAAATAAAGCGGCAGGTAACCGGTCAGCACATCCAGCAGCAGGTCGGATAATTGAAGCAAGATGAACCAGCGCAGAAGGCGGCGGTTTTTCACCGCGCGCCACAAGCCTGCCAGCAAGCCGTGTGCTTCGCCTTGGGCCGCACCGTCTTGTGCAGGTTTCTCTGAGGTTTTGCATACCGGGAAGCGCCGCGGCAGCACCAACAGCACCAGCAGCAGGCAGGCGACTGCCAACCCGCCGAATGCCCAGCGCCAGGAGTAGCCCAGCGTGAAAATCCCTGCCAGCAGCAGCGGCCCCAGAAGGTTCGCTACGGACCCGGCTACAGTCCAGCGCGCCATCATCTGCGCTTCGCGCCCAGGGTTGGCATCCATCAGCGTGGCTTGCGAAAGGGTGACGAATGCGCCGCTGGCTGGGAAGCCGATGATCATCGCCACCAGTAGGGGTGGAAAGCTCCGTCCCAGCGCTATTGCCAGCAGCGTCAGCGTGATTGCTGCCCCGCCCCCGATCACCAGGCGCTTGCGCAGGCGCGTATCACCCAGCAGCATGATCAGCGGCTCGATCAGCGACCCGATCACATGCGGCAGCCCCAGCAGCAGCCCAATTTGCACATAGCTCAGGGCAAGATCGGTGCGCATCGCCGGAAGGGCGGCATTGCCGATGCCGTAATTCAACTCATCGAAGAACTCGATCAGCAGGAAGATGAACGTGAGGGAAATTCCCCCGCGCAGGGCGAGGAACAGATTTTTGGTTTTGGGATTGCCGGTTGACTTAATCATATTTACCTCTTTCTCTCGTTTGGTGTGCTCGTTGTGGGTGGGCATACGTTGTAAGAGAGAAAGAGGTGGAGCACGTGCGCTCTGCGCTGTTGCTTAACAGGGAGGATGGTATTGTGCGTACATGATGGGGTAATTATATTGCCTGGCGAGCCACTGTCAAGGCATAGATCACTTAGCGGGTGCAGGATAGGGATACCCAGCAACTATTGAGTGCTCGCCACTTACCGGCCGCCACCTCGCACTGCGCCCCTTCAACGCTGGTATAATCGCGGAGATGACGGGGGATTCATCGGCACATTTCGGGGCAGGTGAGGCATGGCAAAGATCGAAATTGAAGAAAAATACGAGCATAACGGTTGGCCTTCTATCGATAGGCCAGACCTCAAACCTACAAAAGGGTGGAGCCTGGAGTTGCTTGCCGGGATCCACCGCATTCGTAACCATCAGCTTTCGCCAAATGGAAAGCAGATTGTCTTCATCTGGGATCGCGAGGATCTCTCTGACGTGTACATTCTGCCGTCCAGGGGTGGCTGGCCGCAGCGCATCTCCTTTGACCGCCGCCCGATCGCCTATTGGGAAGATGAAACACCGCAGTGGTCTTCTGATGGGCAGCGCATTGCTTTCACCAGCAACGAGCATGTCTATGTCTCTCATCCCGCCGGCGCCCTCCCTGAAAAGGTTAGCGATTTCACCAGTCAGGCATCTTCCCCCGTCTGGATGCCCGATGGGCAGCACCTGGTCATCAGCGTGGAGCGCCAGGATGCCACCCAGTTGCTGCTGACCGATGCAGAAGGCGCCTGGCCGCGCCCGTTGGTGACTGACCCCACCGGCGATGCCTGGGATGCTCGCCCTGCCCCCGACGGGCGCTGGGTGGCGTTTACTTTTCGCCCTTTCGACGACCTCCACCGCCTGGATCTGCGGGTTGTGGAAGTGGCAAGCGCACAGGTGCGCACCCTGGCTGGCCTGCCCAAAGTGCGCATGCTATCGCCCCGCTGGAGGCCCGATGGAGCCCAGATCGCATTCCTCTCCCAGCAGACGGGCTTCTTTGAGGTCTGGCTGGTCAATCCAGATGGCAGCGGATTGCGCCAGCTTACCCACCTGGAGCTGGATTGTGTGGAAATTGCCTGGGCGCCGGATGGCAAACGCCTGGCCTGTACCCTGAACCGTGGCGGTGCTTATGATCTGGCCCTGCTTGATGCAGAGAGCGGCGAGCCAACCTCATTGCGCAGCAGCGGCGGCATCCACTACCGTCCAAACTGGTCTCCCAAGGGCGATTTCATCACTTTCGAATACGAGGATCCTCTCCTCCCCCCCGATCTATACCGTATAGATCTGTCTTCCGGCAAAACGGTTCAATTGACCTTCTCCAACCCGCCATCCCTGGCTGACAAATCGCTGGTCATCCCAGAGCTTGTCCATTACCCCAGCGCAGATGGGCTGCAGATACCCGCTTTCCTCTATCGCCCCAAGACTCCCAACGGCGCAGCCATTTTGCATCCCCATGGCGGCCCCTCTGCCCAATACATCCTGGATTGGGATATCCACGCTCAATACCTGGTAGCCAGGGGATATACCTTCCTCGCTGCCAACTATCGCGGCAGCACCGGCTATGGCATTGCGTTCGAGCATGCCAATTACAATGATTGGGGCAAGGGTGATATGCAGGATTGCCTTCATGGTGCAAAATTCCTGCGCACGCTGCCCGGGATCGATCCCCTGCGTATTGCTATCATGGGCGGCTCCTACGGCGGATACATGACTGCCTGCTGCCTCTCCCGCGACCCCGAATACCTGTTTGCCTGCGGGGTCTGCCTGTATGGCGATGCCAATCTCGTTAGCTCATGGGCGCAGTGCAGCCGCACACTGCGCCTCTATAGCGAGATCTTTCTCGGTCATCCATCGCGCAACCGCCAGGTTTACCTGGATGGTTCACCGATCTACCAGGTGGAGAATGTGCGTAAGCCTGTTTTACTGCTGCATGGCTTGCTGGATGATGTCGTGCCGCCTCAGTCTTCCGAGGAGTGGGTGAGGGAATTGCGCCGGGCAGGCAAGACGTTTGAATATAAGACATATTCTGGCGAGCCGCATGGCTTCCTCAAGCGTGCCACTTGCCTCGATTCCTGGCAACGCATTCAGCGCTTTCTTGATTGGTATTTGCTGCCATGACCACCCACACTTCTTCCACCCAATTTTTCGCTTACGAAACACTTGCCTGGCGTGATGTGGCCGCTCTGCCGCGCAACACGCCACTGGTGATCCCATTGGGCAGCGGTTACCCATTGGATCGCCTGGCCCAGGCTTTGAGTGCTCCTCCCCGCATCGGCCTCCTGCCCGCCATTCCCTATGGCTGGCGTGGCAGTGGCCTGGCGGTGCCAGAAGAACTGCTTGGCGCCTGCCTGGCTAACCTGTTGGACAGCCTGCGCGACGATGGCTTCAGCCAGGTCTATGCCCTCACCCCGCCTGGCATCGACCTGGGCCTGGCAGACGCTCGCATCGCCCTCCCCTCTGTTGCACAGACCCTGCCCGCAGCCCTCTTGCCCCCAGATGAGGCAACTCAGCGGGTCATCTTCATCCCAATCGGCCACACCGAGCAGCATGCCTACCACCTGCCGCTTTGCGTCGATACACTGCTGATCGATGCTGTGTGTAGGGGTGTCGCCGCTGCCATCCCGCTGAGAGCCTGGACCTTCCCTGTCTTTCCCTACGGCGTCAGTATGCATCGTTCATCATTTGCTGGCACCCTCAATACCGGCGGGCGCGCCTTCGAGGACTTCTGGCTGGGGGTGGTGGATGTGCTGGCAGGGCGCGGCTTTGAGCGCATCTACCTGAACAGCGGGCACGGCGGGAACTGCTCGTTCCTCGTCAACGTAGTCAAATATGCCGGTGAGCGCCACTGTCAGATCTTCTGCGCCACTGCGTTCCTCTATCTTTCCGGGCCCGATGGCGTGGCAGCCCTGGAGGCGCACCGCCGCTCTGCTATCGGCGGCATGGGCCATGCTTGTGAGCTGGAGACATCCATGATGCTCCACCTGCGCCCCGATCTGGTGAACATGGATCTGGTGGTCGACGAAACGGATTTCATCTCCACCCCCTCTTATTACATGGATTGGGTTGAGGGCGGCGCCCTGGTTGCCAACCCGCCCTGGGAAGACGATACCGCCACCGGCGCTTACGGCGCTGGCAGCCAGGCTACCGCCGAGCATGGCTGCCTCTGGCTAGAGGCTGCCATTGCAGAAAAAATCACTCATGTAGGTGAGATTGAGGAGCAGCACACCCGCCGTAAAATCAAGCGCGGCAGCTAGGCGGGCTTCGCTAACAGGCAGGCTGCCAGGTGACCCGGGCTCAGTTCCACATCCGCCGGCTCCACCCTTGCACATTGTTCCACTGCGATCGGGCAGCGCGGGTGGAAACGGCACCCGCTGGGCAGGTCGATCGGGTTGGGTGTTTCGCCCTGTAGGATGATGTGCTGTCGTCGCAGGCGCGGGTTGGGCACCGGCACCACCGAGAGCAGCGCCCGTGTGTAGGGGTGAGCCGGTTCTGAAAGGACAGTGGGGGTAGGCCCGATCTCCACGATCCGCCCCAGGTACATCACCGCAATCCGGTCGGCGAAGTATGCCACAGTACCCAGGTCGTGCGTGATGAAGAGCACAGAAATATCCCGTTGCACGCGCAGATCGTTTAATAGATTAAGAATCTCAGCCCGGATGCTCACATCTAGCATCGACACCGGCTCGTCTGCCAGCAGCAAGGTCGGCTCCAGCACCAAAGCCCCCGCGATCACCACCCGCTGGCGCTGCCCGCCTGAGAGCTCATGCGGGTGGCGCTGCAAGTACTCCGTCGCCGGGCGCAACCCCGCATCTTCTAGCGCCTGCCGCACATGCTCGCGGCACGCCTCTTTCCCCGCGCTCTCCAGCCCGTGAACCACCAGCGGCTCTGCCACGATCTCCTCGATTGTCTGGGTGGGGTTAAGCGACTCGTAGGGGTCTTGGAAAACCATTTGCATCCTGCGCCGCAGCGCTTTGGCTCCTGCGCTGTCCAGGTGGGTCACATCCTGTCCACGGAAAATGATCCTCCCGCTGGTTGGTTGTTCCAGCCCCAGCAGCGTCAGCGCCAGCGTCGATTTCCCGCATCCGCTTTCGCCCACCAGCCCCAGCACCTCACCCTTTGCCACTTTGAAGGAAACATCATCCACCGCGTGAACGAAACTCTCCGTCCGGTGGATGATACCCTTATGCCCGGCTGGGAACAGCTTGCGCAGGTGTTGGACTTCCAATAGTGTGTTATCCATGCGTTTCTAAGAGGTGGCAGCTTGCCACGTGTTCGTCTTCTAATTGGTGCAGTGCAGGAGGCTCACGATGGCAGCGCTCGAAAGCCTGCGGGCAGCGCGGGGCAAAGCGGCACCCTGGCGGCAGTGCATCCAATCGCGGTGGTGAGCCCGGGATGGATGCCAGCCTCTGGTGCTGAAGCTCGCTCCCCGGGCGCGAAACATCTGGGAAGGCCTTCAGCAGTTCCTGGGTGTAAGGGTGGCGGGGATTGTTGTAGATCACATCCACCGGCGCGTACTCCGCCGTCACCCCGCCATACATCACCAGCACGCTGTCGCACATTTCCGCCACCACCCCCAGATCATGGGTCACAAAGATGATCGAAAGCCCCAGCCGTTGGCGCAGCCCCGCCAGCAGCTCCAGGATCTGCGCCTGAATCATCACATCCAGCGCTGTGGTGGGCTCATCCGCAATCACCACCTGCGGTTTGCAGGCCAGCGCCATAGCGATCATTGCCCGCTGGCGCATTCCTCCCGAATACTGGTGCGGGTAGTGATTATGGCGTTCTGGTGCAATGCCAACCATTTGCAACAACTCGCCAACCTGGTGTTCGATCCCTTTGCGGTTGGTGATCTTCTGGTGGATCTGTATTGCCTCCCCAATTTGGTCGCCGATCGTGCGCACCGGGTTGAGCGCGTTCATCGCCCCCTGGAATATCATCGATATGTTCTTCCAGCGCACCTTGTTCATTTCGCTTTCCGCGAGACTCAATAGATCCCTCCCACCGAAGCACACCTGCCCGTTGACAATCCGCCCCGCTGATGGCAGCAGACGCAGCAGGCTGAGCATCAGCGTTGTTTTACCGCAACCGCTCTCACCCACCAGCCCCAACAGCTCCCCCTGGCGAAGTTTCAGGCTCACATTTTCAACCGCCCGCAGCGGCTCCCGTTCGGGGACAATGTAATTGACCGAGAGCTCTCGTACCTCCAGTTGGATGGGCGCATCTGCCAGCGCTGGCAACGCACTTTCTGCGGATAGGTTTGGTGTGATGGCATCCTTAACCAATTGCAGGTGATGTGTTTCCAGGCGCGGGTTGAGCACCTGTTCCAGCCCCTGTCCCAGCAGGGTGAGCGCCAGCACCACCCACACGATGCCAAACCCTGGTGTCACCAGCGCCCACCAGGCTCCCGCGCTCATCGCCCCCCGCCCAAAGGCAAAGTTGAGCATCTGCCCCCAGCTCACTGCCACCGGGTCGCCCAGCCCCAGGAAAGAAAGCGTGCTTTCGTTGAGGATCGCCAGCGAGATCACCAGCACGGTGTTCACCACGATCAGAGGCATCACCAGCGGCAAGATGTGATGGCGGATGATGTGCGGCTGGCTTGCTCCCAGTGCGCGCGCCCGCAGCACAAACTTGCGTTGTTTCACCGCCAGCGTCTGCGAGCGCACCAGCCGGGAGGTGGTTGTCCAGCCCAGCACGCCGATCACCAGGATGATGTTCCACAGGCTGGGCTTGGTCATCGCCACGATCACCACGATCAACGGCAGGTCTGGGATCACCAGCATGATGTCGGTAAAGCGCATCAACAGGTTCTCCACCCGTCCACCGTAGAAGCCTGCTGCAATCCCGATCACACCACCGATAAAGATCGAGATGAATGAGGCAAAGAAGCCCACCGTCAGCGAAACCCGCGCCCCGTAGATAAAAGATGAAAGCACGTCCTTCCCTGCATCATCTGTGCCCAGCCAATGGGCTGCGCTGGGGGACGCGTAAATATCCTCGATCTTGATCGTGACTGCTTCTTTGGGGTCGTATGGAGCGATCCACGGGGCAAACACTGCCGTGAGCACAGCCACTGCCAGCATCACCAGCCCGATGATCCCCATCCGGCTGCGCCGGAAGGTGCTCCAAAAGGTTGTTGCGGAGGGGCTCTGCGTGGTTTCGGTCATGAGTGGCTGTTCTGCTTCTCTATTCTGTTTGCACCCGTGGGTCAAGGATGGAGTAGGTCAGATCGGCGATCAGGTTAGCCAGGATCACGCTGATCGCAATGAGCAAGAAGGCGCCTTGGAGCATGGGGAAATCTCGCCGCACCACCGCCTCGAAGATCGCCCCGCCCAGCCCCGGGTAGGAGAAGACGGATTCGATCTGCACCGCCCCTGCCACCGTGAAGCCCAGGTTCAGCGCCACGATCGTCACCAGGGGCAGGGTGGCGTTTTTGAGCGCATGATCCTTGAGGATCTGGAAGGTGTTCAGCCCCTTGGCCCGGGCGGTCAGAATATAATCTTCTGAGAGCACGTCCAACAGCGTGGAGCGCATGATCAGCATGTACTCCCCCAGGAAGACGATCGTGTAAGTGATCGTCGGCAGCAGCAGGTGGCGACCCATATCCACCAGTGTCCCCCAGGTGCTGAAGCTGGCCCCAGCCGTGGCTTTGCCGCCCAGCGGCAGCCCGAGCTGGCTGCTGCCCCAGAACAGCAGGATGATCCCCAGCCAGAAAGTCGGCAGGCTCCATGCGAGCAGGCTGCCCAGCAGCGCGATGTAGTCGATCGCCGTGCGCGCCTTCCAGGCTGCCAGCGCCCCCAGGATCACACCGACCAGGATCGAGAGGATCTGCCCCAGGCCGATCAGCAGGATGGTGTTACCTAATCGCTCCATCAGGATCGTGGCAACCGGGCGGTTGGTGTGATAACTGATTCCCAGCTCCCCCTGTGCCAGGTTGATCGCGTAAATGAAAAATTGTGTGTCGAGAGGGTTGACCAGGCAGCTACCCAGTTTCACCGGGTTCAGCGACTCGAAGCAGTTGATCACTGGCTTATCCAACCCGAAGCGCACGCGGATCGCCTCAACCGCCTCACGCGTCAGGCGCGGGTCGCGTAAGCCGGCCCGCGCCGGGTCGCCAGGCAAGACACGGAACAGAAAAAAGTTGAAAACGATCACGAACAGGATGGTCACCAGCGACCATCCTGCCTTGCGCAGTAAAAAGCGGTAGCGCTTCATCCCTCGCTTACTTCACCGGCTCGACGGCAATAAGAGAAGTGATATCATCCAGCGCCAGCTTTGGCGTATCAGTGATCCACCCGCTAAAACGGTCTGTGCGATAAGCCTGCACGGTCAGATCATAGTAGGGGATGATATACACAATATCTTCGTGCACGATGCGCTGCATCTGCCAGATGATATCCTGGCGCTCCTGCGTATCTAGCGTGACGGTCTGCTGGCTGTATAATTCGTCAAATTCCGGGTTGCCATACCCTGACTCATTGGTGCCAGTGGGGATCTCATCTGTCAGGTACACGCTGAGCAGGAAGCTCGGGTCGGGATCTGACCCCCAACCCCACAGGATGATATCGTAATCAAACCCCGGGCAGCAGATCGCCGTCAGCGCATCCGGATCAAGGGCTTGTAGCTCCAGCTTGACCTTCACCTCCGCCCACATCTCGCTGAGCAGTTCCGCCATACGAGGCCCCGTCACGCTGTCGCTGGGCCAATTCATGCGGAAGGCTAGCGATTGGCTGCCGTCTGGCAACTCGCGCACCCCGTCTCCATCTGCATCCAGGTAGCCCGCATCATCCAGGATCTGGTTTGCCTTGGCGACATCATATTCGTAATCCTGGATTGTGTTGTTATACCAGTGCCCCAATCCGCTGGGAACCAGCGTGAGTCCGGGTTCGCCCATCCCAAGCAGCAGCACATCGATCAGTTTTTTCTTATCGGTCGCATGGGCCAGTGCCAGGCGCACGTTGCGGTCTAGCAGTGCCGGGTGCCCTGAACAAACCCCATCTTCTGGTGGGCAGTTTTCGGGTGTCACCTGGTTGAAGATGATATCGCTCAGCGAGGGCGCCAGTGGTGAGCCGCTCACTACTGCCACATTCGCTTCGTTGTGCAGCGACGCCACAGCCGTGGCGGGCATCTCGGTGATCATATCCACCTGCCCCGTCTTGATCGCCTGCACCAATGCATCCGGATTCTCGAAGGTCTGGAACACCACCTCATCCACCTTGGGCGGATAGAGGAAATGGTCTTTCACCGCAGCCAGGTGGATGAACTCATTTTGCCTGTATTCCAAAACCCGGAACGGCCCGCTGCCGATCATCTCCAGGTTTTCAAACTCTGCCGCGCCCTCGTTGTCATATTGCTCCCAGATATGCTTTGGAAGCACATAGAGGAACATCAACTGGCTCTCAATGTTCGGGATTGCCTCGCTGAGCGTGACTACCACGGTTTTCTCATCGCTGGCTTCAACGCTGGCGATGTATTCCGTGTAGATTGGCAGGAAGGGGAAATCCTCGTGCGCGGCGTAGAAGTTATACGAGAAAGCCACATCCTCCGCCGTCAGCGGCTGGCCATCGTGGAACTTGACCCCCTCGCGCAGGGTGTATGTCCACACCGTTCCATCCTCAGAATTCTGCACATTTTCTGCCAGCTCGAGCGAGAATGTGCCATCCAGGTTGAGCTGATACATGGCATCGTACATCAGCTCGTAGAGCACGTAAGCCTCTGTTAGCACTCCCACACCCGGGTTGAGCGAGTCGGGCGAGCCCGCCCATCCAATCCGCAGCACTACAGGCTCAGATTCAATGGGCACGGTTCCGTCAATCGGCTGCTCGGTTTCAGTTGCCGGGCTGCCGCAGGCAGCAAGCAGCGCCGCCACAACCAGTAGATTCCAAATTGCGATCGATTTGTTGAGTTTCATTTTTCCTCCTTATTGGCCAAGGGCAGCAAACATAGATTGTCTGGTACCTGTTGATACTTCCTACAGGCTTGTACCGTTCAACCAATAATCGTTATGTTACCACTAATCTACCGATGTTCTACAGGCTGTGTTCCTAATTGTAGCCACGATATTCCCTGGAGTCAACCGACTTCTCCATCTACATCTAGGAGATGGTGGGTATTAAGCCGATCAATGCTGCCATGCCAAACCCGGCAATGACCACCCCGCTCAGGCGGTTGATCCACTGCAAAATACCCACCGTCACCTTCTGACGAAGCAAGCTGACGCCCCCGCTCAGCAGCAGCCACCAAAGCGCCGATCCGCTGAAAACGCCCGCAACCATTAACAGCGCCTGTTCTACGCCCTGCCTCAATTGCCCCAGCCCCAAACCGGCGAAAATCCCCGCGAAGGAGAGGATCGTCAACGGGTTGGTCAGCGTCAGCACAAAGGTGGATGCAAATGCCCCCGGCAGACTGCGTTTTCCCGCCGTCGCCGCGCCTTCAGCCGGCCTGGAGAAAAAGGTCTTGATCCCCAGGTAGCACAAGAAGATTCCCCCTACCAGGCGCAGCCAGGTGTGCTGCCCAATCAGCAGGTTGGCGATAGCCGCCAGCCCGAAAGCCGCGACACTGCCGTAGAAAGCATCCGCGCATGCCGCCCCCAGCCCCGAAACCAGCCCCGCCAGCCGCCCGTCAGCCAGCGTGCGGCGAATGCATAGCACCCCAATCGGCCCAACCGGCGCGGCAATCGAAAAGCCGATGATCAGCCCGCGCAACAGGATCGGCAATTGCTCCGGCATTGCCTAGCCCTGCCAGCCGTAACGCTTCAGGTTGATCCGCCCACGGGCGTCGAATTCAACACCCTCAGCCTCCAGCAGTTCTTGTTGCACCTGCCCGCCTTGCCCGGGGAGGCTGATCTTGCCCTGTGCGTTGACCACGCGCTGCCAGGGCACATCCTCCGGGCAGCGAGCCATTGCGCCGCCCACCCAACGCGCCCCCCATGCCCGGTAGTCGCCAGGGTCTATCGCCGGCGGCGGCGGAACGAGCGCCGCAATCTGCCCGTAGGTGGCAACCTTGCCCTCCGGGATCTGCCTCACGGCAGCCCACACCTCTGCCTGAAATGCGGCTGGATTCGGTGGCGAAGAAAAGCGCGGACTCATTCGAATACCTCCTCTTGATCTGATCTTGCGGGTAAAAAGCGCTCTGTTCCCCAGGTGATCAGGCTTTCCAGATAGCGGCTTTTCAGCTGCTGGCTGGCAAGCATCTGCTGGATTGGCGGCAGGCGTAGGATCACCCCAAGGATTGCAGCCATCGCCCGGTGGCTGGCAAGCGCCTTGTTATCGAAGATCAATTCCTGCAGCACGCCGCGCTCAATTGCCATTACCACCGCCCGGTGCGTCGAATCGAGCGGCGTGATTACCCGTTTGGCGCGTGGCTCCAGGCGCAATCCACCACGCGAGCAAGTTGAGATGCATACCCCGCAGCCCAGGCAGAGGTTTTCATCTACCTTTGCCTTGCGCAGGCGGGGGTGGTGGGGATCATGGGCCGAAACCAGGCCCATCGCCTCCACCGGGCAGGCCTCGACGCATTTTCCGCAGCCGTTGCAGGCATCCCAATCTACGCGCGGCAGGTAATTGGTTGTGTGCACCGGGTGGAGAAAGCCAAATCGCCGCGCGGCGATCAATGCCTCGCAGCAGCAGCCGCAGCAGTTACAAATAAAGTTCACTTTTTCGCGCACGTTTTCGCCAAACTGCACCAACCCGTATTGCTGTGCCTGCTGGAGAAGATCCAGCCCCTCAGCAACATCCACCTCCCGGGCGTAGCCATGGCGGATCAATGAACCGGCGGTATCCCCGAAGGTCATGCAGATATCCATTGGCGCATTGCAGGCGCGGCCCAGGTGCTGCATCTTATGGCGGCAGTAGCACATCCCAACCCCGCGCTGCGAGGCACTGCGGATTACATAGCTGGTGCGCTCGTAGTCCAGCACCTGTAAGGTCAGCGTTTGATCAGTTTCTGCAGGCAGGGCGCTTTCCTGCACAAACACGCGTCCCAGTTGCGTTTCCCCGTGGATGAACAACGCCCGGATGAAATCTTCCTCGACATTCAAGTATTGGTAGAAAAGCTCGCCAAGCACTTTCTGATCAATATCGCCGCGCAAGCGCATCATCGAGAATTCAAAAAAGCCTGCCATCGGCGGCGGCAGGATGTATGTTGTGATCCCTTGCGGGCTCACTGTGTCGAGCAGGATGGCGCGGCTGGCTAGCCGGTCGAGAATCGTGCGCGCCTCAGCCTGGCTGACCTTCCAGATGCGTGCAGCTTGCGCTGCCGTAAAGGGTTTGATCGGCAGTTGTGCCACCAGCCCTGCTTCTCGTTCGCTGAACAGCATGCTCAAGATGGCGTACAGGGTTTCAGAGGGCGGTGCCCCCTGCGGGAAGCGGTTAAGCCTTTCAATAAGGCTGGTATAGGAGGAGCGAAGCGTCTGATGTGCCATCGGGGTGAGTCCTAAACCTGGATTGGTGTCTGGGCACTGGCGCTGGGCGGAGACATGTGCGCAATGGCCTCTGCCGGGGTAAGCCAGCCTGTGCCTGGGAAAAGCTGCGCCATTTGCGGCGTGAAGTGCGGCGTGCTGCCCAATACCTGCGCTGGCGTGCCGCAGGCGGTTACTTTTCCTTTTTCAAGCAAGATCACCCGGTCTGCTGTCGCTGCTGCCAGCTCGATATCGTGCGTCACCAGCAAGATCCCCATTCCCCCATCCCGCCAGCCGCGTAGCAGGTCTCGCAAGATCTGCTTGGCATCGTAATCCAGTCCACGGGTTGGCTCATCTAATAGCAGCGCCTGAGGTCGCACAATCGTGATCGCCCCCAGCGCCACACGTTGCCGCTCGCCGGTGCTCAGGTCGCGCGGGTATGCGGTCAATTTCTCTTCCAGTCTCAGCACCCGCAAGAGCTCCTCCGGCGGCCTCTCCACGCCTTTTCTCTGTTCGTTGGAAAGGGAATCAGAGAAGCGCGCCTGGTTATGCAAAGTAACTTGCAGCTCCTCCAGCACTGTTTCGGAGAAAAGCAGTGCGTTGGGGTCCTGCGGCAGGTAGCCCACCCGCCGGCAGATCTCAGCCGTATCTTGCCCGGCAATATCCTCGCCCCCCACCAGGATCCGCCCCCGCAGCGGGCGCAGCAGACCCACCAGAGCGCGCAGCAGCGTGCTTTTCCCTGCTCCGTTTGGGCCGATCAGCGCGGCGATCTCGCCGCCGTACAACCTCATATCCACGCCGCGCAACGCAGGGATCTGCTGGTAGGAAACCTCCAGCCCATCCACCTCGATCAGTGGGGCTGCTTGGCTTTGCCCGGTTGTCTGCGTTTCTGGCAGGCTGGCCATCTTGCTCTGCCCAATCTCGCACAATCGCTGCCTGGCTTCTTCTACCGTCAGGGGCAACGGTTTCCAGTTCAGCGCTTTCCCCAGGGCGACCACAGGTGGAACCAGGTCAACCTGGGCGAGGATTTCACGCGGCGCTCCCTCGAGAACGCCTGCTTGACCCTGCCGCAGGAACACCATCTGGTCGGCAAATGGCAGGATGCGCTCCAGGCGGTGCTCTGCCAGCACCACCGTCAGCCCCAGCTCGCGGTTAAGCCGCCTCAGGGTTAGCAGCACCTCCTCGGCTGCGTGCGGGTCAAGCTGCGAGGTTGGCTCATCCAGCACGAGGACGTGCGGGCGTAGCGCCAATGCTGCTGCGATTGCCACCCGCTGGCGTTCCCCACCCGAAAGCGTCTCCACGCGGCGCGCACGCAGCGGCAGCAGTTCCAGCAATCCCAGTGCTTCTTCCACGCGTGCGTGCATTTCCTGCGCGGGAAAAGCCGCATTCTCCAGCGCAAAGGCAACCTCATCCCCCACCACATCGACTACGAACTGCGTTTCGGGGTCTTGAAACACAAACCCAACGTGTTGGCTCATCCCCTGCGGAGAAAGGCGCACTGGGTCCAGTACAGCCGACTCGCTCTTCCACACGCAGATCGTCCCTTCCAGCCTCCCCCCGCTGAAGTGTGGCACTAATCCGTTAATACAGCGTAGCAAAGTGGATTTTCCTGCCCCCGAATGCCCCGCAACCAGGCATACTGTTCGGTCGGGGATATCCAGGTTGATCTGCTGGAGCGCTGGCTGGGCGGCTTTAGGGTAGGTGAAGCTGACGTTTCGGAATTGGATCATGGCGCTCCACGCAAGCGCAGTGCTGCTAGGCTTCTTGGGTCAGGGTGAGGTGTGTGTCTCCGATCACGATCACGTCCCCAATTTGTATCAACGTAGGCGCAGTGATGCGTTGTTCGTTGACATAAGTGCCATTGCTGCTGTTCAGGTCTGTAATCACGTATGCTTGCTCTTTGTGCTGGATCAGCGCATGGCGGCGCGAGGCTTTGCGGTCTGGCAGCGGCAGCTCATTGCTGGGCTCGCGCCCAATATAGAATAGCTCCTCGATCAGAAAGTGTTTTCCCGCCAGCAAGCCGTCCAGGATCGCCAGCTTCACCACGGACGGGGCAGCATCGCGCAGGGTGGCTACTGCCGATGGCTTGGGAGCCGCAGGAGAAGGGGCGGGCGGTACCGGAAGAACCGGCTCCACTGCGGGGGAGGGCAATGCCGGAGGCTGGGGGATGGCTTTGGGCGGCAAGGGTGTCCCGCAACGCAGACAGTTCTGCTGGATGCCGATATTGATCGAGTTGCAGCGGGGGCAGATTGCCTGGGGTGGTCGTGGTTGGTTCATACTGCATTCTCTGCAAGCCGTCTCAGCTCGCTCTGGATGTGCTCCAGTTCTGCCTGGATTTTCCCCCCCAGGTCACGATCCCCCGCACCGACTGCCGTGGTGCGGGCAGCCTGGGCGACCTTTTGTGCCTGGACTAGCACTGTACGACGTTCGCTTGGCTTTTTCACCGCCTCCAGGCCGCGGAGCAGGAGCTGCGCCGTGTAGAGGTCCTGCGCTGCGCGGGTGCGCTCCTGTTGTTGACGTTTGAAAGCCGCCTTCAATTGGTTGCTCACCCGCAAGATCCGTAGTTGCATTGCCTGGTTCTGCGAGCCGGAGGTTTGGTAGAGAGCACGCGTCATCACATTCAGCAGCCAGGGCAGCATTTCGATTGCCACGATACTGTGCTTGCTTTCCGCCGCGCTGGCAGATGCCAGGTCGGCATATTCCCCCGCCTCGCGCAGCAGCGAATACTTCTTTGCCGCAGCCTCTTCTAATCCAGCCAGGTCAGTGTACGCGGCTGTCAGGCTGAGGTAGGTGTTAGCCAGCAGGTATGGGTCGCCGCTGTGGCCCATCTGCTCAATCGTCTTTTGCCCATTGCTGACGATCTCCTCCAGGATCATGCGCTGCTGCTGTGACGTCCTGGCAGAGGCCAGACTTGCTCCCAATTTCTCAGATGCCATCAGCCGGGCATATGCTGCATCGCGTAGCTGGTAGCGCAATTGGGTGGGAAAATCATCGCTCATCACTGCCTGCTCCAATCGCGCGGGTAGATCTCGTCGATGATATCATCGATGCCTTCCTGATCGCGCTGTTGGGCGCCGATAATATTTCTGGCGGCGCTGGTGGGTAATTTGCTCAGTTCTTCGCCGAATTCTGCTATCGGAACCGCTTCATGGATGATCTCTTGTACCTTTTCCCCGCCTTGTTCGCCAAACAGGCTGGTGAAGGGTTCGGTCACCGTATCGACAAACTTTTCGGTGACTTCACCAATTGCTTTAAAGGTCACGCGCCACCAGCCCAACGCTTCCTGTGATTGTGGCGTGATCTTCATTTTGTCGGTCTCAGCCAGATTCTCGTCCAGAACTTTTATGTATTCCAAACCCTTTTCTGCATAACCTTTGATCTCTTCCGCTTTTTCGCCGATCGGATTGATCTCCTCTCGGATCGCATCTCTGGTTTCATCATCGATTGGCAGGTCATCGAGAATGCCTTCCACTCTGTCGTGAGCATTCTTGACCGCGTCCGATGTATCGCGCACACCCTCCAGCAGTTCCTGCCCTGGCGCTTTGGGTGGCTCTACCGGCTGCTTGGGCTCAGGCGGCTGCACAGGTTCCTCAGGCTTGGGTGGCTGCACGGGCTCCTCAGGCTTGGGTGGCTGCACGGGCTCCTCGGGCTTGGGCGGCTGCACGGGCTCCTCAGGCTTGGGCGGCTGCACGGGCTCCTCAGGCTTGGGCGGCT
>JAFGBV010000011.1 GCA_016932955.1 Anaerolineales bacterium | reverse complement strand
CGCCCGGCGCCTCGCCCGGTTCCATCTTCCGCGCAAACTCCTCCGCCCGCAGCACCCTCGCGTGCACCTCGCGTCCCGCCACCTGCACCGCCCGGTCGCTGCTCACCACCGTCCACTGCCGTGCCTGTGTCCCAAGCTGCCTCAGCCGCCTGCGTATCGCCTCGTCAGCAATCATCCCCCTGCGCACGAACACCGCCGTCACCATCCCATACTGCCTCCGTCCAGCATGCTCCGGCGGCGTACCATCGAAATACACCTCCACCTGGTGCCGCTCGCGGCGGCAGAAATCCTGCAGCCGCTGCAGCAGCCGCTCTTCATCGTCCAGCATCTCCAATGCCAGTCCGCGAATGTGCGGTATCAGGTTATGCCCATCGACCAGGTAGCGCATTTACGGGGAAAACCTCCTGCTACAGATTATAATATCATTCAGACTGCTCATGCCCACTGTTCATCTTCTTGTGTTAGCCCTTTTGATCGCCGGCGTATTATGGCTGCTGGCATTGCTGGTATTGGCTGCTCACCGTCTGCGCCCCTTGCTCGGCTTGAGCCCCTTACTGATCCTGCTGGGCGTCATCGCTGGCGTATTGGAATATCCACTGTTCAGCTATATTCAAGTCCAGGTCGGCTCCCAGGAATTGTCGCTCCAAATAGTCTCTTTCATGTTTCTCCCTGCTCTTCTTCTGGGTTTGCTGACCATCTACATCGTGGAAGGCACGATACATGCCCGCACAGTCCTGTTGGGTATCCTGGCCGCTACGGTTTTGGCAGCCACAATTAACATTTTATCTTCCCTCGAGCAGACCTGGAGCCAGGGAGCACTCAATACTTCGCTTGTCTGGACCAGCCTTCGCCAACTCGTCGCCTCTCTGCTGGCACTTACCGCTGATATGTACTTTTTGGTGGTCATCTACCAATGGGTCTCTAACATCCGCAAGCGCCACCCTAGCGGGGTGGCTGTGTTGGTAGCCTTCTTGGTAGCCTTATGGTGTGATGCACTGGTCTTCGCCACTATCTACTTTATCGGCACACCTGGCGCCTGGCACAAGCTATTATTGCACTTGCTGGGAAAGACATTTGCCGGTCTGATCCTTGCCCCACTGGCTGCCATATATGTTAAGAATTACGCCCGCCTCTTCCCAAACGATCTGGTCACCGCCCCGCGTCCCGTTTTGGATATCTTCACCACCTCCCAGCAATTCGAGGCCCGTGCACGCTACAGTTACAACCTGTTGCAGACGCTGCTAAAGATCAACCACCTGGTTGTGCGTGCCACCAATCTGCAAACCTTGCTTGACCAGGCCTGTCAATTACTTGCTGGCAATCAGGAATACGTTCTCGTGTGTATCCACCTGACCGGTAAAAAGCCTTTAACTGCCCGCGCCGGCAAGAAACATGACCTTTCTGATGCTTGCATGGTGGATGAGAATGGCTTCCTTATACCGGCTACCCCCGCTCATACGGCTCTGAACGATCAGAAAGTGCTGGTCATCAACCAGGTCGGCGACCACCTCCCCGATGCCATCTGGGCTCAAAAAGCCAGCCAGCTCGGCATCGGGTCCATCGCCTGTTTCCCAATATTACATGAACAGCAGCCTCTCGGTGTCATGATGGTTGCCGCCGTTCATGAGCAGGTTTTCGATGTAGAAGAAGTCGACCTGCTGCACGATTTAGTTGGCGATTTGGCCAATGCGATCACCAATTTTCAACTCCGCCAGGAACAGGCAACGCTGATTACCGCTGCCGAAATGATGCCCGATGGTCTGTTGATCACCGACCTGTCCGGCAATATTCTATATTCCAATGCCATAGTCGCTCAGGATCTGCGGGTGGGCGAGAAAGATCTGCTTGGACAAAATATCACCACCTTCCTGCACATTGATACCCGGCGGCAGATGGTCGATAGCTACATTCAAACATTGCGTCAAACAGGCAGCCTGGAAATAGACTATGAGTTGGAGTTGCCAGATGGTAGAACGTACCCGCTGTCCATCCGGGCAGCATTGGTTTACGACCCCCAGCACAAACCCCGTCAGATTGTGATCAGCATTCGTGATATCTCCAGCTATAAACAGAATGAGCATCGCCTGTTAACGCTCAATCAGTTGACCACCGATCTCGTGCAGCACTTAACAAGAGATGAATTGCTGCCGGTCGTGTTTGCTGCGGCAGAAGAATTACTTGGCGCTCAATCCAGCGCATTGTATCTGTCAGGTTCAGATGACCAAACCATAGAATTTATCACTCACAACCTTTCGGACGTTTACGCCCAGCGCATCGCACAAAGTTATCATGGTCTACCTGGTGAAACGGTCTTACAGACCCACAAGCCGGTGTACGTCAATGATGTATTAAATGACCCAATCTACCAGGAGCGCATTCATTTTATGGCAGACTACGGGGTGCATGCCCTGTTACTGTTACCCATCCTATTTGAAGATCGCCTCAGCGGGGTTTTGGTGGTCTATCACAACCAGCCTCATAACTTCAGCGAAGAAGAAGTACAGTTGGGCATGACTTTGGCGCATACCGTAGCAATCGCTCTGCAAAACTTACATCTCTACCAGGCAGAACACAGCCAGCGCCAATTAGCTGAGACACTTGCACAAGCTGCAGCCAATCTTAACCGGCTTTTGGACCCAGACCAGGTGCTCGATCAGATTCTTGAGCAAACTTTACAACTCACCTCGTGCAACTCGGCAAATATCATGCTGATCGAAGGCAATAAAGTCCGCTTGGCTCGGCGCATCGGCTATGATGAAGCACCTATCTATCCTACAGAATATGAGGATTTCAGCCTCCCACTCACCGCTCCCACCATTCAGGCGATGTTCGAGAGTGGCGAACCTCTCCTCATCAGCAACACTTTACAAGACGAACGTTGGACGCCTGTGTCGCGGACAGAATGGATCCGCTCGTTTGCCGGCATACCCCTCAAAGTCAGCGGTCAGGTAGTAGGATTTTTAAATGTTGATAGTGACCAACCCAATGCATTCAATCTAGATACTACCCGGCGCCTGCAAGCCCTGGCAGATCATGCCTCGATTGCTATCCATAATGCCGAGCTATATTCCGAAAGCAATCGTCAGGCCCAGGAACTGTCCACTTTGGTGCAATCGGCTGCTACGGTAACCGGCAGCTTGGATTCAAATCAAGTACTGGAATTACTCAGTCAACAAATGGCGCGCCTGGCAGGTGTCCAGGGTTGCGCAATCTCAGTCTATGATCAGTCCAATTTCACCGTCTCATTCCTGGCTTATTACATAGAACCGCCTATCTCCCGAAAAGAAAGCTGGCAGGAACCATTCAGCCTGTATGACTACCCGCTTACCAGGCGCGTGTTGCAGGAACACATCGTCGTCCAGCTCCACGCAGACGACCCGCTAGCCGACCCCGCGGAAGTCAGCCTGATGCAAGAAGCCGGTGTAAAAACCTTGCTGATGCTGCCGCTGGTCGTGCGCGAAGAGACGCTTGGTCTTGTAGAGCTTGAAACAGTCGACCCAGGACGAGTATTCACCCAGCGCGAGATTGCCTTGCTGCAAACACTTGGCGCAAACGCTGCGAATGCCCTGCAAAACGCCCGGTTATATAGCCAGCTACAAGAATACGCCACGATGCTTGAGCGACGTGTCGAAGAGCGCACGATAGAGTTGCGGTCTGCCAAGGAGCATATTGAAAGCATTCTGGCCTCAATTCCTGACGCACTCTTCGTCTTGGACGACAATTACCAGCCGATCCGTGCCAACCAGGCCGGAGAAGAATTGATCTTACTGGCTTTGACGGAAAAATTAAACCTGTTTGAGCCCGAACTTCTGGACGGTCTGCGCAGCGGACGCCTTCAGCCCGAAGAAGCCATCCTGCAAGCTAAGGGCAGGTCTTACCAGGCCCTGGCATCCCCCTTCCCAGTCCAACCAGGTCAACAGGGTCTGGTAGTGGTTTTTCGTGACGTAACCCGTTTCCGAGAGTTGGACGAGATCAAAACTCATTTCGTCTCTGATGTTTCGCACGAACTGCGCACACCACTCACCAATCTAATGCTATATCTTGACCTGTTAGCAGCGCTGGACGATCCGCGCAAGGGAACCAGCTACATCACCACCTTGCAACGTGAGACAAAACGCCTCGGTTTTTTGATTGAGGATCTTCTGACCATTTCCCGGTTGGAAGCTGGACGGGTGAATATTTCGATTAAACCGGTCGATGTCAACAGTCTGGT
>JAFGBV010000125.1 GCA_016932955.1 Anaerolineales bacterium | reverse complement strand
GTGCGCCAAACCCCTCTGGCAGCTCTGCGCGAGCTGGAAGCGGGCGCACATTTTGATATCTCTTTTCAAGGCGAAAAAATCCCCACCCTGGCCGAGGTTTTTGAGAACGTCGGTCATAAAATCTTCATTAACGTGGAGTTGACCAACTACACCTCGCCGCGAGATAATTTGCCCGAAAAAGTTTGCGAGCTGGTTCAGAAGTATGGCTTGAGCGATTGCGTGTTATTCTCTTCGTTCAACCCAAATGCACTGATCCGCGCCCACCGTGTTCT
Organism: Anaerolineales bacterium; assembly: GCA_016932955.1. Next base: position 12,550 of record JAFGBV010000125.1, on the reverse strand, counting down.
CCCGCAGGTTCCTTTGGGATTGCTGACACTGGCTGGAACAAGCGGTGCCTTAGCCCGTTCTTTGCTGGGCAGGCTGATCCCCCACCAAGCGCTGCACCCGGAGTTATCCGACGCGACCGCTGCTCTGATCCGCCGCACCCAGCGCAGTGGTCGCCGGGTACATGTGTACACCGTCAACCAGCGCCAGGATATGCGCCGTTTATTCTCGCAAGGCGTAGATGGCATTTTTACTGACGACCCTCTGCTAGCCTTGCAAGAACTGGGACAGATCCACCCAGAAAGCGTACTAACGGAATGATGATTCCCCCATCGTGGTTCGAAGATGCAACAGAGCGCATCCGCCCATATATTCACCAGACTCCACTCACAATCGATGAGGTTAACTTCCCCTATCACAACAGACTGTACATCAAGTGGGAAAACAAGCAGGTGACAGGTTCCTTTAAGGCACGCGGCGCATTGAACAAGGTGTTGTGCCTGGCGGAATGGGAACGGGAGCGAGGCCTGGTAACAGCTTCAGCAGGAAACCATGGACAGGGAGTGGCGTTAGCCGGGCAGATCTGCCAGGCAAAAGTACTCGTCTTTGCCTCTGACCATGCCACAGAACAAAAGATTTCGGCTATGCGAAACTTAGGCGCAGAAGTGCGCCTGGTTCCCGGCGGATATGGCGAGGCGGAAAAAGCCGCACTGGGTTATGCGACAGAGACCGGCAGCACCTGGGTGTCGCCGTACAACGATGGACAGGTTATCGCTGGTCAGGGCTCGTTGGCTTTGGAAATCCGGGCACAACTGGCTGATGCTTTTCTACCTGGCGGCGCCAGACCAGAGCCAGAAATCTGGGTTGTACCTGCTGGAGGCGGCGGCTTAGTCAGCGGTGTGGGCAGTGTTTTAAAACAAAGTGGCAGTCACATCAAGTTGATCGCTGTTCAATCGGAAGCCTCGCCATTTCTCCACGATTTGTACTACCACGGGTCGCAGGATCACAGCGTAGAATTACCCAGCCTGGCAGATGGTCTGGCAGGCCCTGTGGAACCAGGATCGGTGACGATCCCCTTGACAAAGCAGGTTGTGGATGACTTTGTGTTGGTCAGCGAGGATGAAATTGCCTGTGCAATAGCTTTTGCCTGGCAACATTATGCTGAGAGAATCGAGGGCTCGGCAGCAACAGCGTTGGCGGCAGTGCTGTCTGGGAAGATACCCCAGGTCCCGGCGCTTGTCGTCCTCACCGGCGGGAACATCCAGCCCGAAATCCATCAAAGGATCGTGCAACATGCGCTGGCAACAGAGTAAGAGCAGGCAGGAGATGGGTTTTACACCAGACGAGATCATGGTGGTTTGCATGGCGCGCCAGGTGCATGATGGTCAGATCGTTTCCCAGGGCATCGCCACCCCGCTAGTGGCCGCGGCTTACTTGTTGGCGAAAAAAACGCATGCGCCTAACCTGTACTTTGCCTCTGCGATTGGCCAGGGTGTGTGCCGCTATCCAGCGCCAATGGGCATCAGCAACATCGAAAGCCTCTGGTTAGAGCGCTCTATCCGCACGAGCGGATTCGCTCGCGCGGCAACTGAGATCTTGCCCACCCTGCGCCCTTTGGAATTCTTCCGTCCAGGCCAGATTGACCCGGCAGGAAATTTTAACAACATTGCTTTTGGGAAAAGTTACCGGCAGCCGCGTTTGCGCCTTCCTGGCAGCGGTGGGATCCCAGATGTAACCACTTATCTGAACGATATTCACCTATATATTCCCCGCCATTCAAGAGTCACATTTGTACCGCGGCTTGATTTCCTCTCCGGGATGGGTTACCACCCCTCACGCATTCACGGGAGTGGCCCGCGCTACCTGGTCACAGACCTGGGGCAGTTCGATTTTGCCAGGGAACGCATGCGATTGATCACTTACCATCCTGGGGTAAGCCTGGAAGAGATACAGGCCCACACCGGCTTTGCATTGGAGACTGCCCCGAATCTTGCCGAAACACCATCTCCCACTGCGGATGAGCTCATGCTACTGCGAGAGGAAATCGATCCGCTGGGCATTCGCTGTGTGGAAGCATTGGGAGGCGCAGCACGCCGCCAAGCGTTACATGATATCCTGGCAAAGGAGAGAAAATGGCTCGATTCTACCGCCTGATCTACTCTCTCCTGGTGATCGCATTGATCCTTCCCGCGGGAGCAGGGCAGGCCGCGCCACAATTGCAGACTCTTACCACTGAGGAAATGGCTTTTGCTCTATTGGAGACGATGACCCCAGAGGAGCGCGTTGGCCAGTTATTCCTTGTCACATTTATTGGGCCGGAGGCTGGGGCTGGCTCAGAAACTGGCTCTCGCATCTACGATCTGATCGTGAACTACCACATAGGGGGCGTAGTATTAACATCGGCAAACGATAACTTTGTAGGAGTAGACCAAACCATCCCCCTGGCGAGCAGCTTGGTTGACCAGTTGCAGCGCAACGAATATGCTGCTTCACAGCAAAACCAGACCAACCCCTTCAATGGAGAAATATTCACTCCAGTATATGCCCCGCTCTTTATCGGAATCGCTCAGAATGGCGACGGCTATCCCTATGATCAGATATTAAACGGGCTCACTCCACTTCCCAGCCAAATGTCCTTAGGGGCCACCTGGCAGCCTGAGCTTGCGCGGCAGGCTGGCGAAGTGCTTGGAAAAGAGTTATCGGGGCTGGGCTTCAATCTCTATCTGGGGCCCTCCCTGGATGTGTTGGAGGCGCCATTTTCGGAAAATGGTGGCGATCTGGGAGTACAAACATTTGGCGGAGACCCTTACTGGGTAGGCGAAATGGGTAAAGCCTATATCAGCGGCCTGCACCAGGGCAGCAATAACAAGATTGTGGTTGTTGCCAGCCATTTCCCCGGGTACGGGGGGTCGGACCGCCTGCCAGAAGATGAAGTAGCCACCGTGCGGAAATCGTTAGAGCAGCTCAAGCAGATCGAGCTCTACCCATTCTTCGCAGTAACCGGAAACGCGCCCGATTCCCTGGCCCAAACCGATGCACTGCTGGTCTCCCATATTCGCTACCAGGGCTTCCAAGGGAACATCCGCGCCACAACCAAGCCGGTCAGCTTTGACCCCCAGGCTTTCGCTCAGTTGATCACCCTACCAGCTTTCGCTTCCTGGCGCGAGGCGGGCGGGGTAATGATCAGCGACAACCTGGGCAGCCGTGCAGTGCGCCGCTTCTACGATCCCTCCGGGGAGGCTTTTAGTGGGCGGTTTGTTGCCCGGGATGCCTTCCTGGCAGGCAATGACCTGCTTTACCTGGGCGACATCTCCTCATCATCCGAAGATGCGCAAACGGCTGTTACCAATACATTGGAATTCTTCGCCCAGAAATACCGCGAGGATCCCGCGTTTGCCCAACGCGTGGACGAATCCGTGCAACGCATTCTCACCCTCAAACTCCGGATTTATGGCGATTCATTCTCGTTGCAGGAAGTTCTACCTGAAGAAAACATCCTCAACGAGTTGAACAAATCTTCAAAGGTAACCTTTGATATCGCCCGTCAAGCAGCCACATTGATCAGCCCCACGCTCGAGGAATTGGATGATGAGATGCCAGATCCGCCGGGGCGAAACGACCAGATCGTCTTCATCACGGACGCAAGAGTTTACCAGCAATGCAGCACCTGCCGCCAACAATACACCATCAGTGTAAACGGGCTGGCTGACGCAGTCATTCGCCTCTACAGTGGCAGCGGGCAGATCCTGCCCGGGAATCTGACCTCGTATTCATATGAAGATTTACAAAGTATGCTAGATGCCGGGACTGGTGTTTTGCAAATAGAGAATGATTTGCGCCAGGCAGATTGGATTGTCTTTGCCAGCGGTACAGTATCGCCTGATTGGCCCCCTTCACAGGCACTGCGCAATTTTCTGGGCATGCGGCCTGACCTCTACCAGCAAAAGAACCTGATTGCCTTTGCCATGGGCGCGCCATACTATCTGGATGCCACCGATATTTCCAAATTGACTGCATATTATGGTTTGTTCAGCCGCTCGGCAAACTTCCTTGATGTAGCTGCACGCTTGCTTTTCCAGGAACTGCAGCCCAACGGCGACCTTCCTGTTTCTGTGCCTGGCGCAGGATATGACATTATTGCAGTACTCTCGCCAGATCCAAGTCAAGTGATTCCATTATACCTGGATGATCAGCCATCCCCCACAGCAACCGAAACGGCGCTTCCTACACCCACACCACCTGTCTTCCGTATTGGCGATACGATCTCTGTGTACACAGGGGTCATCGTGGATTACAATGGCCGCGCTGTTCCCGACGGCACGGTAGTGCAGTTTATCATCACCCTCGGAGGAACGGCTTTCCAGCAGATTGAAGCCCAAACCGTTCAAGGAGTAGCCGGAACCGCGCTACGCGTGGATCAGCCCGGCACCTTACAGATCCGGGCTGAAAGTGATAATGCCATCCTCTCAGACGTTCTTATCTTCGATATCCCGCCGGAAAATGTCACTGCCACCCCGCCGCCACCTACCGAGACACCCACGCCCTCACCCACTGCTACGGAACAGCCCACCTTTACGCCAACTGTGACGCTGACACCCACGCCCACACCCACGGTTGAGCCACCCCAGGCAGTCGTGAACTTTGGCGATTGGCTGGCGGCTTTAGCGGTCTCTGCTGTGGTAGGAGCAGTCAGTTACCTGGCTATCAGCTTGCGTGGCGGGCTTCGATGGGGAGTGCGAGCGGGTTTCTTGGCTTTGATCGGCGGATTGAGCGCCTATTCATACATTGCCATTGGCCTGCCAGGCAGCAGCAGCCTGATCCAAAACTATGCCCTGTGGGGTACAATGGCAACCTCGCTATTGGGATCAATCTGTGGGGCAGCCGCGGCATGGATCTGGCGGCTCAGCGAAGCAAAGTCACAATCAAGCTAAATATTACTAAACCTGATGCAATCCATAGCAGGGTCTGTTCGCTCGGTGAGCGCAAAATTCTGCCGATGCTCATAGGGCGTGGTTTGCGCACCGGACCGACCGGGGGAGACCAATCACCTAACAAAGCCTTGGAGAAAGTTTGGACATCTTGGGGGCGGTCATCAGGATGCAGGCTCATTGCCCACAGGATAGCACGCTCCACACGCGGGCTGATCGCAGAATTGATCTGGCGCGGGGGGAGCAGGCTATCAGGGTTCAAAAAGCGTTCCCGCGCCTCTACAGGTGGTGTATTGGTGGACAAGTGATAAAGAGTAGCACCAAAGGAAAAGATATCGCTGCGCGCATCGGTATGACCGGCATCGCCCCCATATTGTTCCAGGGGGGTGTATAGGGCTGTGCCCCGCCCCTGCAAGACAGTGATGGTCATCTCATCTGAAGCGAGGATTTTCACCAGGCCAAAATCGACCAGTTTTAGTAAGCCACTGGGGGTTAGCTTCAAGTTACCAGGTTTGATATCGCGATGCAGGATCGGTGGATCCTGACTGTGCAAATACTCTAAGGCATCTGCCAATTGACTCGCCCAAGACAAGATGAGTGCTTCATCCAGAAATCCCCCCCCCTGACGTTCTTCGATCATCATCGTGCGTAAGTCTTTGCCTGGGACAAAATCCATCACCAGGTAATCTCTGCCCCCGATGGAAAAGTAATCGGACACTTTCGGGAGGTTAGGATGGTCCAGGCGCGCTAATACAGTAGCTTCACGGAGGAATTGATCTCGAGCCTGGCGGACTAATTCGGGGGGCAGTGTGCGGTCGTGTTCAACTTCTTTGAGCGCACACTGCCGCCCTTCCAGGCGTATGTCGTCTGCCAGGTATATACTTCCCATACCTCCGTGGCCAATGATGCGGCGTATTTTGTAACGACTTCTAAGTACTTCTCCTGCTTTTAACGGCGTTGGCATTCCAGTTCAACACCTGTATTATACCTTCCCGGCGGAATTTATGTGCAGCTTAGAGGTTCTGAAATACCCAACCCGTAACTTTATGGTATATTAGCCCTATCGCCTGGAGCGAGTGGGACAGGTGCAATATGGAGGAAACCGATGGTACGAAACAGCGATGATCTACCAACTCTGGTGGCACAGACTGGCCCGTTGAACGGGCAACGCTGGATGCTCAACGATACCATCGTGCTTGGGCGAGATCAGAGTTGTGGCATCATCATACCGGATCGCCAGGTATCACGTTATCATGCGCGCCTGAATGTTACATCCAATGGGATCGAGCTCGAAGACCTGGGCAGCAAGAACGGCACGCATCACAATGGCGAACTTATCATCGATCCTGTCCTCTTGAAGGATGGCGACACGGTACAGGTAGCTCTTGCCCAGCAGTTCCTATACCTGAGCGCCGACGCCACCTTACCCCTGGAATCCGCTGGGGTTGAGATGGCTCCAATCAGCACCGTGAAGTACCGACTGCGTCTCGAGCAACGCTCGCGCCGCGTTTGGGTCAACGAGGAAGAGGTTCTTCCTCCCCTCTCTGTCTCTCAATTTCAGTTACTCGAACTGTTATATGAAAGCAAAGGCCGCGTTGTCACGCGGCCAGAATTAATCCAGACGGTATGGGGAAAAGAAAACGCGATCGAGATTTCAGAGCAGGCCCTGGATGCATTGGTGAGGCGGCTGCGTGACCGCCTGGCAGCCGCAGATCCGCTACATGCTTACCTGGTGACTGTGCGCGGCCATGGCCTGAGGCTGGACAATCCTCCTATCAACTAGCCCATCTTTCCCTGCATCGATAAGCGCAGCACTGCCTTATATAAAGCCTGGATACGCTCGGTGATTTGAGGATCCTGCCCCTCTTGTGGGCGCGCCGCCAGACCGGTCAGCATCTCCATAAACTCCGGCGTGATTTCGTCTCGGCGTGCTTCGATGCTTCGCAGTAGAGAATCATCATCGGGAGAATCCAACAGTTCCTCGATCAATGCCAGCTCGGGAGGTGGAGCACTGGCCTCCTCGATCACTTCCTGGATCTGCTTCAAGCGGGAGATGCGGTCCAGGTCGCCCTTCTTCCGGGCGATTTCCATTTCCTCGTCAAAAACGTGCAGCAGGAACTCATCGATCGCGGGCAGATTCTGGATCGTGGCCTCGCGAGTGTCGGCAGCCTGGAGCAGCGCGTTCAAGAGCTGCCGGGCGCGCAAAGAGCGTTCTTCAGCTTGTTTGTCAATGGCCTGCGTCATCTCCAATAACTGTTCACGCCGTTTTATTAAGCGCTCACGCTCCTCACCAGTGGAACGGTCAAGCCGCTCGCTGAGCATCTGGAAGAAAGTGTAATCCATGCCCGGGCGCGCCATGCTAACGATCACGCTTAATTGGATCTCATTCGGCGCCTGGATGACCAAATCAAGCAGTTTTTCCTGGGTCAGATTCTTACCGGCATTTTGCAGATTCTGAATGGCTGCCTCCACTTCTTTACTCTGCTCCGCGATCTTCCGCCCAAAAGTCGTGATCGGCATCAGCTTTTGCTGCAATTCGTTTAACCGCCGTGCAGAAGTCTCATCTCCGCTGACAAGGGCAGTTTGCATGAGCCTGTTTAAAATGCTGTAGAAATCACTATCGATAGCGGCATCTTCGCGGGCAGCAATCTCCGCAATCTCCTCATCGGATGCACCCATCAACTGCTGAATCAAGGCCAAACGCTGCTGCTGCGCCTCGATCATTTCCTTCGTGATCCCATCAGCTTCCAAAACCCGCTCGATCATACTCTGCAAGGTAAACATGGTTTGCGGGCGGAACAGGTAAGCTTTGCGCTGCTCCTGGGGGAGGCTGTTCATCACCCGGGTGATCAGTGGGCCGATGATACGCTCTTGCTCATTGACGGGCAATCCTAATTCAGCCGGGAAGTAAGTGAGCAGCAACTCTTTTTGTGGATCGTGATAAACCAGGGGCGTTGCCAGGTTGCCCTGAAAACCACAATGGGGACATTGGGCAATATTAAACATTCCACTCAGAAACTGCTGTTTGGCAGATGGATTCTGGCCAACATCAAATAATTGTTCGATATCTGCAGCAATGGGCTGACGGCAGTTTGGGCAATTAATACGTGTTTTTGGCATCAGGTTCTCCTAAATTTGGGGTGGATTCGGAACGAAGCAACGAAAAACAAATGCGCGCACCTTCACCGGGGGTTGGATCCACCCAAATACGCCCGCCATGGGCTTCAATGACTGCGCGCGCAAGATATAGTCCAAGGCCTGCACCCTTGGTGGTGCGTTTGGCGTCTGTTGAACGATAAAATCGCTCAAAGATATGGGGGGCATCTTCCGGCGCCACACCGGGCCCCTGGTCTCGAATACAGATAATCACCTGCTCTGGAAGAACTTTACCCGTTACATGGATATCCCCACCTTGCGGGGAGTATTTGATGGCGTTCGACAGCAGATTAGAGATCACCTGCTCCAATCGAGACTCGTCGCCTAATATGATCGGAAAATCGGGCGGGAGATCTACAAGCATAGCGTGATGCAAGGATTGAGTGCGGAATCGCTCAACCGTCCGCTGGATCAACCGATCCAATGCAACATCGGTATGGTTGATGTGGATACCGCCAGCCTGCAAGCGCGAAGCATCGAGAAGGTTTTCGATCATCAATGTCAATCGGTCGGCCTCTTCTTCGATGATCTCCAGGCTATCCTGGACAACTTCGCGATCCCAGACGGCATCTTCACGGCGCAATGTACCGACATAACCTTTGATCAGAGCCACGGGGGTTTTCAACTCATGGCTGATGACGGATATAAAAGTGCTCTTGATCTCTTCGGCTTCTCGAAAACGGGTGATGTCGCGCACGGTGGCGATAATGTTCAACAGGGTACCATCTGTCGAAATCAGCGGAGCATAGGTGATCCCCACCGGAAGCGGTATACCACCCAGGCGCTGGAGGTCGCCTTCAACATAAAGGGTTGCGGTGGAAGCCAAGGGCCAGCCACCGGCTTCCGCCTTTTCCAGGGTCATTCCATCCTGGCTGCGTGCCAGGCGGATAACATCTTCATGGCGTTTCCCCAGCACTTCAGCAGCAGGCATTCCGAGGATGCGTGAAAAAGCCGGGTTGCAACGCTGCACCTGGTGATCGGGCAGCAAAATCAAAATTCCATCGGCAGCCGAATCGAGCAGCGCATCCATGCGCTGCTTTTCGTGGCTCACTTGCGCATAAAGCTGGGCATTTTGCACAGCAATGGCTGCCTGGTTGGCAAAACTTTGCAGCAATGTGCGATCATTCGTCGAGAAAACCCCCGGATAGTTACGGAAGATAAAGATTACACCGATTACGCGCTCCCGGGCGATCAGTGGTAAACCAACGCCGGTTAACAGCCCCCAGCTAACATTATGCGCCAGCCTCTGGAGAATCCGGTTGATCTCGGGCAGCTCAAAACGTGCGGGATCTTCATGGTCAGGTACAGCGGAGAGCAGCGGCTCGAGGTACCGCGCAAAGGCAGCAGGAATGCCATGGCTGGAAGCCACCGTCCAACCCCCTTGCTCGCCGCGCAATGCGATGAGGCCTGCCTGCCCAGCAAGCATTTCTGCGGAGATCGCCAGAATGCGATCGAGGAGACGATCGAGGTGCAATTCCTGGGTGAGAGCGCGGCTGATTTCGAGCAGGTAATCGCGCTGTCGGACACGGAAATCGGGTAACATGGTTAAGACAGGTTCTCTTTCTCAGCCAAGGCGATCAATTCTCCGCTGACCTTCATACTTTCATTAGTCTCGCTGCACCTCATGCGAAGAGGAGGAGAATTTAGCCCGGGCAGATTGAAAATTTGCATCGCTATTCCTAACGACAAGACGGGTGAATTATATCAACCCACATCGGTTATAATCAAGCCTTGTGACTAAGAAGCCTTTTCATTTTGAGGTGCTGGCCAGCCAGGGAAAAGCCCGGGCTGGCATTTTTCAGACCCCGCACGGAAACCTGCTGACGCCTGTGTTTGCCCCCGTGGGCACACAGGCAACGGTAAAAGCGGTCACCCCAGTACAGTTGAGCGAGGTAGGCGCCAGCCTGGTGCTCGCCAACACCTATCATCTGTACCTGCGCCCCGGCGATGAGCTGGTTGCCGAAATGGGCGGGCTACACAAATTCATGGATTGGCCGCACCCCATGTTGACCGACTCGGGCGGCTTTCAGGTCTTCTCCTTAGCCGATAGCCGCAAGATCGACGACGATGGCGCCACCTTCAAGAGCCATATTGATGGCTCAACGCACCGTTTCACCCCCGAAAAATCCATTACCATCCAGGAAAACCTGGGGGCAGATATCATCATGGCGTTTGATGAATGCGCCCCACCCTACGACCGCCAGTATAACGAGTGCTCGATGGCGCGCACCCATGCCTGGGCACTGCGCTGTCTGGAGGCCAAAAGGCGCCCCGACCAGGCCTTATTTGGAATTGTTCAGGGTGGTGTTTTTCCAGACCTTCGACAACGGTCGGCAGAGTTCATCGCGGGGCTGGGATTTCCCGGTAACGCGATCGGCGGTCTATCGGTGGGGGAGACAAAAAATGAAATGCACGCCATGATTGATGTTGTGAATGACATTCTCCCCGCGGACCGGCCACGCTACCTGATGGGCGTGGGAACGCCCGGTGATCTGGTCAATGGCGTACTGCGCGGGATCGATATATTCGATTGCGTGTTACCGACGCGACTTGCCCGCCACCACGCTGCGCTGACCCGCACACAACGCCTCAACCTGGTCAATACAGGCTACGCCAGGGATGCACGCCCAATCGATGAAGGATGTTCTTGCTACACCTGCCAGCATTTTTCGCGTGCTTACCTGCGCCATTTGATCACAGCCAAGGAAATGCTGGCGGCGACCCTGCTGACCCTGCACAATCTCCACACCTTGATATCACTGATGGGCGATTTACGCCAGGCGATCCTGGAGGGTAACCTGGAGTCATTCGCGGATAATTTCTTTGCTTCGCAGGAGAAAAACACCCCATGAGCATCTGGCAATCGATCATCCTGGGCATCATCCAAGGCCTGACAGAGTTCCTGCCCATCTCCAGCTCGGCTCATTTGGTGATCACACCTTACTTATTCAACTGGAATATCCCCGCGCAAGACGAATTGATCTTTGATGTGCTGGTGCAGGTAGGCACATTGGTAGCCGTGGTCGTATATTTCATTAAGGATCTGATTTCGATTGCCCGTGGCTGGTTGGGTGCTCTGTGGCGCAGGCAGCCCTTTGCCTCCCAAGAGTCCCGCATGGGATGGTACCTGATCCTGGCAACCATCCCAGCGGGTTTGGCTGGTTTACTACTTAAAGACCTGGTGGGGGCAGCCTTCGATAGCCCACTGGCTACTGCGCTCTTTCTATTGCTCACCGCCGCGCTTCTGATGATCGCAGAAAAGGCTGGAAAACGCACCCGCAGTATGGAGCACCTAAATTGGAAAGATGCACTCGTGATTGGGCTTTTCCAGGTGCTGGCATTGTTCCCCGGCGTCTCCCGCTCCGGCTCAACCATCGCGGGCGGTATGCTACGCGACACCGATCGCCCAACGGCTGCGCGTTTCTCTTTCTTGATGTCTGTGCCGGTCATGTTAGCAGCAGGCGCCGGGGCGGTCTATGAACTGCTCCAAATCCCTGGGTTTGCCACACGCATCCCTACCCTTGCTGTCGGTTTCATCACTTCAGCCATTGTTGGATATCTCTCGATTCGCTGGCTTCTAGCATTCCTCACCCGCCGCCCCTTATACGCCTTTGCGATCTACTGTGTTTGCTTGTGCCTGCTGGTTGTTGCTGTAACTTTGATCCGCTGAGCTATGCCACGCTGGGTTGCCCCGACTCTTCTGCTCTTCACCCTGGCTGGCTGCACCGCACCACCCTCTGCCACCCCGCCGAACGCGCAGCTGGTCGTCTCTGTTATCTACGCGCCGGAACTGCAGCCCTGGGCAGATGCCATTCTCGCCTGCCAGTCCGAAGCCCCTGGCAGCCTGGCAATCCAGGAAGAAACAGGCTCAATCCAATTCCCAACTGACCCGGCGCAAATCCTTCTTCGCCTGGGTGACCTCGAAGAGTCTAGCATCCCTTACGAAGCCAGCCTACTCGGAGAGACTCAACTCGTGGTGATCGCAAATGCTCAAAATACTGCTGCCATCACAGCACTCTCACCGCCACTGACCCGCCAACAACTGCGCAGCATTTACAGCGGTGATATCGTTTCCTGGGCTGCCATCGCAGACCCAGTGCAAGTCACAGCGTCCAGCGGATCAATTCAAGTTTGGGTTTATCCTTCAGAAAGTGCACAGCAGAGCCTGTTTGATCAGGCTGTGATGAATCACAGCCCAGTGACCTCGCAAGCATACCTCGCTCCAGATCCCCAGGCAATGCTGGAAGCGATTGCTTATAACCCGGATGCGATTGGCTATCTGCCTGAGGGTTGGCTTTTCACCAGTGACCCAACACTGGTTGGAGCTGTTTTCGCGATCAATCTGGATGTCGACCTGGTGCAAGCGCTCAGGCAACCGATAATCGCGCTGACCGTTCCAGAACCGTTAGAAGAGCTGAAAGCGCTGCTAGCCTGCACGCAAAGAAGCGATTTTCCTTAACAGCCCACACAACCACCGATATCGCGACAG
>JAFGBV010000124.1 GCA_016932955.1 Anaerolineales bacterium | reverse complement strand
GATCTTTTTTCGACGGATTTTGTCAGCCGCACGGCTGTTTGGGAAGTGAGCGGGGGGCGGGTGACGAAGAGAGCCCCTTAGAGTGGTTTCTTTGCTGGCATGCCAATACGCCGCGGATAAGCAGCCGGGGTGGCAGCGATCTTATCGATGATGATCAAGTAGCGCTCTTCGCTGACGCCCGGCAGCGTGACGGGAAGCAGTTGGCGCAGGTGACCGCCCAGGATTCGCAGGGCGCGTTCAGCGGTATGGGCTTCTGCGGGGCCGCTCTCGCCTTTCATGGCAAGCATATTGCCTCCCACACGCACCAAGGGTAGCAGGTATTCGGCAAGTACCGGCAGGATTGCAACGGCACGCGCCACGGCCCAATCATAGCGCTCTCGATAGGCGGGAAGCTGGCCGATAACCTCGGCCCGCTCTTGCACTATTTCTACTCCTTGCAGTTCCAGCATTCCCACCATATGACGGCAGAAATCTGCTTTCTTGCCTACTGACTCGACCAGGGTGAGTTGCAACCTGGGTAAGATGATCTTAAGTGGGATGCCCGGAAAGCCCGCTCCCGTGCCCACATCGATCAGCCGCTCGCCTGGCGATTCGCGCATTGCCTGCAGGCAAGTGAGCGAATCCAGGAAATGCTTGATGTGCACGTCTTCCGTTTTGCGGATGGCAGTGAGGTTAAAGCGTGTATTCCAGTCGAGTAGCTCGCGCTCGTACAGGGTGAGCGCGTCCAGTTGGGCAGGGGTCAGGCGCAATCCCAGCAGGCGTTGCAACATTTGATTATAGGTGTCCACCAGGCGATTATACGCAAAAAATGGCAGAAAAAACAGGCTGCGAGCGGATCGATTCTTGCTCGCAGCCTGTTGGCGCTGAGATGTTTATGCCTGGGGAGCAGGCGGTGCAGCTTGAGCCTTTCGGCGAGCACGGCGCTTGAGCAGGGCGCGGATGATCAGGATGGGTGGCCCGAAAACGAGCAGGCCGACCGGGATGATTAAGATCACTGACCAGATGGCAACATTGACCAGGAACTTAAGCACGTTGATCAACGCCTGCACGGCATCCTTGGCAACACCCACCGGTTGCCAACCACCGATGGTCAACGGCTGCACAGCCTCGTTGGTAAGAAGCGACACGCTGATGGCAGACATCGCCGCGGATTGTTCATAATATTGGATCTGCCCTTGAATGATCTCAATCTGTTCGCGCACCGCGGTGAGCTGGGAGTACACTGCCAGCACGTCTTCCGTCTTCACCGCGGCGCCCATGATCTCGACCAGTTGGGTCTCGGCGGCTTGCAGGTTGCGCAGTCGAGATTGCAGATCGGTGTACTCTGCGGTCACATCTTGGCTGTTGATGCTCTCGCTGATGATCGGCTGGCTGGTTTCTTCTTTGATGCGCTCCATTGCATCGTTCAGCTTGCCAGCTGGAACGCGGATGGTGATGCTTGCCTGGGGAACCTGGATACCGCTTTCCAGGTAGGTCTGGTAGAGATTGGCTGCCACCACATAGCCGCCATATTCCTCGGCTAATTGCGAGATGCGCTCCATGGATTTCGTTGGGTCATCCACCGCGATACTCAGATCAGCATTTTTGATCACGATGCGTTCTTCGGTGGGAGGGGCAGAGCTGATCGTGGCATCGTAGGAAACGTATCCACCCTCGTCGTAGGCTCCAGATGGCGCAGCAGAATCATATACTTCCACCGGGCGCTCTTCCTCAAAATAAACCTCCTCAACCATCGGGGCTTGCATTGCGGGCTCATACGAGCGGGCAGATGCGCAGGCCGATCCCAGGAGCGCAAGTAAAACGAGCGGAAAGACAATTTTCTTATACATGGGTTTTTCTCCTCCTTGCACGGGGTGTGCAAATCCTCATTTTGTTGCCCCATAGACGTTGGCAATAGATATCTGGTTCCAGCTTCTCTCTACCAGCCGGCCGAAAGGCGCTGGATGTGGCGCTCAGGCAGCTTGGCTTTTTGCATGCGCTCCTGCACGCTGGCGATTTCGTAAGCCACGCGGCGGTGCTCCCAGGTGAATTGATCCATATCCAGGATGGCATAAGCGGCGCGCGGATCACGGTCACGCGGTTGCCCCACCGAGCCCGGATTGAGAATAGCGCGTGGGACCAATGCCAGTTGGGTGGCATGCTCTGGCACCACCAGATGAGCGGATACGTTATCATCTGGCAACACATACATAACCGGCAGGTGGGTGTGCCCAACAAAGCAATACGGGGTGTCGAAGTAATTAAAATTCAATGTGGCTGTGCGCGTATCCAGCAGGTATTCCCAAACTGGCTGGCGCGGGCTGCCATGTACCAGCGTGATCATATTCAAAATGAGATGTTCAGGCAGCTTTTCCAGGTAAGCGAGGTTAGCGGGGGTGAGGCGCTGTTGGGTCCACAGGATGGCAGTGCGCGCCTCGGGATTGAAGGAATCCACCTCTATGAAACGCGTAGCGGCGGCATCATGGTTGCCGAGGATGCACTGGATGTTGGGCAGGCTGGCGATGCGTTCCACGCATTCGTTGGGGTCTGGCCCGTAGCCAACCAGATCACCCAGGCACCACACCTCATCCACCAGGCCGGCGTCAGTAAGCACAGCCTCCAGGGCTGTCAGGTTAGCATGAATATCGGAAATGATCAGGATGCGCATAGAGATACCAGTATCAAGAATGGAGCTGGATGTTTGCGGGCAATAATAGCACCCGCAAACATCCAGCTTGCTATTGGGTTATGGAGATATGATCGTAATTTGGTCAAGCCCTATCTGGGCGCCATCTTGCCCGATGTATTGGAAAGCCACCCGCACCGGCGTTCCCGCGGAGAGATAGGGAGTCAAATTGATGGTCGTCAGTGACCAGATCCACGTGCCTGTCCAATCGGCATCCACGGTGCGGATCATGGTATCATCAGTGCCGCCCCAATTCCCTCGGACAATCCAGACGTTGAGATCGCAGTTATCGTGCGTGTCACGGCACCAGTACGGGCTGCCGAAAGAATAGAAGGTCAGCGTGGCTTTGCTGGCGCTGAAGGAGGGTGTGAGAAGTACCTCGTTTTGGGAGCCCAGGCTGGTGTCGTATTCGACATCTGCGGCATAATTGCCCGCATAAGGAGTTCCCACGGTCAAGATCTTCCAGGTTTGATTGGCGTTGGTTTGGACGCGACTCCAACCGCTGGGTGGAACGGCCCCGCCTTCGAAGCCTTCTGCGAGAATATCCACCTGATTATCCAAATTCTTCAATACTGCTGGAAGGACGACGGTTGTGTTTACAACCACAGAAACGCTGGCGCTCCAGGCGCTGCGTGCGCTGCCATCACTGGCGCGGGCGCGATAGTAGTGCGTGCCGCCTTGCTGGCCGGTGACATTGTACTCGGAGGCAGCGCCGGAATAAACCTGGGTGGGAGCCTCGAAGTAGGGTGAGTCGCTTTCTTCCAAAATGTAACCTGTTGCGCTGCCCACGTCAGCCCAGTTCACCAGGTACGCGCCATCGCCATCTGGGTTGCTGATAGCCGCCAGGGTGGGCGCTGCCAGTGGGGATGGATTGGTTGTGGTAGATTGGGTATTGCTCCAGGCGCCGTTGCCAGCCGAATTGTAAGCGCGCACTCGGTAGTGCCATGTTCCGCCGGGTTGCCCTGTGGGCTTGTATGAGACGGCCATGCCCTTGTAGCGGGTAACGGGCGAGGTGAAAGATGGATTGTCATCCTCTTGTAGCTCGTAACCCTGAGCGCTACTAACCGCTGTCCAGGAGATGGTGTAGGCATCCTGGTTGCTGGCGTTACTGATGGCATTCAATGTCGGTGCGCCAGGGACAACGCCAACTGACTGGGTTGCGCTCCAGGCACCGTTGCCGTTGGCGCTGGTAGCACGCACCCGGTAACGCCACAGGCCGCCTGCTTGCCCAGTGACTTGGAACTGGGTGGCTGTCCCGCTATAGCGTGTGGTGGGAGAAGAGAAGGATGAGTTGTCATCTTCCTGCAAGGTGTATGAGGTGGCCCCGCTCACATCGCTCCAATCCACCAGATAACTCCCATCGCCATCCGTGTTGCTGATCGCCGAAAGCGTTGGGGCAGCAGGCAAGGCGTAAGCAGCAAAGGCAGCCGCCAGGTCGATCCGCCCGTGGCCGTAATCCTGGTCCCAACCGGCTGTGCCTAGGTCTTTTGCAGTGTTCTGGAAAGCCGCCTGGATTTGGTCGTTGGTGAGGGTTGGCGCCACTGTCCAGAGCAAAGCTGCAGCCCCTGCCACGAAGGGTGAGGCCTGCGAGGTGCCCTGCAGGAAATCGTAATTTTGCGAGTAACCGTACCCGTTCAGATTTACGCTGTAGGTTGGCATGGTGCTGTAAATGCCATCTGGATCGTGCAGGTAATACAGCTCTCCGCCAGGGGCGGAAATATCGCAGTGGCTTCCATAGTTGGAATAGTAAGAGTAGTGATCTGCCGGGTTGGTGGCAGCCACTGCCATCACATGGTTGTAAGCCGCCGGGTAACTGGTGGGCGAGGGCGGGCTGTCATCCCGTTCATTGCCCATCGCTGCCACCACCAGGCTGCCGGCATTGTATGCGCCGTTCACTGCATCTTGCATAGCCTGGGAATAGGTAGGCCCACCCAGGCTCAGGTTGAGTACTTTGGCACCGTGCTGGTGAGCCCAGGTGATGCCATCGGTTATGTCTGAACTCCAGCCGCTGCCATTGGTTCCCAGCACCCGAATGGGCATGATGCGCGCCTGCCAATTTGTGCCTGCAATGCCCACGCCGTTGTTGCCAGTGGCTGCTGCAATTCCAGCCACATGGGTGCCGTGCCCATTGGTGTCATGCGGGTTTGTATCATCATCCACGAAATCGTATCCCGCAACGATCTTACTGGAGAGATCGGGGTGAGCCTCATCAATGCCGGTATCGATAATGGCAATAACCATCGAAGAGCTGCCCGTCGTGGTATTCCAGGCAGTGGGCGAGCCAGTGAGGGGGTGGGCCCATTGCTTATTGTAGCTGGGATCATTCGGGGTCACAAAGATATGGTAGCTGTAGTTGGGTTCAGCATATTCGACCATCGCATCTGCTTTGAGCGCTTCTACGGTGGAGAGTTCTGTGCCTTCGCCTACTTGCCACAACTGCCAATCGCTTTCATACAGGGTGCGCAGCAGGGTTGCACCGTACTTCTCCTGGGCTGCCTCAGCCTCTGCGCTGGCAACTCCCTCGTGGAACTTAACCATCACCTCACCAGGTTTGAAGGGCGCTAAATTTTCAAACATATCTTCTGGGGGAAAGGTGATATCGCCGGCATTGCGGGGCGGCTCTGTATCCTGGGCAGTGCCAGGGATCGCTCCACCTAATAAGAGACTAAGCAGAATAATGATAGAGAGCAGACTGTGCCAGAAGCGCTTGCCAGCCGGTGTGGAAGATGTTTTATTGAACATAGCGTTTGACTCCTTTTCTTGTTGGGGGTGAAACGTTTGGATCTCAATGATGAATGGGTCGCCTATTTTGTACAGATGAGGCATTAAAGGGAAGCGCAGACCGGTCAGCCGCGCTCCGATTGGTTAATTCTACCCGTGTTTCCATATCTGGTATAGTCCCAACTGCCCTCCTTCACCGTCGGAGTGATACTGCGCTACAACCTGAAAACCAACAGCCTGTGCCAGGGAATTTAACTCAGCCGGGCTGAAGTGGTGAGCATAACGCAGCCCGCTGCCGCCTTGTCGCCAATCTAACAGGTAATCGCCATCCTCTACCTGCGCCTCAGAAAGACCCCCTGTTTCCCATGGCTGGATGCGCATGCGCAAGCGGGGGCTGTTCAAGAACTGCCATACGGAGATCACGAAGGTGCCGCTTGGTGCTAGCAAACGATGAACAGAGCGCAATATCTGTTGGCGCAGCGTGTTGCCGGGGATGTGGTGCAGCACAGCAAAAGCCACGATAGTGTCGAAGATCTGCCCGTGAAGAGAAGAGTGCCAATCTTCTGAGGCCAGGTCAGCCTGCAAGAAGGTATAGGATGCTTGCGGGTGTTCCACTAGGGTAGATTGCGCTTCTGCCAGCAGGTGGTCGCTGAAATCCAGTCCCAGGTATGTCCCTTGCTGGCCTCGCCGCGCCAGTGCCAGCGCCAGCTCGCCATTGCCACACCCCAGGTCCAGAATATGAGCCTCCAGTGGGATATCTGCCAACATCCGCAGAACACCCGGCTGGAGCCTGCGACGGGTTGCCGAAAACTGGTGTGCAAAGGTCTGGTAAAATTTACGATTGAGAGCCAGCAGTTTTGCTGCCGTTAATGCATTCACGCTCCTATTATAACGTTTATGACTACCCGTCGGAATTGGGATCAGGCCCACCAATATACCCCTGAAATGTTCGAACAGGCTTTCCAGGTTCTGGAAGAGGTTCGCGCGGGTCGCCCCGTGCAAGATGCCATACGCCGCCATCCTATCCCCCAGGGCGGCTATCTGGCGAAACATGTGCTGGTGGCGGCTTATCGCCTCCTGGTCGAGCGCGGCGAGTGGGCACCCGACCCTGCACTATTGGCCCGCATCCGCATGAAACCAGTGCGTACTCTTTCCGGTGTAACAACTGTGACTGTGCTGACCAAGCCCTATCCCTGCCCGGGTAAATGCATTTTTTGCCCGACTGATGCACGAATGCCGAAGAGCTACCTCCCAGATGAGCCAGGCGCCCGGCGTGGGCTGGAACATAATTACGATCCCTATGCTCAAGTCGCCAGCCGCATACAGGCCCTGGCGTCGGTGGGGCACCCGATCGATAAAATAGAATTGCTCATCTTGGGTGGGTGTTGGAGCGCTTATCGGAGAGATTATCAGGAATGGTTCGTCCGGCGCTGTTTTGATGCCTTGAATGGAGTCGATTCTGCTACGCTGGACCAGGCTCATAGTTTGAACGAAACCGCTGCCCAGCGCAACGTAGGCCTGGTGCTTGAGACCCGCCCGAACGATATTACCCCCTCTGAGCTGGAATGGATGCGATTTTTAGGGGCCACCAAGGTTCAGATGGGCGCACAAAGCCTGGATGATCGCATACTGTCCATCAACCAGCGTGGTCATAGTGTTGCGGATACAAGACGGGCAGTTGCCCTGCTGCGGGCGGCGGGTTTCAAGATCGTCTTGCATTGGATGCCCAACCTGCTTGGCGCTACGATCGAATCGGATCGTGCTGATTTTGCCCGTCTATGGCAGGAACTTTGCCCGGATGAAATCAAGATCTACCCAACCCAACTGCTGAAAAATGCGGAATTGTACGATTACTGGCAGCGCGGCGAATATACCCCTTATACGACCGCCCAACTCTTGGATTTACTTGCTGATATCAAGCCAACCATTCCCCGCTATTGCCGGGTGAACCGGGTGATCCGCGACATTCCTTCAACCAATGTGGTGGCGGGCAACAAACGCACCAGCCTGCGATTGGATGTCCAGCGCGAGCTTGCGCGGAGGGGAACAGCCTGCCAGTGCATCCGCTGCAGGGAGGTGCGCGGTCAGGCAGTTGATACTGCCGCGCTGCACCTGGACGACCTGGTTTATACCACGGGAGGGGGCGAAGAACATTTCATATCTTTTGTCACTGCGCAGGACCGCCTGGCTGGTTTTTTGCGCCTGTTCCTGCCAGGCCAAACATCCCCCGATAGCGGGATGGAAGAATTGCAAGCCGCAGCGGTCATCCGGGAGGTGCATGTGTATGGTCAATCGTTGCCGGTCGGGTTCGAGCAGGACGGGGCAGCGCAGCACATTGGCCTGGGAACAGCCCTGATCCAGCACGCCGAGATGATCGCTTGCCAGAAGGGGTTTACACGCCTGGCTGTGATTGCCGCAGTCGGTACGCGCCGATATTACCTGGAACGTGGCTTTGTGCGTGCGAAGTATTATATGGTCAAGAGAATCGATCCTTTGTGACACTTGGCACATGCAGATATGGATAAGAATCTCTTGCCTTTTTGGTGAAATTCTGTCAAAATACGGGAACAGCATTTAGCCACCCATTCTCAAATTTAATATACTAAGGAGGATCAACGATGAGTAGCAAAGCCGGCCTGAGACCCTTCGTGCCCACGAAGATCAACCTGCGCCAACCTGTCCCATCCGATATTGAAATTGCTCAGGAAGTGCAACTGAAGCCTATTTCCCAAGTAACAGAGGAAGTGGGGCTTTTACCTTCAGAGCTTGAGCTACACGGCACCTATATGGCAAAAGTGCGCCTTGAAACATTGCAGCGCCTGAAGGATGTACCCAACGGCAAGTATGTCGATGTGACGGCTATCACTCCAACACCCTTAGGGGAGGGCAAAAGCACAACCATGGTAGGCCTCAGCCAGGCATTGGGAGCTCACCTGGGGAAGCGCGTTTTCACCTGCATTCGCCAGCCGAGCCAGGGACCGACCTTTGGCATCAAAGGCGGGGCGGCGGGTGGGGGCTACAGCCAGGTGGTGCCCATGGAAGATTTTAACTTGCATCTAACCGGGGATATTCACGCTATCACCGCAGCCAATAACCTGCTTGCCGCGGCGATTGACGCGCGTATTTACCACGAGTCTAGGCAACCGGATGATGATAAGCTGTTCAACACGCTTTGCCCTGCCGATAAGGCTGGTAACCGCAGCTTTTCACCGTCGATGTTGCGCCGTTTGAAGAAACTGGGCATCGACAAGACCGACCCCAACCTGCTCACCAAAGAGGAACGGTCCCTCTTTGCTCGCCTGGATATTGACCCGGCGGCGATCACCTGGCGGCGGGTGGTGGATACGAACGATCGCTTTTTGCGTGAGATTACCGTTGGTTTGGGCCCTGAGGAGAATATGCCGCGCAACACGGGCTTCGATATTACGGTCGCTAGCGAGATCATGGCTATACTAGCCCTGACCACAGATCTGGCGGATATGCGCGAGCGCTTCGGGCGGGTGGTCATTGGCACTAATAAACGCGGCGAGGCTGTGACCGCGGAAGACCTGGGTGTTGCTGGCGCGATGACGGTCTTGATGCGCGACGCGATCAAGCCCACGCTGATGCAGACTCTGGAAGGCACGCCCGTCTTTGTGCATGCCGGTCCATTTGCCAATATTGCCCATGGACAAAGCTCGATCATCGCAGATCGCATTGCGCTGAAATTGGCCGATTACGTGGTAACCGAGTCGGGTTTTGGCGCCGACATTGGAATGGAAAAGTTCTTCGATGTCAAGTGCCGCTATTCAGGGTTGATCCCCAATGTGGTGGTTCTGGTGACAACCGTGCGTGCCCTGAAGATGCATGGTGGTGGGCCGAAAGTAGTGGCGGGTCGTCCCTTGGCGTCGGCTTACACCGATGAGAACTTGGATTTGCTGCGAGCAGGTGTTAGCAACATGCAGCATCATATCAAGAATGCTCGACGCTTTGGCATCCCGGTGGTGGTTGCAGTTAATTCGTTTGCCACGGATACACCTGCAGAAGTGGAGTTGCTGCGCCAGGCCGCCCTTGATGCGGGGGCAGAGGACGCTGTGGTGGCGCGCCATTGGATGGAAGGTGGAGCAGGGGCCATCGCGCTGGCTGAGGCTGTGCTCAAGGCAGCTGAGAAACCTAGTGATTTCAAATTCCTTTACCCCTTGGATATTTCGATCAAAGAAAAGATTGAGATCATCTGTAAGGAAATCTACGGCGCAGATGGGGTGGATTACCTGCCTGAAGCAGAAGCAAAGATAGAGCTCTATACTCGTCTTGGCTTCGACAAATTACCATTAAACATGGCAAAGACCCACCTCAGCCTGAGCCATGATCCGGAACTCAAGGGTGTTCCCAAAGGCTTTCGCGTGCCTATCCGCGACATTCGCGCTTCAGTAGGAGCGGGTTTCCTGTATCCGATGCTGGGCACCATGCGCACGATGCCCGGCTTACCCACACGCCCGGTTTTCTACGATGTAGATCTGGATCTTGAGACCGGACGCGTTGTCGGGCTGTTTTAAAAGCTCTGTTTTCACAGACAAATTTCGGGATGATTATTCCATCCCGAAATTTGTCTTTATTCTAGCCAGATTGTAATCCGTTTACACAAAATCTTTTATATAATATCAGTGTAATTCGTCGTTATGGGTACCTTGCCTTTATGCCCCGTTTGTAGTTTTATGGATAACAACTGTGTGATGGGAGAAGCGGCATGGTAATGGATCGTGATTTTTACATTCGAGCCTTCAATAATGCCCCGGCATTGATCTGTTGCATAGCCCTGGATGGAACCACAAAAACCATCAACCCTGCCGGAGAACGGATCACTGGCTATAAGGCAGACGAACTGGTAGGACAGAATTTCTGGCATACCCTCTTCCCTGGCAATGCCTATCGCCAGGTAGAAGGTCTATTGCAGACCTTTGAGCAAGTAGATTTGCTAGACTATGAATTGGAAATCGAGACCAAAGATGGGGGCAGGCGCATGCTTGCTTGGAGCATGACCAACCGTTATGAGGGCACTCATCGGGTTGAAATCATTGGCTTCGGCCTGGATGTAAGTGGCAAGCGTGAGACGGAACGAGAACGCGAGATTTTGCTGCTCAACCTTGGGCGCCGGAACATGCAATTGCAGTTGGCTGCGGATGTATCTCGCTCTGTGAGCACGATCCTGGATACAGAAAAGCTGATCGCGCGCACGGTCGAGCGCATCAAAGAGGCTTTCGATTATTACTATGTTGGCTTATTCCTGCTGGACGGAGAGGCGAAAGGCCAGCCTGAAGGCCAATATGCCATCTTGCGAGCAGGTACTGGGCATGCTGGCAAAGAGATGCTGCGTGCCGGGCATAAGCTGCTGGTTGGAGATGGCTCGATGATTGGTTGGAGCATTGCCCATCGCCAGGCGCGCGTTGCATTGGATGTGGGAAAAGACGCCGTCCATTTCAATAACCCTCTTTTGCCAGAAACCCGTTCCGAAGTTGCCTTGCCTCTCATCAGCCGCGGTAATTGCATTGGCGCATTAACTTTTCAAAGCACATTGGAAGCGGATTTTTCAGAGGAAGATGTCGCAATTCTGGGTGTGATGGCTGAGCAGTTGGCCGTGGCAATTGAAAACGCGCGGCTATATGAGCAAACACAATACCATGCAGCCGAGTTGGAAAAACGTGTCGAAGAGCGGACGGCAGAGTTGGTGGCGGTGAACCAGGAATTGGAGGCTTTTTCATATTCGGTCTCACACGATCTGCGCGCTCCTCTGCGGGCGATTGATGGCTTTAGCCAGGCGCTGCTGGAAGATTACATGGCCTGTCTGGACGATGTAGGGCAAGATTACCTGAGGCGCGTTCAGGGAGCTAGCCGCAAGATGGGGCAGTTAATCAGTGATTTGCTCAAACTCTCCCGTTTAACCCGAGGCGAGATGCGCCATGAGCAGGTTGATTTGAGCGCCATCGCTACTGAAATTGTAGCTGAGCTGCGCAGCACCCAACCCGAGCGCCAGGTTAGTTTTATCATTGCCCCCCACTTGGTTACTAACGGAGATCCTCACTTGTTGCGGGTAGCTTTAGAAAACCTGCTTGGTAACGCCTGGAAGTTCACCAGTAAGCAGGAAATTGCTCAAATCGAGTTTGGCAGCAAACCAGTAGGGCATGAAATGGTATATTTGGTGCGCGATAACGGGGCCGGTTTTGATATGACTTATGCGTCTAAACTATTTGGTGCTTTTCAACGTTTGCATAGTTTAGCAGAATTTGAGGGCACTGGAATCGGATTGGCAACGGTCCAACGCGTGATTCACCGCCATGGTGGACGGATCTGGGCAGAAGGCCAGGTTGGTGTTGGCGCGGTTTTCTACTTCACCTTATGAGGCCCATTTTATGGAACAGAAATATATCCTGCTTGTCGAAGATAATCCTGATGATGAATTGCTCACCCTACGCGCTTTGCGCAGTGGCCAGGTGGCAAATGATATCATGGTCGCCCATGATGGTGCTGAGGCTCTAGATATCCTATTTGCCAGAGGGAGCCATGCTGATCAGGGGAGGTATACACTGCCCGAGCTGATCCTGCTGGATCTGAAACTGCCAAAGCTGGATGGACTGGAAGTTTTACAAACGATTCGTCAGGATGCACGCACGCGGCACTTGCCGGTGGTGGTGCTTACCTCATCTGATGAAGAGAATGATATCCTGGAAAGTTATAGTCGTGGTGCAAACAGCTATATTCGCAAGCCAGTAGATTTTGCCCAGTTCACCGAGGCGGTAAAACAATTAAAATTATACTGGCTGGTGTTGAATGTTCCCCCGCCGCGAAGCAGGTTGATCCGTTAATGACTACCTTGCGGGTTTTGCTGGTTGAAGACTTCGAGGATGATGCTCTCCTGATCGTCCGAGAATTGCAGCGCGCCGGGTACGAGCTCGAATTTGAGCGCGTGGCTACTTCCGCATCCATGCGGGATGCCCTGGTGAAGAAAACCTGGGATGTGGTGATCGCTGATTATGCCTTGCCAAAGTTCAGCGGCCTGGCAGCCTTGAAGCTCATGCAAGATACTGGCCTGGATCTGCCATTCATCATCGTTTCAGGAACGATTGGTGAAGAATTGGCAGTGGGTGCTATGAAAGCCGGTGCTCATGATTACTTGATGAAAGGTGAGCTAACGCGCCTCGTCCCTGCGGTGAATCGCGAGATCCAGGAAGCGCTCAGTCGCCAAGCGCGCCGCACTGCTGAGGAGGAATTATGGCGGTTAAAAGAGTTTAACGAAGAGATTGTTCAGAATATCTTTGATGGCATCATCGTTGATAACCTGGATGGAGAGATTGCTTTTGTCAATCCTGCCGCCGCCTACATGCTCGGCTATCAGGCTGATGAGTTGATCGGTAAGAAGTGGCACATGATTGTCCCCAAAGACCAGCGTTCGGTCGTGGCGCGAGCAGTGCGCCGGCGTAAGCAAGGTGTTTCAGATCGTTACGAGTTACAAATGTTGCGCAAGGATGGCAGCCGTATCTATACGCTGGTGAGTGGCTCTCCGCGCTTGTCAGGGGGAAAGTTTACTGGCACAATGGCGGTTTTTACGGATATTACCGCCCGTAAGCAGTCGGAGGCAACCCTGCAACGCCGTGCAGAAGAGCTGGCGGCATTGCACGCCGCCTCTCTTAAAATTACATCTCCGCACGATTATGAGTCTTTGCTACATACTATCGTAATTCAAGCGGTCAACTTGCTGGAGGCGCAAGGGGGCACTGTTTTGGTGTGTGACGACGATAAACAGATTGTAAGGGTATTGGATGAATACCACCTGGATGAAAGAGAAATCTTTCATGGCGTCACGATGAAATTTGGCGAAGGAGCTGCTGGGCTGGTGGCTCAGACCGGAAAGCCTCTGATTATCGATGATTACAGGGTGTGGAATAATCGTGCAGCAATTTATGAAGACCAACAGCCTTATACTGCTGTGTTGAGTGTGCCGATGAGCTGGCACAGCAAGGTAACTGGCGTATTGCAGGTGGTAGATGAGATAGAACGACGACGTTTCACCCAAGAGGACTCGGAATTGCTCAGCTTGTTTGCTGACCAGGCTGCCATTGCTCTAGAAAATATGCGTTTGTTGGAAGTGGAGCGAGGCATTCGGGAGCGCGCCGAAGCGCTACGTGATGCTGCTGCGGTCTTTGGTTTCACGCTTTCTCTCGAACAGGTGGTGCAAGCCGTTCTGGATCAGTTACGCCGTGTTCTTCACTTCGATAGTGGATCCACAATGTTGGTAGAGGATGGGCGGATCGTTTTTCAGACGTGGTGGGGCTTTGATCAATACGCCGACATATCCATCCTAAAAAACATATCTTTTGACTTGGCTACCGATCAGACCTGTGGTGAGGTGGTGCGGAGTGGCAAGCCCCTGGTCATTTGCAATGTAAAGCAAGACCCGCGCTGGCAAGTTACTACCCTCGGCGCGCATATCAATTCCTGGCTAGGGGTACCACTCTGGGTGCGCGACCGCGTGATTGGCTTATTGAGCCTGGATCGCACATCACCGGATGGCTTCAGTGAAGAAGAGATTGTTATTGCCCAGACCTTTGCTTTGCACTCCGCAGTGGCTATCGAGAATGCGCGGCACTTTGAGGCAGAAGAGCAGCGCGCTACTGAACTGCTCGCTCTCCGCCAGGCGAGCCTGACCCTGACTGCCAGCCTGGACCTGGAAGAAGTATTGTATGCCATGTTGCAGAGTGCCCTTGCATTTTTACCCGGAGCGCATAATTCATACATATACCTCTATCATGATGACACAAGGCGCCTAACCTTTGGTGCCGCTTTGTTGCCAGATGGGAAGCGTGGCGAGCCTGTTCCAGAGCCGCGTCAGGATGGCCTGACTTATACGGTAGCCCGTACTGGTGAGGTAATGGTGATCCCGAATATGAGGGGACATCCACTCTTTGCTGATGCACCTTTCCACTGGGAAGGTGCCATGGTGGGGTTACCGCTGAAGATCGGGCAGCGCGTTGTAGGTGTGATGAACATTTCCTATCCCCAACCACATCGCTTCACCGATGCAGAATTGCGCGTATTGGGCTTGTTGGGTGATCAGGCTGCAATTGCGATTGAGAATGCCAGTCTTTATAAGCGCGCTGCTACGGAGCGCCGACACTTGGGCCTGCTCTACGATCTAGGGCGTGAGTTGGCTGCGACACTGGATCATGATGAGGTTCTAAACCGCGCGGTCACCCTCACTTGCCAGGCGTTGGGCGGGTTGGTAGGGGAGGGATTCCGTTACATCCCGGATACCAACCGGCTGCGGTTATGTGCCTTGTATGGTCGAGATAAAGATGTGGTCAGTGAGGTTGCTGAGCTGCTAAAGTTGGCGCCAGGCGTAGGCCTGGCAGGGTGGGTGGCTCAAGAGCGCCAGCCAGTGAATGTGGCTAATGTATTGCAAGATACTCGCTGGTTACATGTGCCCGATCTGGATGAGGATGCCCGTTCAGCTTTAATGGCCCCTATCATAGACGGCGAACGGTTGCTGGGGGTGATCTCTGTATTGCATCGCGAGGAGGGTGCTTTCTCCTCAGATCATCTGGATTTGCTTCAGGCAATTTGCCAACAGGTGGCGCTGGCCTTGAACAATGCTGATGGTTATCAGCAGATCCAAAACTTGGTGGATTTGCTGGCAGCAGAGCAGTATCGTCTAGAAAGCCTGGTCGAACGGTTGCCAGTGGGAGTTTTGCTATTGGATAGCAATTATCGTTTGCTCATTGCCAACCTCTTCGGACGCCAAATCTTGGCACGTATGGGCGCTGGAGAACCAGGCCAAGTGCTCACACATCTTGGCCCTTATCCTATTGCTCAGTTCTGTGAACAATTTGCTAGCCTGGAGTATAAGGATGAAATGCCGAAATCGTCCATCGAATTCGTGCTCAGCGAATCGCCGAGGGCGATCTTTGAAGCAGAGGCTCGCTCCATTGGCGGTGATGCGCGCCAATGGGTGATCACGCTTCGCGATATCACGCAGGAGCGCGAAGATCAAGAGCGTATCCGCACGCAAGAGCGCCTTGCCACTGTGGGGCAACTGGCGGCAGGGATTGCGCATGATTTTAACAATATCATGGCAGCAATCCTGGTTTACACAGATTTGTTGATCGGGGATAAAACGCTGGCTTCTACAAGCCGGGAGCGATTGCATATTATCCAGCAGCAAGTTCAGCGCGCCACCAGTTTAATCCGCCAGATTCTGGATTTCAGCCGCCGCTCTGTGATGGAACAGACTCCCATGGATCTACTGCCTTTCGTTAAGGAATTGGATAAGATGCTTTCGCGTGTTTTGCCAGAGATAATTCACCTTGAATTGAAATACCAGCCTGGCGTCTATATGATCAAGGGAGACCCGACGCGCCTGCAGCAAGTGGTGATGAATTTGGCGGTCAATGCTCGTGATGCAATGCCGCAGGGGGGTAACTTGCGTTTCGATCTGAGCCGGGTGCGCATTACTCCCGGAGCCAAGTTGCCGCATCCAGAGCTAAGCGTGGGTGATTGGGTGCGCATTGGCGTAGCAGATGATGGCGTGGGTATCCCTCCCGAAGAGCTATCGCATATTTTTGACCCATTTTATACCACCAAACCTGTAGGAAAAGGCACCGGTTTAGGCTTGGCGCAGGTGTATGGCATTGTTAAGCAGCATCAGGGCTTTATCGATGTATCCAGCCAAGTGAACATGGGCACTGAGTTTATTATTTATTTGCCAGGCTTACGGGTGGATGAACGAGATGATGCTGCTCAGGAACATCAAACCAAACTGGATGGTAGTGGACTAACGGTGCTGGTGGTAGAAGATGATGATGCTACCCGCGAAGCTTTGCAGGCATTATTACAAGCACAGGGTTTTTGGGTGATTACTGCTACAAATGGCCGCGAAGCGCTGAAGCTGTTTGAGGGCCAGTTCAACCTGATCGACCTGGTGGTCACTGATGTGGTGATGCCGGAAATGGGAGGCGTTGCCCTTCACCAGATGTTGCGCTCACGCTGGTCGGATATCAAGATGCTTTTTGTTACAGGTCACCCGCTGGAAATGCGTGATCAGGCGCTGCTCGAAGCGGGGGATGTGAGCTGGTTACAAAAACCCTTCACTGTGCAGGAGCTTAATAGCGCAATACAGGCGCTGCTGCGCAAATAGTCAAGTTCAACGGGCAATCAGCGAGATTACCATGGAGAGGATAATGATCACTCCAATGATACCCATGATGATCTGTTGCAAGCGTACTGCGCGCTGCTGTGTCGTATTCGTATTTTTCTTTTTTGTCATCTGCTTACCTATTTCCTTGTAAAATAGCGCTCACTGTCAAGGCTGCCTCAGGAGCCGGACTGATGTTTTTGGATTGCTTGCTCGATTGCAACATCCAATTCCTCAATGGTAACGGGTTTACCTACGAAGCCATCTGCACCTAAAGCAAGAGCCCGGTCAATTTGAGCATCAAAAGCCTCAGATGAAAGCATTACAATAGGCAGATTTCGCCATTCGGGCTTTCTGCGGATGAACTCGAGCATATCTATGCCAGAAATCTCCGGCATACTGATATCCAGGAGCAAGAGGTCAGGGCGTTCACCCTGCGTCAGTGCCCTCACTGCCAGGCGTGCTTCAGTGAAAGACCGCATGGTATGATCTATTACACGTAGCATCAAGCCTATGGCCTCGCTCATTTCTTTGTCGTCATCTACAAACCAAATGCTTGCCATGTTGAAACTCCTACAGGTTCTCCTGGATTTGCTGGGCTAATTTTAACGTAATTCCGGACACCTTCTGTAATTCATCCAGTGATGCCTGGCGGATTGCCTCCACATCGCCAAAAGTTGCCAGCAGCGCCTTGCGCCGGGCAGGCCCAATACCTGGAATATGATC
This sequence comes from Anaerolineales bacterium, assembly GCA_016932955.1. Next base: position 44,692 of record JAFGBV010000124.1, on the reverse strand, counting down.
CAGCAGCGAAGCAAAAGCTGCTTTGTCGCGGCGCCTACGGTGCGAGGTGATCGCGTAGCGGTGCGCCTCATCGCGAACACGCTGCACCAGATATAAGCCTTGTGAGTGGCGCGGCAGCATCACCGATGAGGCGTGGCCGGGGATGAACAGCTCCTCGTTTTGCTTTGCCAGCCCTGCCACAGCAAATTTATCGTTCAGCTCGAAGCGTTCGAGCACAGCTACTGCACGCCCCAATTGCCCTTTTCCGCCATCAACCAGGAGGAGATCCGGCAGCAACGCGAAGGCAGGGTCGGGCTTTTTGCCAGGGCTCTGGGCCATTTCTTGGGCAGATTTCCAACGGTTGAGGCGGCGGGTGAGCACTTCCTCCATGCTGGCAAAATCGTCCGGGCCTTGTACACTGCGGATATTGAAGCGGCGGTAATGGGTTTTCTTGGGCACACCGCGCTCAAAGACCACCATACTGCCCACTGCTGCGGTACCCTGAGTATTGGATATATCATAGCATTCAATGCGGTTGGGTGGCTGATCTAGACCAAAAACGGCTTGCAGCTCTGCCAGGGCTTGCTCCTGGCGATGTGAATCTGCTTCCCATTGTGCTTTAAGTGCAGCCAGTGTTTCGGCGGCGTTCTCGGCAGCCATTTGCACCAGTTCATGCTGTTGCCCTTCTCGTGGAATACGTAGCTCCACTTTCTGTCCGCTGCGCTGGGTGTTCAACCACTCCTGGATGATCTGCATCTCTTCAATGTCATGTGGTAAGAGCAACTGGTCGGGTACAACAGGCGCCTGATCGTAAAACTGTTTGAGAAAACCCGCTAACACATCTGGGTCGGGCATATCCTCAGCGCCTTCCATCAGGAAGTATTCGCGCCCGATCAGCTTCCCACCGCGGATGAAGAATACCTGCACACAGGCATCTCCATTCGATCGCGCCATGGCGATTACATCCGAGTCAACATAATCACTGCTGAATACGATCTTTTGCCGCTCAACTACTTGGTGTATAGCCTGGATTTGGTCACGCAGGGCAGCAGCCCTTTCAAATTGCAGCTCCTCTGCAGCCCGCGACATTTCATTTTGCAACCGCTCCAGGATTGGATCCGTGCGCCCTTCCAGGAATTTTCCCAGATCATCGATCATCTGGCGATACTCCTCTCGGCTGACTGCTCCAATACAGGGGGCGAGACAGAGTTTGATGTCATAGTACAGGCAGGCGCGCTCATCTTTGCCGGTGATCTCACGGTCGCAGGTGAGGTATGGGAAGATGCGCCTGAGCACATCCAGTGTTTGGTGCACCGCCCATACACTGGTGTAGGGGCCGTAATAGCGCGCTGTATCCTCAGAGATACCGGCATCGGTGACCTGGCGCGTGACAGTGACTTTCGGATAATCCTCTCCCCAATGTATCTTAATATATGGGTAGCGTTTATCATCCTTCAATCGCACGTTGTAGCGCGGGCGGTGCTTTTTGATCAGATTCATCTCCAGTATCAATGCTTCCAGTTCGGAGCCTACCACGATCCATTCGATATCTTGGATCTGGCGCACTAACTGGCGCGTTTTGCGCTCTTCTTGCGCGCTGGCATGGAAATATGAGCGCAGCCGGTTGCGCAGGTTGATCGCCTTGCCCACATAAATCACAGTTCCCTGGCTGTCTTTCATGATATAACAGCCGGGCTTTGTCGGGGCGGTATCCAGGATACCCTGGAGATGAGTGGATGTTTCCATAAGCAGGCTAGATTGTATCAGGTGATTGGGTAAAGGTGAATGGGTACGAGTTATTCGCGTGTTGTATAATTGCTCCATGGATAGTATAGCTCTTGAGAACCAGGTCAATGATCTGTTGCGCCAGAAAGGCCTGCGCTTAGCGGTGGCTGAATCCTGCACGGGCGGATTGGTTGGTCACCGTCTCACCAATGTGCCTGGTTCTTCAACCTGCTACATGGGCAGTGTGACGGCCTATGCTTACGAGGCCAAGGTGCGCCTTCTTGGTGTGCTTTGGGAGACGCTGGAAAAGCACGGCGCGGTGAGTGCGGAGACGGTCATTGAGATGGCGCGCGGGGTACGCATTGCCTTAGCAGCTGATATAGGCCTGGGTGTCAGCGGAATTGCTGGCCCCACAGGTGGAACGCCGGAAAAGCCTGTTGGCCTGGTCTGGATTGGTCTCAGCAGTCCTCAAGCCGAGTTCGCCAGGCGATTTATCTGGAATGGCGATCGTATTCAAAATAAAGAGCATTCCGCTGAGGCAGCACTGCAACTGCTGATTGATTACCTCCAGGATCGGATTCCAAGAGAATAGGATTACCCCGTGACGAGAAATTCCCTGAAGTGATTGTTATGGAAGCTATTGAAGTTACAGTTCATTTTAGTGAAACTGGCAAATCTACTCCACTGCGCTTTACCTGGAATAAAAGCACATATCTGATCGAGTCGGTTGGGCGCCAATGGCAAGATGAGCAAGGGCTGCATTTCCTGGTCATGGTGACCGGTGGCCGGATGTTCGAATTATTGTTCGACTGCGAGACGCGCTGCTGGTTCCTGGAACGCATCGGTCCCGGCCCAATGATTGCCTGAGCTGCCTCAGGCCAATTTCTATTCTTTCACTCAAATTCAACCCTCTGAAAAGATGGTGACCCCATGCGAATTAAGCTCAAATTCTACTGTCTATTGCTGACGATTTTTTTGATCGGGTCTCTATACCCTGGCATGATCGTAAATGCCGCATACCCATTCTCCAACGCAGCCCAATCAAGCGGGGTAACTGCCTATGACCTGATCATTGCCATGAATACGCTGCGCGTATCCTATGGCCTGCCGGCGTTGATTGAAGATCCGATTGTCAATGCTGTTGCACAGGCCACTGCAGAATACATGGCTGCCAACCAGATGTCCTGGCATATTGGCAATGTGCGCGGCCGGATTGCCGCGGCCGGCTATGGGGGTGGTGCTGAGGTGTGGGCGACCGAGAACTTCGCTGTTGGCTACTTGAGTATTGATGAGATCATGTTGGTCTGGTCGGATCCAGATCACATGCGCCCGGCAACCAATCCCGCTTACTGCCATGTCGGCGCGGGGGTGGCGCAGGCAGCCAATGGTATGACCTATTATGTCTTGCAGGCTGCTTACACATCGGCGATGACATGCGGCGATTACAATTACCCTGATGGTTTCACTCCCACACCTGGTGCGTACGTTCCGCCGGTATCGCAGTTGATTGTGCCGGTGCAAATTGCCACCCCCGACGCCGATGGAAATATCTACCATGTGGTCGCAGCTGGGCAATCTTTCTGGTCGATTGCGATTGCTTATCGGATTACCATCCGCGATCTTGAGTTCTGGAACAACATTTCACAAGATACTGCGCTCCAGGTGGGGCAGCGTTTGTTCATCCCCAGCAGCAACACGGAAGGCTATGCCACGCCAACGCCAGTTGGCATGGTCGTGCCCAGCACACCAGATGCAGATGGCAAAATTGTTCACACCGTGCAGCCTTACCAGGCTCTGATCAGCATCGCTGTGGCTTATGGTGTGACAGTGGATTCGGTCCTTGCGATGAATGGTATCCAGCAAGATTGGCCGCTTCAGATAGGCCAGGTTTTGCTCATCTCCCCTGGTCGGGTTACTCCCAGTCCTACGCCGCGCCCGCTCACGCCCATCGAAAAGCTGACCCCCGCCAGCGACGGGAATTACTATCACATTATTCAGAGCGGTGAGACTCTTTCATGGATTGCCAGCCTGTATGAGATTACCGTGGCTGATTTGATGGCCTGGAATGGACTCAACAATGATTCGATCATCCGACCGGATCAAAAGCTGATCCTGCAAGTGACGCCTCCCGCCACGCTGACCTTCACGCCAAGCTCTGCGACCGTGACCCATACCCCCAAGCCGAGCGTGCCTCCCCCTACAGCCACAGCTAAGCCCTCCCGCACACCTGCCGGCGCTACAGCCACGCTTGCGCCCGAATCGCAACCAGCCGGCTCGCTGGCTGTAGGTATCTTTTTTGCCGTATTGGTTGTGATTGGCTTGGTTGGATTTAGCCTGGCGGTGCGAAGAAAGGCCTGAGCAGCGTATTCGTTATTTTCTTAACTTGCGTGGCAGCCAGAGCCCGCTGACCTTCCCCAGGGTATCCGCGCCCAATTCACTCCAGGATTGGATAGGCAACTCGACCAGCGCCAGCGCTGCGGTTGGCAGGTGTTCATCCATACCGGTCAGATCGTGAAGCAGTTCTTCTAGAATTGGGTTGTGCCCGATCACCAGGGCTCGCTCGACCTGCTCGGGGAGGTTGCGCAGCACCTGCAGATATGCAGCCGAATCGGAGTAGTAAAAGTTTCGCTGTGTCTCGAGCGAACCGCGGTAGTCACAGGCCTTGGCAACCAGGCGAGCCGTATCCTGGGCACGACGGGCGCTGGAGACCAATATCAGATCGGGGAGCAGATCTTCGTTGGTAATCAGTTCTCCCATACGCGGGGCATCTTGCTTCCCCCGTTTATTTAATGGGCGATCGTGGTCATCTAGATTGGGGTCTTTCCAGGATGATTTCGCATGGCGCATCAATAGCAGAGTTTTCATTGGTACTCCTCTGATTCTCAATTATAATCCTGCACATGATGCGCGCATTGCTCTTTGACTTTGATGGCTTGATCCTGGATACGGAGACGCCCATATTCCGTTCCTGGCAGGAATTGTATCGTTCCTATGGCTTTGAACTTTCCTTTGACCTCTGGGCGACCACCATTGGCAGCCAGGAGGCCGAATTCAACCCCTATAAGGACCTGGAGCGCCTGCTTGAGTGCCCCGTGGACTGGCAGGTGGTAGATGCCCAACGGGCTGCTCGTGAGATGGAATTGATCGAGCAAGAATCTTTGCTGCCTGGGGTGGTGCAATATTTGGAAGACGCGCGGCGGTTGGGGGTGCGGGTTGGCTTGGCTTCCAGCTCAACGCGCGAGTGGGTTGTGGGTCACCTCACCCGCCGAGGGCTGCTTGATTACTTTAAAGTCCTGCGCACGATGGAGGATGTAACGCGCACCAAGCCTGATCCGGAGCTTTTCATCTCCGCCCTGGCTGGATTAGGTATCCCTGCGAAGCAGGCAATTGTGCTGGAGGATTCACCAAATGGCATCCTGGCTGCGAAACGGGCAGGTATCTTTGCTGTGGCAGTACCAGGTGCCCTCACCCGCCAGCTTGCCCTCGACCACGCCGACTTGCAGTTAGAATCATTGGCAGCCCTGCCGCTGGCAGAGTTGCTGCGTATGGCTGAGAAAGGCGCCGGCGCGGGGATTTAAAACACAGAGAGCCGTCACTTGGGCGGCTCTCTGGTGCGCTGCGGCAATCTTATCCGGTCTTCAGGAGGGATGCCGCAGCGCTTTGTTTCGTGCTACTGTGCGTAGACATAGCGGACATCACCTCCTCTTCGGTGGGATAGCAGAGGTGCTGATTTTTTCATCCTGAACACTGACAGTATTGCACATTATGCGCGCAGTGTCAAGTGAAAATTCCATAAGTAAATTCACAATTCTGTAAGATGCATCCGCCCCACCAAGGCGATTCTCATAGGGCCGAAAATGTGCAATTCTCGATTTCCTTTTATAATTAGCGTGAGTTTGTGATATTGGAAAAGTGGTTGTTTTACAACCCCACACCCCTTTCGCTTATGATAAGGATTTGACAATGGGATTTCATGGCGGTGGTTGGTTTTCTTTAATGAGACAGGCAGACGAAAAGCCGAAGGTTACCTGGGGACTCTTGCGGCGAGTCCTGAGTTATTCCAATCCTTACCGCTGGCAGATCGCCGGTATGTTGTTAATGATCCTGTTCACTACAGGTTTAACATTGCTCACGCCACTCATCATGCGCGATATGATTGACCGCACCATTCCCTCCAAAGACACCGCGCGCCTGATGTGGCTGGCGTTGGCGCTGCTGGCTATCCCCGCACTGCGCGGGGTGGTGGGGGTAGCGCAGCGCCGCCTGAACGCTGGTGTGGGGGAAGGGGTGATCTACGATTTGCGTGTGGCGCTTTTTGCCCGTTTACAGCGCATGTCGCTGCGATTTTTCACGCATACCAAGATTGGCGAGTTAATGAGCCGCCTGAACAATGATGTTATCGGCGCGCAGAATGCGATCAGCAACACCATTGTTAATATCATCACGAACTTGATTGAGACAACGGCATTGCTAGGAGTAATGCTCACATTGGAGTGGCGCCTGACCGTAGTAGGGATTCTGATCCTCCCGTTGTTCATCCTCGTCGCCCGGCGCATGGGTGCGAGGCTGCGCGAGATTGCTCGCCAGGGTATGGATGCCAATGCGGCGATGAATGCCATGATGAACGAAACACTCAGCATTGGCGGAGCTTTGCTGGTTAAATTGTTCGGGCGAAAAGATACAGAAGTGGCCCGTTTTCAGGAACGGGCTGCCCATGTTCGTGATATTGGCGTGCGGCGTGCCTTGATCGGAACGGCCTTTTTCGCCATTGTTGGCTTGATCAGCGCTGTGGGCACCGCACTAGTGTATGGCATTGGCGGTTACCTGGTCATCCGCGATGTTTTTACCATTGGCACCATTGTAGCCTTTACGGCTTATTTGGGCACGCTCTATGGCGCACTGCAAGGGCTGGCTAATGCGCCGGTCGAATTCGCGACATCCATGGTGTCTTTCGAGCGGGTTTTTGAAGTGATTGACCTGCCGCAGGATATCGCTGAAAAGCCAGGCGCTGTAACACTTCAGCATGTGTGCGGCGAATTGGTTTTCGAACAGGTGACTTTCCGCTATGAGGTGGCTGAGCAGTCGCTGCTCAGCGAGGTGAGGCGCTTTGGTCGCATGGATGATGTGACCGCAGTACTCTCTGGTGGGAAAGAAGGCCATGACCGGGTAGTCCAGGAACGGAGTGAGGTGGAAGAACCTCGCAGTCAGGCACGTTTGAATGCCTTGGAAGAAATTTCTTTCCGCGTTGCCCCCGGTCAACTTGCAGCCCTGGTAGGCCCCAGCGGCGCCGGCAAGACAACCCTTACCTACCTGATTCCTCGCCTCTACGATCCCGTGCAGGGGCGTATCCTGTTGGATGGACACGATCTGCGTGATGTGAACCTCAATTCGCTTGCTGCACAGATCGGCATGGTCACCCAGGAAACGCACCTGTTCCATGATACCATCCACACCAATCTCCTCTATGCCTTCCTGGATGCAACGCAGGAGCAGATCGAGGCCGCCTGCCGTGCAGCCAATATCCATGATTTTATCGCTGGCTTGCCGGATGGCTACAATACCGTGGTGGGTGAGCGCGGCTACCGCCTCTCAGGTGGCGAGAAGCAGCGCTTGGCTCTGGCGCGCGTGATTCTCAAAGATCCGCACATCCTCGTTCTGGATGAAGCCACCAGCCACCTGGATAGCGAATCTGAGGCCCTGATTCAGGATGCCCTCAAACATGTGATGGCTGGGCGCACCAGTATCGTCATTGCCCACCGCCTGAGCACCATCCTAGCAGCCGATCTGATCCTGGTCTTTGATCGCGGGCGGATTGTTGAGCGCGGCACACACCAGGAATTGCTGGCGCAAGGAGGGCTATATGCCCAACTCTACGAGACCCAATTCAAACGCGAGCGAGAGGTAGCCTGATGCGCCCCTTAGAAGCCACGATCCTGGTATTATTAGCAATCTGGGTTAGCTGGTCGCTTTTCACTCCCCGGCGGCCGCCTTGGGCAGGTGTGATCCCTATTGTTGCATTCCTGGTGATGCTCGTCCATCTGGGGCTTGAAAAATACCGCTGGCAGATGCTCCCATTGTATGTGTGCAGCACTGCAGCTTTGCTGCTGGGGTTGCGAAATCTCCTGCATCCAAATCCTAAACCGCCTGATCGCCGGGCATCCGGCGTGTTTGTTGCGCTGGTAGGTTTATTTGTACTGGGACTTTCCAGCCTTTTGCCCATCCTCTTGCCTGTTCCTCATCTGCCCCAGCCTACAGGCCCCTACGCCATCGGTACGTTTTCCATGGAGCTGGTCGATTCAAAGCGCACCGATCCCTATGCACCTGCTCCGGCCTCTCCCCGTCGCCTGATGATGCAAATTTGGTACCCGGCTGTGCCTGCGGCGAGCGCTGATCTTGCCCCATGGATAGAGAATATGGATGTGGTTGCCCCGGCGCTGGCAAATTTTTTTGACCTGCCGGATTCTTTCTTCACCCATATCCGCTATGCGCGCACCCACTCGGCTCTCCTTGCTCCTCTGTCCAGGCATGCTGAGCGCTATCCCTTGCTGTTGTTCTCCCACGGTTGGAGTGGATTCCGGGCGCAGAATACTTACCAAATGGAAGAACTAGCCAGCCGTGGTTACATTGTGGTGGCTGTGGATCATACCTATGGCGCAATGGTGACTGTTTTCCCTGATGGCAGTGTGGCAGAGAATAACCCGGCTGCCCTGCCGTTCAACTTGCCAGAAGAAGAGTATCGTGCAGCAGCCAATTTACTGGTTACCCAGTGGGCGGAAGACCTCGAATTTGTGTTGGATACGATGCAAGCGCTGGATGCTCACGACCCGGCAGAGCGTTTCACGGGACGCCTGGATCTGACGCGCATAGGTGCGCTGGGGCATTCTACTGGCGGCGGCGCAGTGGTCGAATTCTGTGCGCGCGACCTGCGCTGTCGGGCAGGGCTGGCTATGGATGCCTACCTGGTGCCAGTTACTTCTTCTGTGATTGAGAGTGGCCTATCGCAGCCTTTTATGTTCCTCTCCAGCGCCACCTGGTCAGCGCCTGGCAATCTGAGCCAGTTCGATCAGCTCTCCGAGAATCTCAGCCAACCAGCCTATCACCTCACCATTGCTGGAACAGGGCACTATGATTTCACCGATCTACCCATGTTCTCGCCGCTTTCCTCGGTCTTAGGTCTCAAGGGGCCGTTGTCTGGCAGCCGCGTATTGCGCATTATTAACGACTATGCATTGGCTTTCTTTGACCAATCCTTGCTTGGCAAGGATTCGTCCTTGTTAATCAGCCCAGGTGCAAATTATCCCGAGGTGACATTTGATGCCAAGAATACCGGTGGGCAATGATGCGATCGATCAATAAAGGTATTTGGGCTGGCATTGGTGCATATGGGATGTGGGGGCTTTTCCCCTTATATTGGAAGTTGCTGGAAAGCGTTCCGGCGTTGGAAATCCTCGGTCACCGCATGGTTTGGTCGTTATTATTCCTGGCCGTGTTGCTGACCTGGAGGCAGGATTGGGGCTGGTTGAGTGCAGCGGCGCGTAACCGCCGAGTGCTCATAATTTATTCCCTGGCTGCCGCTTTGCTCTCGGTCAACTGGGGTGTTTACATCTGGGGTGTCAATGCCGGCTATATCGTTGAGACCAGCCTGGGTTATTTTATCAATCCGTTGGTCAACGTGATTTTTGGGGTGCTTTTCTTGGGTGAGCGTCTGCGACGCGGGCAGGCGGTTGCGGTGACCCTGGCGGCAGTTGGGGTGATTTACCTTACCTTCAATTATGGGCGTTTGCCCTGGGTAGCCTTGATTTTAGCCTTGTCATTTGCCCTTTATGGATTGCTGAAGAAAACTGCCTCATTGAATGCAGTGCACAGCCTTACATTGGAAACAATTGTGATGTTCTTGCCGGCTTTCGGATACCTGATCTATCGCCAAATAGTGGGGGTGGGTGCCTTTGCTCACCAGGGATTCGCCACAACTTCGCTGCTGGCGCTGGCAGGTTTGGTGACTTCAATACCGCTGCTGCTCTTTGGGATGGCAGCCCGGCGTATCCCTCTTTCTATGATCGGTTTCTTGCAATATATTGCCCCCACTTTGCAATTCCTGATCGGCATTTTTATTTTCAACGAGCCTTTCCCTCCTGCGCGCCTGGTGGGCTTCGCCATCATTTGGGCTGCGCTGGCAGTGTATTCAGCAGAAGGTTTGTGGAATGGACGAAAAAACGGTCGCTCCTGAGAGGGCGACCGTGATTGGATCAGGTATTTGCCAGGGCTTGTTTAAAGCCGACGAGTGCTTGAATTGGGGTAGGGTTGATATTGTAGAGCATCGCCAGATAATAGGCAGTATAGTCACCATAAAGCAGCGAAGTCCACTGCTGGGCCAGGGGCGTCTCACCAGATGCCTGGATGGTCTCGGTATTCAAGCCTTCTCGCATGAAGGCCTGCCTGGTCAGTTCGGTGCGTATTTGATTGCGCGGGTAATAAGAGGCGGCATTCAGGAACAGCGCAATCGTTTTGCTCAACACCTCTTGCGGTTGGAGTAACCCGGCCAGCGTATTGTGATCGGCTTCTGGCAGGAACTCGAACTGCGCCCAGGCTTTGGCCAATTCGCTGATCTGCCCTTTCCAGCGTCGCGCGACAGGCTCTAAGATATCTGCACCAAAAACGGTAACGTGGCGTCCTACTAACTGCCCTGCCAGGCGTTTGGCAGGATTCTGGGCAATGGGCATTTCAGCCTTCAGTTGTGCTTGCAGTGATCTCATCTCTTGCACCGCCGCAGTCACATGCTGTGCTGGGTTGGGGATCAGACCCAGCCGATACATAGCTGCCAGGAGCAAGCCGAACGAAAATCCTACAGCCGCCCGAGGCTGTCCTTGATGGGGAAATGTCCACAACGGGATTCCAGCCGGGCGGCTTTTCTCGGCAAGTTTTCCATCTGTGCATACAGATAGAATGCGGCAATTCTGGGCCAGTGCTTGGTCAAATGCGGTCAGTGTCTCTTCGGTGTTGCCGGAATGTGACGAAGCAATCACCAGTGTTTGCTGGCCGTGCGCCCAGGCTGGCAATAGGTAATTGCGGGCGACGAAAAAAGGCACGGGGCATATCAGGGTTAGATATGCAGCCAGCAGATCAGCCCCAATGGCTGACCCCCCCATGCCAGCTACCACTACTTGCCGGATTCCATCCCAGGTGGGTAGTGGTTGTTCCTGGCCTGATTTCCAGGCATACAACAGTTGATCTGGCAGGTCATCAATCTCAGACAGATAGTTTTCCTGGTCAATTTGATTGAATAGTTTGTATTCGTTTAAGTCCATGTGCTTTATGCTCCCAAGAGGGGAATATCAGAAATCAGAGGTGGATTCTTCCACCAGCAGGCGGTAAACCTCACTGCGCGGCCAGCCAGAAGCAGAAGCCAGTCTCCGCGCCGCCTGAGATGCTGCTACGCCGTTGCTCCGGCTTTCCTGGATCGCCTGGTGCAGCCTTTCTGCACTCCAACGTTTCTCATCAGGATTCATCCCGCCGATTACCAGGGTAAATTCACCGCGTGGGGGTTGTTCGTGGAAGTGTATCAATGCATCGGATAGCTGGCCGCGAAAGATCTCTTCGTGCAGCTTGGTCAGTTCTCGAGCGACAGCCACCGAGCGGTCGCCTAGTATGTCCATCAGATCTTGCAGCGCTTCTAATAGTCGATGGGGTGTTTCCAGAAACACCAGTGTGAAAGGTAGCCCAACAACCTCACCCAGTAGGCGACGGCGCTCGCTACTTTTGCGTGGCAGGTATCCCAGGTACAGGAAAGCATCCGTGGGCAATCCAGATGCTACAAGTGCTGCAACAGGTGCGCAAGCCCCGGGTACCGGGCTGACCTGATGCCCGGCTTGCAGGGCTGCTTTCACCAATTCATAGCCCGGATCGTTCAAGGCCGGGGTTCCTGCATCGGAAACTAATGCCACATCTCCTTGTTCCAGCGTAGCGAGAATCTGCGTCATGCGGCTGAGTTTATTGTGCTCGAAGTAGCTGGTGGTCGGCGTTGGGATTTGAAAATGTTGCAACAGCTTGGCGGTGTGACGAGTATCTTCGGCAGCAATCAGCCGCACCTCGCGGAGGATGCGCAAGGCGCGTGCACTGATATCCTCCAGGTTGCCAATAGGTGTAGAGACCAGGTATAGCGTGCTCATGGAACTGCCCAGGTGAAGAATTCCAGTTGGAGCAATCCGCTGCTGCTCGTCCACTCCCCCACGCGCAGCCACCCCGGTATGCCCTGGTCGGTGAGATAGCACAGGTAGATTCCTGTCGTCAGGCTCTCAATTGCCAGCGGAGCGCTGCTCATGCGGGCAGATTGGCAGGCGTTCAATTCTGGTTGGCTGCTGCCCCATACTCCCAATATGGCGCCGCTCTGTGGCATCAGCCAATAAAAACTATCCCGCTGAAATGCCAGGTCTGCGCCTTGTTCTGGGTTGGAGATAGCAGTATCCAGGTCTAGCGTGTCACCAGAGGCTAAATCCATGCTGCCAGCTGCCTGAGCGATTGTGGTGGGTGTAGGCGATGGCATGGTGGTGGGGGTTGGAGTGCGTGTGGCGGTGGGTGTTGGACTAGGTTGTGGGGTGCGGCTGGCAGTTTCAATCACGATGATGCGCACCCAGAAAGGTGCATCGCTGTTCGGGCCAATGCCAAAAAGCCCTCCTGCAGCATCGCTCAATTTCCAGTTGCCCTGGTAAGTGCCGGGTTTTTGCGGCGCGATCATCTCAACCGTGATCTCCACACTCTCGCCGGGTGGAACATCTGTGCTCAGGGCAACCGTATTGGGGGCTCCCATTTGCTCACCATAAAAAAAGCTTGCGCTGTAATCGACTGTCCAGGTACATGTGCCTACGTTCTGCAACTTCCAAATCTTGGTAAAGCTTTCGCCGGGCTGCATTTCTGTATCATCAGGGATAGTTAGATCAATGGGAATGCCTGCTGCTGCGCGGTTGCAGTCTTGCGACTGAGGGATGGTGCTGGGTGTAAGCGATGTGGCTTGGGTGGGGGGTGGGGTCAGGGTGCGGGCGGTGGGGCTGCGCCCAACCGTGGGTGTGATGGTAGGGCTGGGCGGCGGTGGTGTGTAAGCCTGGGTTAGCATCGCCTCCACTGTCTGGTAAACCTGGGTCAGTCCCAAAGTGGCGGTGGGAGATGGCGCGCTTACCGATCCACAGCTCGCCAGAGTAAGAGCACCCAAGATGGAGAGTAAGATCAGGCTGACTCTGCTTCCCATTGTTTCACTCCGACCTGTTGTGCCAGGATATGGGCAATCTCACGGGCAGCCTGGGGCCTTGCCAATCGGCGGCAGGACTGGGCAGCGCGCTGGCGCTGTTCGGGATTCTCAATCCAGTGACGAAGTTGGGAAACGATGAGATCGGGAGTGGGTGCCCAGATACCTACTCCCTCCGATGCAACATAATCCACGTTCCCATCTTCTTGACCTGGCAGCCGGCTATAGAGAACCATCGGCAGGCCTGCATTGATCGCCTCGGTGATCGTGCCAGGGCCGGCTTTGGATACCAGCACATCGGCTGCGCGCATGAAATCGGGCATCTCGCGCACGAAACCGTAGATCAAGGCAGGAATATGCCATGGATATTCTTCTAACTGGCTTTTTAATCCCTGGTTGCGCCCGCAGATTACCACAAGCGCAAGGCGTAAGCCGGTGCTGTTGATTGCCCTGGCAGTCTCCGCGATTGGGCCCATCCCCTCGCCGCCTCCTACCAGCATCACCACAGGCAGGTCTTTCGGCCAGCCCAACTGTTGGCGTAGCTCCTGCCGATTGCCCGGCGGCTGGCAGAAACGATCTGCAACCGGTAAGCCTACAACTCGCACTTGTTCGGGCAGCAGTCCGCAGCGCAAAGAGCGCTGGCGCGCCTCTGTGGTGGGCACCAGGCAAAGGTCTACGCGCCGGTCGTACCAAAAAGCATGAGTTGTGACCAGGTCGGTGACCACGGTGTTGAAAGGTGGTCGGTTTTTCCCAAGGGCACGCAGGAAAGGACCGTTCGAAAGGGGGTGTAATGAGATGATTAAATCACTGGGATACTGGGCGATCAGTCGGCGTAGAGCCTGGCGGACATAAGGCCAGGCGCTCTCAGCAACAAGGGTTGCACGGCGGCGCCCATCACTGATCCGATATCCCAACCCCCATACTTCAGGAACACGCACCATATAGGGATACCAGTTGGGCATCAGATTTAAGGGACGCGGCGCAATTTCTTTGAAGATATCGACCATTTGTGGGTGGATTAGCTCCCCATATTCCAATCGCAGCGCCTCGATGATCGCCTCTGTTGCGCTGCGGTGGCCGCCACCAGTATCGGAAAACAGGAATAGAATACGGGGGGGTAGGCTTTGCAGTTTACTCATGGTCTAGGGGGGAGGAAGCTCGCGCAACAATTGCCTTCAAACGGCGGGCAAGCTCGCGGCGTGGCAGTAACACGCGCCGTTTACACGTCAGGCATTCCAGGCCAATATCTGCACCCAACCGCACGATTTTCCATTCATATCCACCACAAGGGTGAGGTTTGCGCAGGCGCAGGATGTCGTTCAGATGCAAATCTGGTAGCACCAGGGCATTATATCATGGGGTGGTATAATCCTTTGCGAAGGAGTGATTTGGATGCTCGGACTGGACCCTGCTACGCTGGTATCACGCTTGATTATCTTGGTGATCGCTTTTTCTGTGCACGAGTTTGCCCATGCCTGGACAGCCAACCATTTTGGAGATGATACCCCTCGCTTTAACGGTCGCTTGACGCTTAACCCCCTCGCACACTTAGATATCATGGGTTCGCTCATGCTCCTGGTTGCAGGATTTGGTTGGGCCAAACCTGTCCCAGTGAACCCTTATGTGTTGCGGCGTCGCTCCCCATCTGCTTTGATGTGGGTGTCCTTGGCGGGTCCAGCCTCAAATTTCTTAATGGCTGTTCTGGCTGCCATACCTTTCCGCCTGCGTTTGATCTCGGTGTATGATACTGCTACCAGCAGCGGATTTTTGCCCACTTTACCATCCTTCCTGATTGAGTTTATCATTATCAACCTGACGTTGATGCTCTTCAACCTGATCCCGCTGGCTCCTTTGGATGGTGATAAGATCGCTGATTACTTTATCCCACCCGCGTGGGGGCGTTTTTTAGATACGATCCGACCCTATGGCCCGTTGATCTTGCTGGCATTATTGTTTGCCATTCCTGCATTTACAGGCATTGATATTGTAGGGATCATCATCCGCCAGCCGATGATGTTGCTGCTCAGGTTGTTGGTTTTGTAGGGCTTGTGCGTATTCGATACCGCGCCCGTCAATTCTGGCATGCGTTGTGTTCTGAACCAACAGCGGAGCAGCTTGAGCAAGCCCGCTCTCTGCTTTCGACTGAGCAGATGGCGCTTTTTATGAAAATGCAACCCGGCGAGCAGGCTCATGCGTTGCATGTATTGGAGCGCTTACGGGTTGCGGATGAGGACCACTCCGAACTCTTTGTCGCCGCGCTGTTGCATGATTGTGGCAAGATCTGCCTGCCGCTGCGACCCTGGGAGCGGGTGATCATTGTGCTGGCAAGAGCAGTTTGCCCAGACTTGGTAGCTCGTTGGGGCGCTTGGCGTGGCGCAGGAGACCCTGGCTGGCGCCGGTCGTTTGTGGCTGCGGAGCAGCATGCTGCGTGGGGTGCCCAATTAGCCCGCCAGGCAGGGGTATCGCCATTGGCAGAAGAGCTTGTCTTGCGCCACCAAACCCCTGCGCCGCAAGATTCAGCCAGCCTTGAGGATGTGCTGCTGCGCAAACTCCAGGCTGAGGATGATGAAAGTTGAACGATCGAGGTGTTAAAATGACCATTCAAGTCACCATCATTGGCTTGGGGCAGATTGGGGCATCCATCGGCCTTGCGCTGGCAGCCCACAAAGATCAGATTTTACGCGTTGGTGCAGATCGCGATGCCGCGATAGCCCAGCAAGCCAAGAAAGCAGGTGCGGTTGATCGGGTGGAGATGACCCTTTCTCGCGCAGTGCAACTGGCAGATATTGTCCTATTGGCTCTCCCATTAGACCAGGTCCATGAGGCAATGCAACGGATTGCTGGTCATCTGAAAGAGGGCGCACTGGTGATGGATACAGCCCCTGTGAAAGAGGCTGTCTTGGCTTGGGCTAAAGAGTTACTTCCGCCAGGACGCCATTATGTGGGTCTGACCCCGGTTATCAATCCTCAGTACTTGGCGCTGCACGAAACGGGCGTGCAAGCAGCCCAGGCGGATCTCTTTCGCGACGGGATGCTTGCAATCGTATCTCCGCCCGAGACACCCTCGGAGGCTTTCAAGAAAGCCTCCGACCTGGTGCGCTTGTTGGGCGCGCAGCATTTCTTCGTGGACCCGGTTGAGGTGGATAGTTTGATGGCAGCTACCCATATCCTGCCGCAACTGATGGCGGCTGCCTTGCTCAATATCACCGTTGATCAACCAGGCTGGCGAGATGCCAAGATGCTGACCGGACGCGCTTATGCGGAGGTGACGGGCCCCATTGTGCAAATGGGTGAGGCAACTGCGCTGGTACAGGAAGCGCTGCTGACCAACCAGCACCTGGTTCGCGCGCTGAACAGCCTGATTGCCTCGTTGACGCATCTGCGCAATGATGTTGAGAATCAGAACAGCGCCTCGCTTCAGCAGCGTTTGGAGCATGCTCGTGATGGGCGAGTGAATTGGTGGAAGCAACGCCAGGCGGGAAATTGGGCTGTTCAAGAGCTGGCGCGACCCTCGGCTTTACCTCACCCAGGGGAAATGCTCGGAAAACTATTTGGCAGCAAGAAAACAAAAAAATAACCAATGAGGAAGAATATGACAGATAAACTCCAATGGATCCAGGATGAAATCCAAAACTTGAAAGATGCCGGTTTGTATAACCGCATCCGCACCCTCGGCTCACCGCAGGGAGCCTGGTTGGTTGTGGATGGCAAGCAAGTGCTCAACTTTTGTTCCAATAATTACCTTGGACTGGCAAACCATCCACGGATAGTCCAGGCAGCCCAAGAGATGGTCAAAAAGTACGGCGTCGGGCCTGCTGCTGTGCGCTCGATTGCCGGAACGATGGAGATTCACCTTGAACTGGAGCGGCGGCTGGCTGCTTTCAAAGGTGTAGAAGCGGCGATCACGTTCCAGTCTGGGTTCACTGCCAATTTGGGCACCATCCCGGCTCTGGTTGGAAAAGAGGATGCGATCTTTTCAGATGAGCTGAACCATGCCAGCATCATTGATGGCAGCCGCCTCTCTGGGGCAAAAATCATCCGCTATGCTCACTGTAATGCTGAAGACCTGGACCTCCAGTTGCAGGAGCAGCGCGCCAATTATCCCAGGGTGCTGGTTATCACGGACGGCGTCTTTAGCATGGATGGCGATATTGCTCCGCTGGACCAGATCCACGCGGTTTGCCAGAAACATGGTGTGATCCTGATGGTGGATGATGCGCATGGCGAAGGCGTGATCGGGAAAGGCGGGCGCGGCATCGTTGACCATTTTCACCTGCACGGTAAGGTGGATATCGAAGTCGGTACGCTTTCGAAAGCCTTTGGCGTGGTGGGCGGCGTATCGGCAGGCAACCCCCTGGTGGTGGAGTGGCTGCGGCAGCGCGGGCGACCTTTCCTGTTTTCCTCTGCCATGACTGTCCCCGATGTGGCAGCCTGCCTGGCTGCGGTGGACATCTTGGAAGAGTCGACTGAGCTGGTTGATCGCTTATGGGAAAATGCCCGCTATTTCAAGAGCGAGATGCGCACGCTGGGCTTTGATACTGGCTTGAGCGTCACTCCCATTACCCCGGTGATGCTGGGCGAGGCGCCTTTGGCGCAGCAGTTCAGTCGCGAACTGTACGATGCAGGCGTGTTTGGGATGGCAATTGGCTTCCCCACTGTGCCCAAAGGCAAGGCCCGTATTCGTGTCATGATTTCAGCATCGCACTCGCACGACGATCTGGATCAGGGCTTACAGGCGTTTGCCAGTGTAGGGCGCAAGCTGGGTGTGATTTCCTGAAAATAATGTCAGGGGTGATGTTGGCAGGTATCCAACATCACCCCTGACATTTCTCTGTGCAAACGATAAGTACTATTGCTTTTCGGGCTCTTCCCGGAAGGGGTCGAAAGCAGGATTTGTTCCTGCCCAAATGCAGCTTGGCCGGCCATCCAGATTGCAGGCGAACGCATGCGAGCAGCGGTGAGAGAGTACGCGTGGCCCCTGATCAGGTAGGAAATCGGCCGGGTAGACCAGTTCGGCTTCCAGGCCAACTTGTTCTTTAACATGATGGCAATACTGGACTTTGATCGTCTCCCAAACTTTTTCAGCCATACCACACCTCCTGATGCAATCTATTCAGGTACAAGTATAACACACAGCAAATCTCTGGTTATATCTGTCGCTGCTGCAAAAAATGAAGAAAATCATTCCTCCTCCGATTGGCAGAGAACCTATTTTATCCGCTAATTGTATATATAGCATATTCATACCCCAAGTTATTGAGAAGTTACGCATATTCTGTACATCGAAAAGGATTGGGACGGGTGAACCTGCTTTTTTCTCCTATAATGTTGTATAATCCATTCTGACAATTTTGAAAGGAGGTGGATCGGAGCTAATATCTCTCAAACAAATCCCTTTTTTTCAATCCCCCAATTCAAAGAATCTAGAGGAGAAGAGAACATTATGAAGCACAAAATTGTGAATTTTTTGGTGGTGGGCTTGCTGCTTTTCGGCATGATCTTGACCGCTTGCCAGCCTGCTGCAACTACAGAAGCCCCGGTGGTTACGGAAGAACCGGTAGCTACAGAAGAACCGGTTGCCGAACCTCACCTCCTGTGGAGCCCCGAGTTACGCCAGGTGATTGCTGCGGCAATCGACCGCGAGGCAATCGTTGACCGTGTTTTTGAAGGCCGTAACATTCCTGCCTACCACATGGTTCCTCCAGGCTATCCCTACGCTACCGAGCCGTTCCTGGATCGATATGGCACGCGCGACCTAGAGATGGCCAAGCAGATCCTCACAGATCTGGGATACACCACAGATAACCCCTTTGTCTTTGACCTGTGGTATCCGCCAGAGCATTACGGCACCACCACCGCGGATGTGATGCAGGTTATCAAGGAGCAATTGGAAGAGACCGGTCTGATCACGGTGAACCTGCAATCCCAGAACTGGGCCGAATACGTGGATAGCTTTGTGGCTGGAGAGATCCCGGTCTTCATGCTTGGCTGGTTCCCCGATTTTGCCGATCCTGAGAACTGGCTGACTCCGTTCTCTTCCTGCATTAGTTCGCCGGATAATGGTGTGAACTACTGCAACGAGGAAATGGATCGCTTGCTCCTGGCAGCCGCTTCTTCCGATGATCCTGCCACGCGTGAGGATCTTTACCGCCAGATCGGCGAGTTGTATGCCTCGGAAGTGCCCACCCTGCCGCTCTTCTGGGAGCCTGAGTTCGTGACCTATCGCGACGGGGTTGAGGGTGTCAAGATCGGTGCGCCGTTCGAGTTCAACTATAACATCCTCGCCTTTGGCGACGGCGCTACCCCGGCTTCAGGCAGCACAGATACCATCATCATCGGCACAACAGATGAAGTGAATAGCCTAGATGCCAATGATGCCTATGCCACCCACGACTGGGAAATCCTGAAGAACACCGGTGTTGCGCTGATGTCTTATGTGGCGGGCACTTCTGATCTGGTACCGGGCGCTGCAGCAGCAGCCCCTACCATCAGCGAAGATGGCAAGACCTATACCTTTGTTCTGCGCGACGATCTCAAATTCGCGGATGGCACGCCGGTGACGGCTGCGAATTACGTTAGCTCATGGGAGCGCCTCAACCTGCTGGAAGGGCAGGTCTCTGGCTTGATTCAGTCGTATGTGGAAAGCGTGGAAGCGCTCGATGACCTGACAGTGGTCTATCACCTGAAGAATCCTTACGCGTTCTTCCCTGCGCTGGCTGCTACAGCCCCCTTCGTCCCCATTCCGCCTGATTTCCCGGCAGATGCCATCAATCAGTTCCCCGCGACACTCGACGGAATTGGGCCCTACCGTATGGTCTCGTATGTTCCTGGTGAGCAGATGGTGCTGGAAGCCAACCCGAACTACTTTGGTGATGCGCCTTTGACCCCGAATGTGATCATCCGCTACTACGCTGATCCGACCACCATGTCCCAGGCAGTTGAAAAAGGCGAGATCGATGTTGCTTGGCGTGTGCTGGGTGCTGTGGAAGCCACCCGTCTCCAGACTGTCTCTGGCCTGACTGTGGAACGGATCAATGCCCCCACACTGCGCTACCTGGTTTTCAACTGCACCTATATGGTCACCCCATAATTGGTAGCAACACTCGCTTACTCTTAGCGGGCAAACACCACGTTCCCGTAGACTGATGAACATGTTGTACCAGGGGGGCGGGAGTAACATCTCGCCCCCTTCCCTGTAAATTTGGAGGTCAATAGATGTCATCATCTTTGCGCAATTTTTTGCTCACCCGTCTATTGCTGACCATCCCCATGGTGCTCATTTTGATCACGATGGTGTTTTTCGTGATGCGTGTCTTACCTGGTGACCCCATCCGCTCTCAGCTTGGCCCACGCGTGAGCGCAGAGCAGGCGGCGCAGATCGCTGAACGTCTGGGCTTGAATCGTCCTCTTCACGAGCAGTATTTTGACTTTCTCTGGAAAATGATCACGTTTGACTTGGGTACGGCACTCACCCAGGGAGAACGCCCTATCCGCGATGAATTGGCTGAAAAACTACCTGCCACCATCGAACTGAGTATACCCGCAATGGCCTTTACCGCACTTTTTGGTATTTTTTCTGGCGCTTACGCCGCCAAACATCGTAAAAAAGCTGTCGATTACGGCATCCGCTTATTCAGTATTGCTGTATATTCCATCCCCATATTCTTTATGGGTTTAATGTTCCAGATCATCTTATCCGTCCGGTACCCAATCCTGCCGCTTTCTGGACGCATGGATACGTTGATGTTAGTAAACTTCAAGCCAATCACTAACTTCTATGTATTGGACGCCATTTTGACGCACAACTGGCCTGCACTGGGCTCAGCCCTGTTGCACCTTGTATTACCATCATTAACTCTTGGCCTGGCATTGACCGGGGTATTTGTTCGTCTGACGCGTGTCAATATGATTGAGACTCTGCAAGCAGATTACATCACCGCTGGCCGAGCGCGTGGTCTACCGGAGAATCGTCTGGTATATAAACACTCTCTGCGTAACACCTTCATTCCCATCTTGACCCTGATCGGCTTGCAATTTGCCATCCTATTGGCTGGTGCAGTGCTCACGGAAACCACTTTTTCATGGCCCGGCATGGGGCGCTATCTTGTGGATCGTATCGAACTGCGCGACTACACGGCAGTTCAAGCCACGATCGGTGTGTTTGCTATCTTTGTCGGCGTAATCTCGCTGGCGATGGATTTTCTGTATGCCTTGATCGATCCTCGCATCCGCTATTAAACGACCCTCACCAAGATTCAGCCTTTTCGGTGTTGGTTATGATTGGATTGCAAAACCGGATAAATTACAATGACACAAAAATCGCAGAACAATGAGAACATGAAGACTACTGAAACGGTAGAGCAGTGGCAGCTTGACCTGGATCGGGTTGGTTTTGTGCGCCGTATGCTGTTGGCGCGCAAATGGTATGGTGGAGACTGGTGGTTTGTGTTAATTAGCGCCATTCTCCTCATTTTTATTATTATTGTGGGTATCTTCCCCCAATGGTTTGCCCCTCATGATCCGCGAGCTGAGGTAGGCCCTTCTTTGCTGGCTCCTGGTGTCCCGGCATCTGCTTATGTGTTGATCGTGCCGGCCGATTCTGGGATTACAGGGGTGCGGCAAATTGGCGATGCCAGCAACCGCATCGGTTTTGTGGTTGCCAGCCCGGCCAGCCAGGCCTTGCGCGAGGTGGTGGGTGCCCTGAATGCTGAGGCAGAGGAAGGCGTGGTCTATCAGCCACGCCCGATCCGTTTTGAGTTGCTAGTGGATGGCCTGGCTGCCCTGGCGGCAGGTGAGATTGATGGCTTTGTGGTTGCGCCAGATGAACTGGGAGATGCTCTTGACCAATACCCAACACTGGTGGTTGGAGGCGGGCTGAGAGAAGAGTCAAGCGGTGGTTTTTTGCTGGGCACCAATCAGATTGGCCAGGATGTGTTCAGCCGTATCATCTGGGGTACACAGATTGCCCTGATCGTCGGTCTCAGCTCCGCAGTGGTCGCCATCACCATTGGGGTGCCATTGGGGCTGGTAAGTGGTTTCTTGGGGGGACCACTGGATCGCGTGCTCACCTTGCTGATGGATAGTCTCTATTCTTTTCCTGGTCTCATCCTGGCGATTTCCATCGCTGCGGTTTTGGGCGCGGGTATTGGAAATGTGATCGTGGCGATTGCAGTCCTCTATGTGCCCACCTATTTTCGCATTGTGCGTGGTCAAACCCTGTCTGTCAAGCAGGAAATGTATGTAGATGCCGCACGCAGCCTGGGTGCCAGGCCGGGCACCATCCTGTGGCGTTATATCTTCCCCAATGTGATTCCCTCTGTGGTGATCATCTTCTCTGTGAATGTGGCAGATGCTATCCTGACTGAGGCAGGGCTAAGTTTCCTGGGCCTCGGCCTTCCACCCGACACGCCTGATTGGGGGATCGACCTGGCACGCGGTCAGGATTACCTGCGCCGCGCTTGGTGGTTGATTACCTTCCCGGGCCTGATGGTCAGCCTGGTCACATTGTCTTTCAGTATGTTGGGTGAAAGCCTATCCGAGATCCTGAATCCCCGTCTGGCGGAGTTGTAAAGATGTCTGACCAAAATGATGTTCTGATCCAGATCCGTGACTTGTCCGTCACTTACCATACACGCATTGGCTCGGTCAGTGCAGTGGATAAAGTATCTTTTAATATCTACCGCTCCGAGATCCTTGGTCTGGTGGGCGAAAGCGGTTGTGGTAAAAGTACCCTGGGTAAGGCATTGATGCGCATGATCATGCCTCCTGGTGAGATCAGTGGGGGCCAGGTGATCGTCAATGGCGAGGATGTAATGACCTTCGATGATAAGCGTCTGCGCGATTTCCGGGGCCGTAAGATTAGCATGATTTTCCAGGATCCAATGACATCCTTAAACCCGGTGCAGCGAGTGGATGAGCACATCATTGAGGCAATCCGTGTTCATGAGCCAAAGACAACCAAAGAACAGGCCTTGGAGCGTGTGCGTACCTTGATTGAGCGCCTGGGCATCCAGCAGCGGCGCTTGAGTGATTATCCCCACCAGTTATCAGGCGGAATGCGGCAGCGGGTGATGATTGGCTTAGGATTGGTGCTGAATGCCAATTTAATCATTGCGGATGAGGCAACTACTTCTCTGGATGTGATTGTGGAAGCCAAACTAGTTGATCAATTCAAGCAAATTCGTGACCAATATCAAGTCAGCATCCTCTTGATCACGCACAATATTGCTCTCGTTGCCGAGGTGGCAGACCGCGTGGCGGTGATGTATGCTGGTCGCCTGGCTGAAATTGGATCCGCCAATACAATTTTTGACCAACCTCTCCATCCTTATTCACAGGGGTTGTTAAAATCTGTACCGAACATCAAGCTAGATGAGGCGGAACAATTGTATAAAATGCCTGGCGAGCCCCCCAACCTGACTCGCCCTCCTTCAGGCTGTCGTTTCCACCCCCGCTGCCCGGCTGTAATGCCTATTTGCAGCCGACTTGAGCCCCCCCTCGTGGAAACAACCCCCGGGCAGTTGGTCCACTGTTGGCTCTACCAGGATCACCCCGAAAAGCAATCGGACGCGTTAAAGGTAACAGCATGAATAACCTGAATAGCCCATCCAATGGAGTCAGCCAGGGAAACTTGGTGGAAGTGCAAAACCTGAAGAAGTGGTTCCCGGTACAGAAGGGCTTTCTGGATCAAATTTTAGCCGGACACACCGATTATGTGCGCGCCGTAGATGAGGTTTCGTTTACCATCCGCCGTGGCGAGGTGCTGGGCTTGGCAGGGGAAAGCGGCAGTGGCAAAACCACAGTAGGGCGCATGGTCATTGGCCTGGAGAAACCCACCAGCGGGACGGTCACTTTTGACGGTATTGACCTCAATACCCTGGGTGCCGAAGCATTACGCAAAATGCGCCGCAGAATGCAGGTTATTTATCAGGATCCCATGGCGTCACTGAATCCGCGCATGACACTGGGCGAATCGATTTCGCATGGGTTGAAAATTCATTATCCCGAACAAGCTGCTGACCACCGCGACATTACTCTGCAGATCATGGAAAAAGTCGGCCTGGCACCTCCCAGGTTCTTCTTCAATAAATTCCCGCACCAGATTTTCGGCGGGCAGCGCCAGCGGATTGTGATTGCTCGGGCGTTGATTACGAAACCGGAACTGATCCTGGCAGATGAGCCCATTGCCATGGCTGATGTAAGCGTGCGCGCCTTGCTGCTGGACTTGATGGTGCAGCTCAAGAACGAGTTTAACCTCACATACCTATTTATCACCCACGATCTGGCTACTGCCAAGTATATATGTGATCGAATTGGCATTCTCTACCTGGGAAAATTGGCCGAGGTGGGGGATTTGCGCGAGGTTTACACCTACCCCTTGCACCCTTACACACAGGCCCTGCTGGCTGCTGTTCCAGTACCTAACCCACATGAACGCCGCACGCAGCCGATGCCTGAGGGGGAAATCCCCAACCCAATCAATCCCCCTACTGGCTGTCGCTTCCACCCCCGTTGCCCTATTGCCAAGGAAAACTGCTCGAAAGATTTACCTGAACTACGCCAGTTGCGCCCTGGTCACCTGGTAGCCTGTCATTACGCAGAGCAATATCTGTAACCTTTGACATTCTGCAATGACGCGGCTAAAATGGAGGTGTTTGTAGAGGTAACGCCATTTTCTGGGAGGACGCATGACCGCCTGGCCTGGTAAGTACGTCATCGGGTTGACAGGAAACATTGCAACAGGCAAGAGTGTGGTGCGCAAGATGTTAGAGCATCTTGGCGCCTATGGGATCGATGCAGACGCCTTGGGGCACCGCGCGATTGCCAAGGATGCCCCCGGCTATGCACAGGTGGTCGGTACCTTTGGTCGTTGGATCCTGAGTGCAGATGATCAAATCGACCGCGGCAAGCTTGCCCGGGTGGTCTTTGCTGACCCCGCCGCCCTGAAGCAGTTGGAAGCGATCATCCATCCATTGGTTCGCCAGGCGGTTGATATCCTGGTGCGTCGCTCCACACAAAAAGTGATTGTGTTGGAGGCAATCAAACTTCTGGAATCACCCCTGCGCCAGAATTGCGACTCGCTGTGGGTCACATATGCTCCGACGGAAATCCAAATTGCCCGCCTGATGCAGAAACGTGGCATGGAGGAGGCAGCGGCCCGCCAGCGTGTGGCTGCCCAGGGCGCACAGGAAGAGAAAATCGCCGTTGCGGATGTAGTGGTCCGCAACGAGGGCACATTTGAAAACACCTGGAAGCAGGTCGTCGCTGCCTGGAAGGACCGTCTGCATATGGATGAGACCGGGATATACCGCCCGGTTGTTCCTGCTGCAAAGGGCGCCTTGATCGTTGAGAAAGCCCGTCCACGCCATGCAGCCGAGGTTGCCAGCTTCATTAACCGCCTAAGCATTGGACAACGTAACCTGACAGCCGAGGATGTCATGGCTGCCTTTGGAGAAAAGGCCTTTTTGTTCCTGAAAATCGATAACCGCCCTGTGGGTCTCATTGGATGGCAGGTGGAGAACCTGGTTGCGCGGATGGATGATGTTTATCTCGAGCCTAATCTTCCCCTGGAGGCTGCCCTCAAGGCCTTGTTGACTGAGGTGGAGAATACCTCGCGAGATTTACAGTGTGAAGCATCCTTATTATTATTGCCCCCCCAATTATCCCGGCAAGAGGAGGTGTGGCGTGCGCTTGGCTACGAGCCGCGCACAGTGCAAAGCCTGGGCGTGCGAGCCTGGCAGGAAGCGGCCCAGGAAACACTCTCGAATGGAGAATCCTTGTATTTTAAGCAATTGCGCAAGGATCGGGTATTACGCCCGGTGTAGTGCACTTCGCTGGAATCTCCATCGTTGGGAAGGGGGAAACAAGGTGTGGTTAAGTGTAGAGCGGTAGCATTGTGAGCGAGCTGATTACAACACTGGTTGATGATATTAGCTTTATCTTCGAGCGCCTGAACTGGCTTAGCGTTCTCGATATCACGCTGGTAACGCTGATCTTTTTTGCGATCCTGTTGTTGCTGCGCGATACCCAGGCAATGGTGTTGCTACGGGGTATTTTGCTGTTGGTGGCTTTGGTGAGCTTGCTGAACAGCCTGGAGGTGCTGCCGGCTTTTTCGTGGCTGGTGCGCACCACATTACCGGCACTATTACTGGCTATTCCAGTGATCTTTGCACCTGAGATTCGCCGTGCCCTGGAGCGATTGGGCCGGGCGGGATTTGTGCGCCTGGATCGCCAGGCGAACACTGATGCCGTGCGCACCATTGCTGCAATCACTGGTGCAGCAGTACGCCTTTCTGACCGCCGTCATGGCGCTCTAATCATCATCCAACGGCTGGATAGCCTGGAAGAATATGTCAGAACTGGCGTGCTGATGGATGCTCGGGTGACGACGGAATTGCTCTTGCAGGTGTTTTATCCCAACACACCGCTGCACGATGGCGCGGTGATCATTTCCGGCTCCCGTTTAGTAGCAGGATCGTGCGTGATGCCACTTTCTGCCAGTGGTGTGCTCACCCGCTCTCCTGACCGGCAGATGGGCTTGCGTCACCGTGCTGCCTTAGGGATATCGGAGGTCAGTGATGCTGTTGTGGTGGTTGTATCGGAGCAGACCGGGGCGATATCCGTTGTTCATGGGGGCCGTATGATCCGCCGGCTGGACGAGGAACGCTTGCTCAACATCTTGACCACTTTTTATTACCCTGAACACCCTCGTAAAGGCTTAGGCAGATTGTGGAAACACCTCTTCCCAGAGCGGCAGCACACCCGCGAGGAGGTGCGTTGATGTTGCGCAGGGTGATGCGTTGGTTGGTCAGTAATATTAGCGCCCTGCTGTTGGCCTTCATCCTGGCGGTAATTGTTTGGGTGTCGGCGGTTCTCTCGGCTGACCCCAATTTAGAACACCCTCTAGATCGCAATGTGCCAATTGAATTGATTGGTCAGGATCCCGGTTTGCAATTGATGGGTAACCCTTCTCTCAACGCCGCTTTGGTCTTGAAAGCCCCCAGTTCGGTCTGGAACCAATTGGAAAGCGATCAGTCGAGTGTACGTGCATGGGTGGATCTCACAGGTTTGGGTGCAGGGGAACATACCGTAGAAGTGCAGGTGCAGGTTGGCGTACGCATGGTGCGTCTGTTGGAAAAGGACCCCACTGAGTTGACTCTCACCCTTGAGCCGCTGGTCACGCAAACCTTCCCGTTGACGCTGATTGTGCGCGGAGAGCCTCCCACAGGCTATCAGAAAGATACACCGCTATTGGATCCGATGGAAGTGACCGTCTCTGGGCCACAGTCAGCGGTTTCGCGTGTCAGTGAAGTGCGGGTTACAGTGGATATCTCTGGCGCCAGTGCTACGGTGACTAAGAACCTGACTCCCTCAGCAGTGGATGCTGAAGGCAAGTCCGTCGGTGGTGTGACGATCGCGCCAGACACAATTTCCGTCACTCAACCGATTATCCTGGAGGGAGGCTTCCGCTACGTGATTGTCAGGGCGGTGACTGCAGGTCAGGTGACAAATGGATTTCGGCTCACCAATATCTATGTGGCACCGGTCGGTGTGGTGGTTTTTTCCTCTGATCCACAGATTGTTAACGACTTGCCGGGTTATGTGGAAACTGTTCCCATTGATCTTACCGACAGTGATGATGACTTTGAAGTGTTGGTCGATTTAGATTTACCCCCCGGAACATCTGTTGTGGGGGATCCAAAAGTTCTCGTACAGGTCAGTATTGCTGCCATCGAGAGCAGCCTGGCGATATCCCTGCCGCTGGAAATTGTTGGCCTCACGCCCGGCCTGGAAGCGACTATTGCGCCTGTCATGGTGGATGTAATACTGGCTGGCCCGGTGCCAGTATTGGATGGATTAGAGCCCAATGATATTCGGGTCAAGGTTGATCTGACCAATTATGAGCCGGGAATCTATCAATTGGCTCCTGTGGTTGATTTCTTGCCTGAACAGGTTTACCAGGTGACTATTCTTCCGGCCACTGTTTCTGTGATTGTTACCCTCATGCCAACACCCACCCCAACGCCCACGCCCATTGTAACCCCTACTCCAACGCCCACACCAACACCCTTGCCTACTGCCAGACCTTGAGGAGATGAGATGCCAAAGCCCGTTGTAGCCCTGGTTGGGCGCCCTAATGTGGGTAAAAGCACATTATTCAATCGCTTGGCTGGAGAACGCCTGGCTGTAATCGACGATGTTCCCGGCACTACCCGCGATCGATTGCTGGCAGAGGCAGAATGGGCTGGGCATGTCTTTAATATTATTGATACCGGCGGTATAGATCCAACACAGACCGGTCCAGGAAGCAGCCAGCAACCACTTTCTGTTGGATCGGCAGATTTCATTGAACAGATCCGCTGGCAGGCAGAAATCGCCATCCGCGAGGCAGATGTGGTATTGTTCATCACGGAAGCCGAGAGCGGCGTCACACCAGCTGACCAGGAAGTGGCAAAAATCTTGCGCCGGAACCAACGCGAGGTAGATGGACAGTTCAGGCCTCCGGTGATCCTGGTGGTGAACAAGAGCGATAATGAGGCGCGCCGGATGGATGCCTTGCAGTTCTACGAGCTTGGCTTGGGAGAGCCATATCCTATCTCTGCCCTGCATGGCCTTGGCACAGGGGATATGTTGGATGCACTGGTTGAGGCTTTTGGTAAGGGAGGTAAGCCAGAGGAAGACGACTCGGTGAAGATTGCCATTGTCGGAAAGCCGAATGTAGGTAAATCTAGCCTGCTCAACCGACTCTTGGGAGAAGAACGCGCCATTGTCAGCCCGATTTCTGGCACCACGCGTGATGCCATCGATACCCGTCTGGTATACGAAGATATTCCCCTTACCTTAATTGATACTGCAGGCATCCGCCGCCGTGGACGGATTGACCCCGGTGTTGAGCAGTATAGCGTGCTGCGCTCGCTCCAGGCGATTGAACGTTCGGATGTGGCTTTGCTCGTCTTGGATGCCACCAGCGGCATCACAGCCCAGGATGCCCACATTGCTGGATTTATTCTGGATGCCTGGAAGAGCGCAGTGGTTATCGTCAATAAATGGGATGCTGTTGTAAAAGATACTTTTACCATGGATGAATTCACCCGC
Organism: Anaerolineales bacterium; assembly: GCA_016932955.1. The sequence continues at coordinate 15,657 of JAFGBV010000124.1, read as the reverse complement.
CAAATTCGCCAGGAGCTGAACTTCATGGATTATGTGCCGATGCTATTCATCTCTGCGTTGACCGGCCAACGCGTGGAGAAGGTGCTCCCCGAAACGTTGCGCGTTCAGGAGGAGCGTCTTATGCGCCTCTCAACATCTCAGTTGAATCGCATCATCCAGGATGCGCAGGAGCGTCATGCAGCACCATCTCGTTCGGGTCGCCAACTCAAGCTGTACTATGCTACTCAGGTCCGCAGTGACCCGCCTACCTTCCTGATCTATGCCAATGACCCGAAACTGGCGCACTTCACCTATCTGCGCTATCTCGAGAATCGCATCCGAGAATTCCATCCATTCACTGGGACTCCCATACGCCTGGTGCTGCGCCCGCGGCGCCCGTGAGAGGATTCTCACAGATTCCTTGTTCCTCTTGATTGCATCCCCATCCGGTTTTATAATGCCTCTGACTTGGAGGTATTGTGCAAGAATTGGACAACCCGGCTGACTTGATAGAACAACCGCAGCGAAATGGGCGGCGTTTGGGAAGCTTCTTGATGGAAGTATTGGAGACGCTAATCCTCGCTATGATTTTATTTTTGGCGATCAATGTGATCTCCGCTCGTGTGCGTGTGGATGGTATGAGCATGGAACCGTCCCTGCACGACGGGCAGTTCGTGATTGTAAACAGGCTGGCTTACCGTTTCGGCTCGCCTCAACGCGGCGATGTGGTGGTGTTCCATTACCCTCAGAAACCAGAACAGGAATATATCAAGCGGGTGATTGGGCTGCCAGGCGATTCAATCGAAATTAGAAGTGGTAGTGTTTATGTGAATGGCGAAAGATTAGATGAGCCTTACGTGAGTGCGATAACGGCTTACCAGGGCCAGTGGACGGTGTCAGATGGACATTTGTTTGTCCTGGGTGATAATCGCAACGCCTCATTTGACTCGCACAATTGGGGAACTGTGCCGCTTGAATACACGATCGGCCAGGCATTAATTGTATATTGGCCTCCGGCAGATTGGGGCATGGTAGAGCACATTCTATCTGCCAGCGCAGCACCCGGAGTTGAGAAATGAAAAATTTTCCACTTCCCACGGGTAGGTGGTTATGAGCAGCAAAGAGGATGCAACAAAGTCCAAGCAACAGCCTGAATCAGGGCCTCCCTGCCCCGAATGCCACGCGGGTGTATTTCGCTTGGAGTATTTGACTTATTTCACCTGGCTTGATGGCGAATTGGTCACAGTTCCCAATTTTCCCTCCTGGGTATGTGATGTTTGCGGCCGGCGCGAGTATGATGCGCGCGCAGTGAGTTGGTTGAACACATTGCTCAGCCCAAACACAGGTCGCCGTTCTTCTTCTCGGCGTAGTTCTCGCCACTCTCGGATTGATCGCCCACAAGCACATTAGGATTCGCCTACACGCTAAGGAGACTTGCCGATGGTCCAGCCCTTGTCCGCCCGCCTTATTCCTGCTGAATTCCTGACGGCTAATTACTACATCTTAGGACAGCTCAAGGTGCTTCAAAGTGGTTTAATGGGCATGATGAGTGATCCCCACTCCTCGTACATGGAAATTTCGGAAGCCAGTATCTCGCATGTGTACAAGCCGGATAAGGTGATCAATTACGCCCCCGTATTGTTTGTTGTGAAAGCCCAGGTTGTTGCTGTATGTTTGAATAAGCGCGAGTATGTGGGCATGCATGGTGTTTCGCGCGGCGGGTATATGCGGCTCATCCCATACCCAGTACAGATTACCACGCCGACTTATGAAATTCACGGCACATTGGAGTGGGCAGGCCGTTTTGAGTTTTCTGCGCTCATGTCTGAAGGGACGAACGCGTTTTTTATGCTCTATGACGCGGTTGTGAAAGCGCCTCTCTTCCCTGCGTTACACATCGAATCTCCAGCCGTGCTCATGAACCGCACGTTCTTGGACACGATGGTGGTGCTGAAGAAGCCGGTAAAAGAGTAAACGAACATCGGGGTTGTCCCAAAAGAATAAACCAAAAGAAGAACATACACGCCAGTGGGTCGGGCGAAGCCCTACCCACACTGGCGTGTATTAATCTCCTTCCCTCGGTTCTTTTTAGACAGCCTCATTTATTCAGCAAGAACAAAGCAGCCAGCGTCTTACCATCTCGCAGCATACCAGAGTGAGCCATTGCCAGTGCCTCTTGAATTGGGATTTGTTCCACACTGAGGAATTCGTCCACATCTCCTGGCAGTGGATCGGGTTGCAGATCAGTGGCGAGGAAGATGTGCATGTATTCGGTTGAATACCCAGGAGCCAGGTAGAATTCGCCCAGCTTTTGAATCTTCCTTGCAGACATCCCAATCTCTTCCCGTATCTCGCGCAGGGCGCAAACCTGAGGCTCCTCATCCTTTTCAAGGGTGCCCGCCGGCAGCTCGAGCAACATCTCGCCGGTAGCATGGCGGTACTGGCGTACAAACCACACCCGGCCTTGGTCATCCAGCGGTAGAATCGTCACTGCCCCGCTGTGGTCGATGATATCCAGATCTGCCACCTGGTTATCAGGCAGCCTCACCCGATCGCGGCGCACATCAAACGCCTTACCGTGATACACAGTTTCGGAATAGATCGTTTCGAATGGCATATTTGTCTCAGTAACAAACCAGGAGTAGCCATAAAGAACACCTGGCTACTCCTGAGCGTAGTGCTGGAATAGAGGTTATTTATCCGCTTTTATGGGATCACCAATGTGTCGCCAGCTTTCAAGGTGTATGGCGCATCTAGCTGGTTCTGCAAGATGATCAGGTCGGGGGATACATCCCCAAAGGCGCAGGCAATGGTGAAGATCGTATCGTTAGCCTTTACCGTATAGGTTGTCGGGTGATCGCGTAGTGAGGTCTCGCCAATGAAGTGCTTGCCGGTCTGAGGAATGGTTAGCTTGGTGCCGGGGCGCACCTGGGAAGAAAGCCCTAAACCATTGATTGCCAGTAGCTCATATTGATCGACATCAAAGCGCCGCGCAATGCAGAAGGGGAATTCGCCAGCCTGGAGCGTATAGGTGGCTGGAATGCCGGGGGTAGCCTCCACATAGGTTGGTTTGGCTTGCGGCTGTTCCGGAGGTGTTTGGGGCTCTGGTGGCTGGGGCGTAGCGGTGGCTGCTAGGGGTTGCTCGGTTGGCTGGGCTGGGGGCTGTGTGGCCTGTCCGGCCTCAGTCGTGGCGGTCGGGTTTTCTTCAAACGGTCCCGACTGGGTATCCCCAGGCACGGGAAAATCCTGAGTCGGGCTGCCTGGTCCCTGGGAGGCGGGTAGATCGCAGGCGCTCAGAGTGGTAGCTATCAAAACCATGATGAGCAGGACAGCCGAGATGCGGTAGATGCGCTTTAGGTCCATGATCATTCTTCTCCTTTTGTTCAATATCCCACGGCTGCAGCCAGGCACAGCCAGGGGAACATATCGTCATTAAAAATGCACCCAAGATCATCAAATTTTAATGATACTAGCATAGATGCAGGAAAGCGTCAAGCGAATTGGCTTTGCATGTTACTGCACTGCTATGGCACCTTATATGGTGCAAGTGTTATGCCAGAGCGTAGATTGCTACCCCGGCGGCAGATGTGTGTGTTATGCTGCCTGGGTGGCAAACCCAGGCAGCTCCTCCACGGTTTCTCCAATCTTTGCGATGTGGAAGGGCATCCAGGCAACGCCGAAGAAATCTAGTAATATATCTTTCTTCATCGCTGCAATGGGAATCTCGCGCACCTCGATGGCTGAATCGCCCCAACGCATGTTGACCTCTTCCAGCGCCTTGGCCCTCTCTTTCTCCAGGGCGGCGAGCTGGCGCTTCAGATCGGCAATGGCATCGATCGATTCTTCTACATCAGCCTTGGCCTGTTCGGTCATGCGGCGCTTGGAGAGGGAGGTGGAAAGCCTGCGGCTGCTGCGCCGACCGGAAAACAGGCTGAGCACGTTTTCGGCATGCGTGCCCACCTCTTCCATCTTGCGTTGTGAGAGCTCAGATTGATCCTCGGCCAGTTCTCGTTCTTCGCGTCCCAGTTTTGTCTGCAAGGTGGCGATCTGCTTGTCAAAAGTGGCAGATATTTTCTTGATTTCCGCATCGCGTTGCTCGCGAGCTGCCTCAGCGGTCATGGTGCGGAACTCGGCTGGCGACACATCTGGCCCGGCATAAACGCCGATGGTTTCATTTGCCCGCACCGTTGCCTGGGTCGTGCGGTAGACCCAATCCAGAAAATCCTTATCCATCGCTGCCAGTGCTTTTCCATCTGTGAAAGGCGCTTCGAGCGGTGTGAAGCGCGCTTGCGGATCGGGAGATTCATCCAACTGCTGCGCAGGGATGGGTTGCGATGGGTAGTTTTCCCAACGTACGATACCGCGTCGGTCGGGATCCTTTACCAGAACTGTTTTTTGGATTTCACAGTCCAGGTTATATTTGCGGTTTAAGAAGCGCACACTGGCCTGACCGATGATCACTGGGCGGTACACCAACCCCTGACTGAAGGCTTCCGGCGGATAAGCGCGCCCGGCAGCCTTAAAGGCCTGCGTAAAGGTGAGATTATTGGGTAAGAAATACTCAACAATTCCCGATGGGATCGCCGGTCGCGTTTCCAGGGTCTGCGGGGTTGGGGCGGAGGGCTGCGGGCGCGCAACCGGGCGCGTGTCTACCTCTGCAGCCGCGACCGGCACGGGTTGGATCTGCCCCAGTGGCGGCTGAGCCGCGGCAGCCGGGGCGGGAGCGCTGGGGGCTGGCGGGGAAATTGCGGCGCCAACGAGCTGGTTTAGTTCTGGGATTTGTGTGCGCGTGAGCGGGCCAGCCAGGTAATTCATCGCCCAGCGGGTCTGGAAGAGCTGCGGTCCCTTGGCGTGGACATTATGTAGCAGGAAGACGCGCTTTCCCAGCGCGGAGATCATGCGGTCGTACGCTGCGCGGTCTAACCCACCTGCCATGGCGCTTTCCAGGCCGTCCAGCAGGCGTGTCTTATCCTGCTCGGTTTGTAGCTTGCCAATGAACCAGGAGCCAGCATTCGAGAGGCCCTTGTAGTCGATATCAACCGGGTTCTGGGTGACCAGCACCTGCCCCACGCCAAAAGCGCGCGCCTGCTTGAGCATGCGCAGCATCAGTGATTTCGATGGCGGGTTGCTGATTGGTGGGGCATAGCCGTAGATTTCATCAAAGTAGATGATCGCCCGCAGCGCATTGGTGCCGGTTTGTGAGCGCATCCAGGTTTCTACAGCTGCGTATAGCAGCGTGACGATGAACATGCGCTCGGAATCGGTCAGGTGGGCGAGGTAAAAGACGCAGTGTCGCGGGCGACCATCCGGCCCGTACAGTAAGGATGGGATGTCCAGCGGCTGCCCTTCGATCCAGGTCTGGAATGCTGGGGCTGCCAGGATGTTGTTGAGCAGCATTGCCAGCTCGAAGCGCTCCTTCTCGGGATAGAAAGCATTGACATCGAAAACGCCCAGCTTGGCAAAGGGCGGGGTTTGGGTTTGCAGGATCAACTCGCCCAAATCCAGATCTTTCCCCTGGCTCCAGGAATTCTCAAAGATATTCGAGAGCAAGATATGCTCGCGCGAGCGCACGGGGTCAATATCTTGCATGCCAACCAGCCCCAGCAGAGCGGTGACCGTGCCGGAGATTTTCTCGCGCAAGATCTCGCGGTTGCCTTCCCAGGGGATAGCAGGCGTTTTCAAGGATGCCAGGATACTCACCGGTATCCCCGCGTCCGATCCGGGGGTATAGACGGCAAAATGGGCCGCGTTCTTCAACGCTTGCAGCCGTTCGGGTTGGATGCCCCACTCAGCCAGCCCTTTCTTCCACAGCGCAGCAGTTTCTTGCGCAGCCTGCTCGATGGTTTTCCCCTCGCGGCGCGCCAAGTCTGCATTGACCCAGGGCTGGAAATCCTGGGGAGCCAGGTCGGGGAAATGAAGCAGCGCATTGGTGATATCCCCTTTCGGATCGATCAGTAGCGCAGGGATTCCTAAAAGAGCGGCTTCTTCCAGCAGATCAATGCACAGCCCGGTCTTTCCCGAGCCGGTCATGCCAACCACCACCCCATGGGTGGTCAGGTCAGCTGGGTCATAGAGCAGCGGCTGGTCGGAGACTTTGCCCGTCTGCGGATCAAAGATGCGACCTAGATAGAATTTACCTTTTGTATCCATATTACCCTCACTTTGTTCTGTTTTGCTTGTCCTGCTGGTGACTACTTTTGGGTTTCAGCCAGCACCTTCGCAAATTCCTCCATGAAGGTTTGCGCAATATCGGTATTATAGATCACCAGTGTGTTTTCATCATTGCGCTCTTCTGCATTGGTGCTGAAATTATACGATCCAGTGACCACAATCTCCTCGTCGATGATGATTACTTTATGGTGCATGTTACGTGAGTTACCATCCAGATAAACTGCAATGCCAGCCTGGAGGAAGTTATCGAATTCGGAGCCAATGTTTGAATAGTATTGCGATTCTTCGAATACGCCGCTTACCATCACACCTGCCTCGGCGCGTTCTAACATCATTGTGGCCAGGTCGTCTTTTGTGAAAGAATATGCCATAAAGTAAATACTCTTCTGTGCTGACTCAACCAGCTCCAGCAGGTGGTTAAGAACGCCATCATCCGGCGAAAAGAGCACATCCAACCTGGTTCCCTCAATGGTCACGGTGGGGTAAGGAGTTGCCTGGCGATCATCTGGCCCGAATAAGTCTTCCTCGAACATTTCATTAAATTCAACACTGTAGTTCTCAGCCAGGCGCGAAGAGCGAATCCGCAGCAAATTATTGTTGTTCAGGTATGTATCCGTGGTCGTAAAATTCATTGAACCGGTCCACACTTCCAGCCGGTCGATGATGATGAATTTATGATGCATCAAACCTTCGCGGCGGTCACCGAGTACCTCAATACCTGCCTCGATCAAATCCTGTATTTCTGGCTCGTCCAGGTTGTCGCTTTCGGTCACCACGCGCACGGTCACGCCGTTGCGGTGCGCAGCGACCAGCGCGTCGCGCAGGCTCCACAGGTTGAGATCGTATGCCGCCATATCCACACTGGCTTCAGCATTGTGGATAGCTGCTGCCAGGGAGTCATCTGGTCCGCCCCGGAAGCCGCTCGCATCTGGGTCGTTTGGGTTGGTAAAGTAGATCGTAACCCAATCCAGTGATCCGGTTAGTGGAGGGGCAACCGGCGTCGCAGTTTCTAACAGCGCCTCATCGACCAGGCAACTGCTTGCCGCCAGTGCGCTGAAAAGGAGTAGAACGAGTTTGATGAGGCTGTGTTTCTTCATTTTTGGGGGTCATATCCTCCAGAACGGTGTTATGGAAGAACCCACAGGGCTGGCTCAGATAGATTAAGGCGGATGTTGAGCTCGCGTAATTGGTCTTTGCGGTTCGCCTCAATCGTAAGAACGATGTATTCCGCCACTGCTTGCAAATCCTTAGGGTGCAATGTAATTGGCTCAAAGGCCGCCGCTGGTCCTGGTCGTAAGGAGGGGGGGTGGAGCAGCATATGCGGGCCAATTTCGGCCAGCAATTCGAGCGGCAGGTTAAAAGCCGGGATGAAAAAAGATCGCCCGCCGCTCCACATCTGTTCGGCTTCTGTGCTTTGGTTGGACAAGCCGTACACCCTTCGTTGTGTTGCCGCGGCGCCCTGCACTACCCAAAATGGCTTTCCGCGCTGCCCGGGTTGGATTTCGGCCGAATAATTCACCTGCAAGGTAATCAACCCTTTCTCCTCGTCCAGCAACATCCCTTGCCCACAGCGCCCGCACACCCAGGCTACCTCATCTGCTTGGGCTGGCAAGGGCGTCTCACATTTCAAACATACCAGAGGCAGCAGCGCTACTCGTCCAGCCATTTGCCTACCTCCTCGAACTTAGAGAGGATATCTTCTGTTTTGAATAAGGGTGCAGATGCCTTCTTGCCTGCCGCACGGTATTCATACTGCTCCCCAAAGCGGAAAGCCCGGTAGGCGGCTCCCATCAATCCCAAGCCGAATAGGAATGCGCCGCCAGCGACCATGAGAAGAACCCCAATCGCATCACCCTCATCCACCTGGCTGATCAGGAACAGCGCCAGCGAAGAGACATCCACTGCCAAGAATGCGCCCAGCGCCATCCCACCTACCAATACTCCTGCCCGGTAAATTGTATTCCCAGGCGCTTTGCCATATAACACTTGGCCTGAGAAGCCATCAACTGCCACCTGGAAAGAGCGCCCGCGGTAGAGATAGCGTACCACCCACAGAGGATAATAAACCAGCCCCATCCGTTGGTTAATGAAACGCACAAAAACCTGTGAGATGCGATCCAGTTTAGAGAGCTTGCGCAGGCGCTGGTCAAAGTCTGACGCAGCAGACTGACGGGCATCGCTCTCGGAATTCGTCGGCTCGAAAACCAGACCGCTTTCGTGCAAGGCATCTGGGTCGAAGGGATCCATGGACTGATTGGTGAGTGGGATCGCCTCCACGCCGAATTCGCCCACATCACATGCCGCCCCGTTCCAATTGAGATCCACCGCCACTTTCACTTCGCGGGCTTTATAGGTAGTATTCTTCCCGGAGCGGACGCGTTTTTGCCCGAGTATCCACCCCAGGGCGCGCGTCCAGTGCGACCAAAACGGCAGGTAAACCACCATCGCCTCAGCGAGCAGAGCTTTGTTCGCCGCATCCATAGCAATTGCCCCATGGCTTTTCAGAAAACCCCGCAAAGCACTCAGCGCCTGGTCGCGATTGATTCGCCGGGCTACTTGGTAGCGCTGGATGCCGCGCTCGCCTTTGACCATCGATCGCAGGTCGCAGTAGGGGCATTGCACGATGCGCTGTCCCTCCGGGATGGGGATCATCCCACCGCAGCGCGGGCAGGAAAGACCGTGTGTTGCTTCTTGTTCGCTCATATCTTGGCTGCTACCCAGGCTGCCAGCGCAAAGAGCAGCGGCGCGGCGAGGATGCCCAGTCCCACGCAGACAGCAATGCCGATCGGAAAGTAGGTGTCAAAACCCGCCGCAGCGCCTGCAACCGGGAGGGTGGCTAGGCAGAGATAAACTGCTGCCGTAATTCCTGCTGCCATCAGGTAAGGTGCCTCTGCCTTGGCAGGGTAGATATTGGCAAATACCCCCCCAGTGCCTGCTTCAACCAGGGCCGTGTATTCCTTGCCCTGAAACTGATATTTAAAGGAATACAGGGGAATGTGCACCAAGGCGCGTTCTGTCAGCTCTTCAGCGGGGATGCTACGCTCCCCCAGCCAGCCCGTGACCGCATCGAGGGGTACGGTTGGCTCAATCGTTTGCGAGCCCAGGCTGGCGCTGAATTTTCGCAGGTCGCCAGCGGGTAATTTGAGGTTGCGCAGCTCACTGACCGAGATGGCTGCTGCGGGTTCCAGCAGGATGGTTTCCTTCCCGGCTTTTTCGCGGCGTTTGAAATACCAGATTGGGAAGTACTGGAAAGTACTGCCGGTAAGGCGCGCCTTCTTATCCAGATCCTTGACGGTCTGGTTGCCAGCCATCCAACGCGCCAACGAAGTGCGCGCTTTTGCTTCATCCAGCGTAGGCGCCAGGTACCAGTGGAAAACGGCCTGGCGTTTGTCTAAGTAAACGGTGGAATTGCAGTAGGGGCAAGTGAGAAAAATCTGGCCTTCATCCGGATGTAGTTCGCCACCACATTGGGTGCAGGCAAAGACATTGGCAATGGGTTGAGTGCTCATACAGGGTGATTATAGCAGAAAGCAGCTTGCCTCGTCCCAATATTTCGGTTTTTCTCCTGGGCGACTTCAATGTCCTGCTCTTGTCCCGCTCTCGTAAGTCTCAAGCAGCGTGATCAAGATCAGGTCTGTGAAGTGATTGGCTTTTCGGTACATCTCTGCCCAGGCGCGCGGGGAGCGCACGCCGGCAGTCTCGTAACCATTTAGTATCGATTCCAGCAGGTTGTTGCGGAAGAAGAGAAAGGCGTGTGCTGCCTCGGCGCTGCTCAGGCCACAGCGCTGGCCGCGCGATGCATATTCATAACCCAGGGAACGAGCCTCAGCATTCATGCTTTGGTCTTCTTCATCTGGTGCGGAGAGGTGATTCATCAATCCTACCATCAGAGAGCGCCCGCTCAGGCGATATTGATTGCGCGCCTCCTCATCCAGCTTGTTATACCAGCTTTGCTTTTCCAGCGCCCCCCCGACGATTTGCGTGCGTGTGCTGCGAACGGCATTTTGCATTACCGAACCTACCTCGATCACCTGCGGGTTATTTTTGGAGCGAATCCAGGTCTGGATATCTTCGCGGTGGAAGCGGCGGTGTTTGCCCTGGGTTCGTTGTACTGGCAGGAGGCCTCGATCTGCCCAACTCCGTACTGTACTGGGGTGGACGCCAATGATCTCAGCAGCCTCACTGAGGCTGAGCCATTCATTGCCCATAACTGCTCCTTTTATTCTACAAGCGCTGCACGTTCGATCGCGCTGATATGATGTGCACCCTGCTTTTGGAAAGTGCTTACATCGATGCGCGTGAGCATCCACAGCGAGCTGAACATCAAAAGCGCCATTCCGGCGAACACCACAACGTATGCTAAAACTGGATTCTGTATCACCTGGGTCAAACCATCGCGTACCGCTCCGCTAACTAACGAGCCAAGCAACCGTGAGATGGCATTGGCCATGCCCCATGCGCCGATGTACAGTCCTACATTGCCTGGAGTGGTCATATCCAGCATCAGGGATAGGTTTGAGACTGTGGATAGCCCGGTTCCAACCCCCAGCGCCACCAGGCCGATATAAAAGATTGCTGTTGCAGCTACGATCCCACTGATTGCAATCAGCAAAAAACCGACCAGCGCACCCCACCCCCCGATCTGAGCAAGCCTGCGCTTCGATACTTTCCTGCCTTCTAGCGCACCGGCTGCCAGCATCGCGACCAGAAAACATGCGCCCCAGATGGATGTGATGCGTGTTGTGGCCTGCACCGGCATCGAGAAAGCCTCCGCAGCGAATGGCTCTAACAGAATATCCTGCCCGAGGATCGCTGCCAACAGGATCACTAAGTAGATAAAGAAAATCTTTCCCTGCTGGTTTTCCATCACCACGTGCAACATCTGTTTCCAGGTGTAGTTATCGGATGCAGCCTGGTCAGTACTTAAAGAACGGCTTTCCAGGCGCACCAATCCCAGCAGGCCGAGGATCAGGGCGGCCAACCCAATTACGGTGAATGCCCGCTCAAGCGCCTGTGGCGTATATGGATCGACCATTCGACTAAGGGCGATGGAGGTGAGGATGATGCTGATGATCATCATGGTGAACATAACAGCGATGGTGCGCGAGCGGCCTTTCTCACCGGAGATTTCCGCGGCGAGCGATAAGTAGGAAACCGCTGAGAGATTATAGCCCATACCCCACGCGCCAAAAGCGAGCAAGCCGATCGTCAGTCCTGCCCAAAAGTTCTCCACCATGAGAAAGGCTACCTGGGGTGACAGGATTACCCCACCCACACAGAGCAGCAATCCCAGTAAGATATATGGGGTACGCCGCAACCCCAATATCGCGTGGCGATCGGCAAAGGCGCCTATTGTAACCTGGATAGGGGAAATCAGATAAGGCAGGGAGGCCAGCGCTGCTACCAAAGTGGCTGAGATCGCCAGCTCCTTAATCATCACCCGGTTGAGCGTGCTGTTGATGGGGACTAATGTCATGGCTACTGCCAGGTGGATCAGGCCAAGTTGGAGTCGTTTAAGGATCATATCTTCTCCGGTATCATGTGCATTACACCCCAATTTATCAGAATCTTCGCAAATCTACAATGTAGATTTACTTAGAATTAGCATAAAATTTCCTAATAAAAAACTGCCAGCAAGGATCGCCTTGCTGGCAGCACTTCTTGGTGGATAGAATTAGCTTTATTCTTCTCCTAATACCCAGTAAGCGATTTTTGTCACCCGGTATGTGTACGGTTGTGTAACCGCTGGGCTGACAAAAACGCCGAAGCGACCTTGCCCAAATTCATCATCGGTCACCTGGGCAATCTGGTAGCCATTGGCGTACACCGTGATGATATTCCCTTCGGCCTGGATGCCCATCACATTTTGCTTGTCAGAGCCAGAGTTGATGTAATCGCTCTTGCTCCATGCGACCAGATCCTCGGCATCCCAGGGATCAGCCCCATCCAGGCGGAAGATCCAGTAGCTGCCATCGCAGGAGAAGGCAACTACATAGCCATAGGACACGCCAGCCTTGTGCTCGGGACCGCGGATGATCATGCCGTAAGCGTCTTTGCCGGAGCAATCCTCGGTATCAAAGGTGGTTTCTAAGTAGAAATCTTCCAGGCTGTGCCAGGTGAACCACCAGGTGCTGAAGCCTAGTTGTTTGCCAGTCACATAAAGCTTGTAATCTTTGAAAGCCAATTGAATATAGCTGTTATCTGGCAGGGTACCGCTTTCTGGGCTGGCCCATTCGGTGAAGTTCCCGCCAGCCATCGGATCCAGGTAGTCTGGTTCGCCGTACGAGACGTACGGATCAAAGCGCGAAGCCGGGATTGCCGTGGCGCCGCTGGTAGGCAGCACCTCTACCGTGATCGAGTAACTGGTGCGCCCGCCGCCCGCGGTCACGCTAAGGTAGTAATCTTGCGAGCCCGGCAGGATGCCTGACCATTCGGTTAATTTATCAGAGGCCAGGGCTAACACTTTTCCGGTGCTGGCACCGCTGATGCCCAGGTACACGTCGTCATTTGGAGACCATGCTTCTACATTCATGGTCTGTCCTTCTTCCGCTCCAAGCACGTAGAAGAGGGTCTGTCCCGCGCTCAGCTCACCTTCCACTGTTCCCTCCGTGGCGCCTGGCTTGAACTGGATGCGCACAGCCTGAGGAGCTGTGATCTGAGGCAAGGGGGTCGCGGTAGGCTCGACTGGGCGGCTGGTGGCTGTTGCAGCCGGGGTCAGCGGGGTGGCGGTGGGCTGCTCGCCAGCAGATCCGCCAGCCGAGGTGGGCAGTTTGGTAGCGGTGGGCTCAAATCTGGGCTCTTCAGCCTGGCTCTCAGTGGTGGCTTCGGGCGTTTCTGGCGCGCCGCCTGGGAAAGGCAGCGTACAAGCGCTCAGCGCCAGGCTGAAGGCCAGCAACAAAGCGATCACTCGCAAGAACGTTTTGTTCATGGTTTGCTCCTTTATATGGTCTCCCTTTGTCTACCAGATCGGTGCAAGTTGTGTGCCGGTTGCTACCCGCGCCCAAAGGGAACCCCTGGTTTGGTGGTACCGATGTGAATATTCTACATCATTTCGATATTTCGTGTTTGAGTTAATCGGCCTATTCTGAGCCCTCGGCGTGGCGTGGCGAATCACATCTCACTGGAGGCCAACGATGATTGCGCATGCACGCGGATGGCAGCATCGCCTTGCAGGGGGCATTTATATTCACAGATCCCACAGCCAATGCATAGGTCGCGCACCACAAATGGGCGCTGCAGCATCACCGGTTGCCCATCTGGCCCGCTGACCTGCACTTCTTCCAGGCGGATGGCTTTCTCTGGGATAGGGCACATCTCCTCGCAGACGATACAGGCCTGGTTGCTGGCCCAGGGCAGGCAGCGATCACGGTCGATGCTGGCTTTGCCAATTACAGATTGACGCTTGTCTTCTAAGGATTGTAAGGGAATAGCGCCGGATGGGCATACTTGACCGCATGCATTGCAGCCGTAGTCGCAGTAGCCGTTGCGTGGAATGAGAATGGGCGTCCATAGCCCTATCAGCCCGGCTTCGCCAAGTGCGGGTTGCAGCGCTGTGGTGGGGCAGATCTTCATGCACTGCGAGCAGCGCAGGCAGGCGGAGAGGAAGGCATCTTCGTCGCTGGCGCCAGGCGGCCTGATGCGCCAGGGACTGGGCTTTGTGTGCTGGAGATCGGTGGCGAACAGGATCGCCGCGCCAGCCCCGCCAGCGATGGCTACCAGCGCCTGGCGGCGCGAGAGGTCATATTCTTCTCGCACGGGTTTTTCTGCCGTAGCCCGGAAGTGGATGTCTGCCGGTTTGCAGTTCGCCAGGCAATCCAGGCACACCGTGCACTCCGAGGGCATGATGCGGAAGCCTTCGCGGCGGGTTTCGATGGCGGCGGGGCGGCAGACCTGTGCGCAGCGTGAGCACTGGGTGCAGGCGCTCCCAATTCGCGGGCGAAATAGGGCAATTCGTGAGAGCAGCCCCAGCAGCGCTCCCAGGGGACAGAGATAGCGGCACCAAAAGCGGTGGGCAAACAGGTTCAGGGAGAGGATGATGCCAAAGAGCAAAGCCAGCAGGATGTTCTGTTGGAAAATGGGCTGATTTGAAGGGATGACCGGGCCGCGCGCCCAGCTTTCGAACCAATCCAGGGCGGGCTCCAGCAGATCGATACGGTACAGGGCAGCCTCAGCCGCATTGATGCTGTAGAAAATGCCCGGTAAGATTACCGTGGTGAACGTGCGGGTGAAGATGGCAATCGGGTCGAATACCAGCAGGGAAAGGTTACCCAAAACAGCCCCTGCCAGCGTGGCAATGAGCAGAAAATACTTCACCTTGCGCAGCGATTGGGGAGGCTCTGGCGCCCGGCGCCGGCGCCCTCGCATGGGCAACCATTCCAGCAGCGTGCCCAACGGGCATATCCATCCGCACCAGACGCGCCCGATCAGAATTGTGACCAGGATCGTGATCAGGGTTAATCCCAGGCGCGGGATCCACTCCCTCCCAGCGAGCATCGCGCCTGCGGCGGAGAGTGGATCCAGGCGGAAGAAAATATCAGCCAGCGGTGGGGCAATGCGGCGCTCCACCACCGAGAACATCAGGTAAACGTATAGTAGGAACGAGAGAAGCTGGGTGATCTGCCGTAGGCGGCGGGCATGTTTCCAGGTCATTGGGTAATCGTCAACTAGAGGGTTCTTACAGGTTGATCTCTTCTACTTTCTGGCTCTGCCAATCGATTACACCCAGGCCCATATCGGCTGAGGCCTGGATGTAGCCGATATCCGCGCCGCGCACGCCGAAGAGTGTGGCGGCATAGGCATCAGCGCAGACAATATCGTGGCTGGCGATAACAGTATCCATGATCTTTACATCATCCAGGCTGCCGCCGCTTGGACCGTGGTCGGCGAGGATGCGCACGGCATCGATCACGGTGAGGTTGGGGCGGATCAGGCTGGTCAGGTCTGCAATGCGTTGGTGCAGGTTATGGTGCAGGGCGTTGCGGCGGCGGATCACCCCCATCAGGTTCTTGCCCCCCAGCGTCAGCCCGGCGAGCGAATGGTGCTTTGCAATGGGGATGTTGATTACCACATCCGCCTCAATAAGATCCGAGTAGATCTCCCAGGAATTGATATCTATGCCTTCCGGAATATCATACGCATCGAATTTCGCCGGGATCATCACGTGCATCTCGCCGCCGGCAGCCTGGACTGCATCCTGGATGCCAGAGCTGGCGTAGGCTGATTCGGGCGACCCGCCAAAAGGTTCATCCATCACGCGCACGCGCCTGGCTCCTGCTCCCAGGCAGAGGGTCACCAATGTTGCCACGACGGTGGGGTTTGTGGTGGCAGCATACTCATAGGAATGGTAGTTGACGCAAATATTGGGCTTGAGGATCACCTCATCCCCCGATTTCACAAAGCGCTCGATGCCCCCCAGCGCATCCACAGCAGCCTTGGTGATGCTTGCAGGATCGGGGCCGTGTATAACAGCCATGTAAGCCTGGTCGGCGGTAGGGGAGGGGGTAGGCG
>JAFGBV010000123.1 GCA_016932955.1 Anaerolineales bacterium | reverse complement strand
TCTGATCGGTATGGGTGAGATCTTCCCGCGAATCAGTTAACAGATTGTATAACGAAAAGGCCAATCAGGGCAAACAGAATCAGATCACAGAGGGGAGGCGAGCGCGGCGCACGGTAATCTGCAGGAGCACGAAGGCAGCACCCATCAGCAGCAAGCCGAGGCTGTCAAACAGGGTAAAGCGCAAGCCCGTGGCATACAAAGCCGGATGGCCCGGGGGCAGCTTAAGCAGTATCCAGGTTTCGCCAAGGATGCCAATTGCCTGCTGTGCCAGGATGGTGGCGAATAGTGTTGGCTGGGCGGAGGGCCGTAACAGAACGGGCGGGTAGGTGGCATTCCACATCAGGAAGAGGATACCAAACCCTCTGACCAGCATCTTGCCGGGGATGCCTGAGAGCTCGAACCCGGCGGCATACGCTTCGGGCTGGAGGATAAACGCCAGGGCACAAGACACATTCATGGCGAACACAGCCCCCACGGCGATCCGGGCAATCCAATTGGCAAGGAGAAGGTTTTGGTGCTTGTTCATCGGGGATTGTTACCTTCAAGTAACTGCGTAAAGAACAGGCCTTGCGGGTGCGATTCTGCCACAAGGCAGGCTGTGTATCCAAAACCCTGATGGAAAACCCGGTCAGCATCCAGGTCCTTGAGCACCAGGGGCAGCATCATGCGGTACAAGCCGCCGTGGGATACGCTCACTACTTCTGCCTGAGTACCGCCAAATCTATTCACCAGGCACTCAATAAAGGGCACAAAACGTTCTCGCAGATCGTTGTAGGATTCTCCTCCCTCGATGCGCTGATCCCAACATTTGTGCACCAGCCAGGCATCGGATATCTCCTGCCAGCCTCGCCAGGCTTCTTCGTCTGAGCGCCCTTCGAGAATACCGCAATCGAATTCTCGCAGGGCATCGGTGATCTCATATTCTACCTGCAACTGGTTGGCTAAGATGATGCTGGTCTCAATGGCGCGCAGCACGGGGCTGGAATAGATCTGGATGATGGGAAAGTGCTGGAGGCGCTGCGCCAGTTTCACTGCCTGCTCACGCCCGGCAGGAGTTAATCCATGGCAGAGGCCGCGGTTAGAGATTTTTCGTAAGAGATTGGCGTGGCTGTGTCCGTGGCGGGCGAAGTAGATGCGCATCTTCGAATATTATATTTATTCAGAAGAAGCGCAGCGGAAGCCCAGTACGTACCACCAGTAGTTGGAAACGGAGCGATAGCGAACGGATGAGCGCATCCACCAGTAGCCATTGCTCCAGGGGCCGCCGCGCCAGGCCCGCTCGGCTGTAGAGTCGGGGTCTTCGCGCCCATCATTGGCATCATACGGGTAGGGCATGATCAGGGAACTGACCCATTCCCACACATTGCCCGACATATCCATCGCCCCATAGGGGCTGGCGCCAGCGGGGTAGCTTCCTACCGGAGCCACATCCGGGTAGCCGTCATCGTAGCGGTCATTGGCGATGCTGCGCGTGCAGTTGATATCGCAGAAATTTGCCCGCTCGCCGCTGAGCTCATCGTTGCCCCAGGGATACATAGCGCCATCTGTGCCGCGGGCGGCTTTTTCCCATTCGGCCTCGGTCGGCAGCCTTCTGCCAACCCAGGTGCAGTAATCCCGCGCCATGTACCAGTTCACCCAGATGACGGGATAATTGGCGTATTCAGGATTGCCATAATAGTTAGCATAGGTATAGGAGCTGGTTTCCCAGGGCGCCCGGCAGATGCCAGCCGCCACACAGAGGGCATATTGGCTGGTGGTGACCTCAAATTTGTCAATCCAATAACTATCCAGGTACACGGTGTGCTGGGGGATTTCCGGGTAGGCCCGCCCGCCCTCGATGGTTCTCTTGGCTTCGGGGTCATCCGAGCCCATCAGGAATTCACCGGCGGGAACATACACCTGAACCATTTGATCAATCTCGCTGACCCGCGTGGAGCCAATCGTCGGCCCTTCGGTCGGGGTGATCGTGGGGGTTGGAGGGATGGGGGTGGCGGTGTTTTCTACAGTCGGTTCTACGGTGGGTTCTATGGTCGGGCTTGCCTGGACGGTGGGGGAGGGAGGAACCTCGATATTCACTGTTGGGGTAAACACATCTTGCGACACTGTGGGGCTGGTTGGTTGCTCGACTGTTGCGGTACCTGAACAGGCGCTGAACAGGAAGGCAATCAACAGGGAGATCCTGATCGCGGATATCAGCCTCTTGGTTCCTGCTGAAGACTTTTGTTCCATTGGTCAAATCCTTTTAAACTGTGAGATCATTCTGGCATTTCAGAATGGGCAAGAATAGCTCTCTGCTGTCTTGCGAAGGCTATTATACATCTGCTTTGTTGGTCAAGATGGGCTGAAAATGAAGCCTCAGCGCTTGAAACCCTGCAACTGCTCTTTGGCGGATTGATATCCCAGCTCGATGATCTGGGAATATTTGTCGAATTCTAGCAAGCCGTAGGCTTCAACCGGCACGCGGATGAGCAGGTCGGCGCAGTGCAATACTTCGTTTAGCCGGTAGCGATTGTTGCTGTAGACGATGCCAGCCACGATGTCAAGCAGGTTGGGCGCGCGCACCCGGCGGGAGAATGGACTCAGCCTTGCCCAAAGAGCCTGCCAACCCGATAAGCTAGGACCGAAGGAGTACGGCCCGACCGTGGGGCTGCTGGTGATCAGATCCACTCCGACGACCGTGCCGGTGGGGCAGAGTTCGCGTAAGCGGTCAATGGGCAGGTTGTTCGCTGCGCCGCCATCGATCAGGACACAGCCTTGATCCAGGATGGGGGCGAATACGGCTGGGAAAGCCATACTGGCGCGCATGGCTTTCCACAAAGTGCCACTGTCATGCAACTGTTCTTCGCCGCGTGTCAGGTTGGCAGAAATACAGAAATAAGGCCGCCAGGTATCTTCGATCTGGGTATTCCCACATAACTCTTGCAATAAGGAAGTGATGCGGCGGGTGGCGGTGATCGAAGAATAGGGCAGGGTGTAATCGAGCAGTTTTTTGGGGTCTGAGAAACTGGCAGCCAGCTCGCGTAGCCTCTCAACGGGCCAATCGAGGGCAATGCCGGCGGCAATGATTGCTCCCATGCTGGCGCCCCCTACCCAATCGACTTCGAGATTAGCCTCTTCCATCGCTTTCATCACGCCGATATGGGCCCAGCCGCGCGCTCCCCCACCACTGAGCGCCAACCCGACCGGGCGTCCACTCAGGCGGCGGGACAGGCGGCGATAGTCAGCCAGGTTGCCCAGGCGAACATGGTGGTGGGTATGAAGGGGATAGTAAGCGGAACGGCGGGGCGCCAGCCAGGCAGCGGTGCCAGAAGGCGCAGGGCATCCAGTTGGGTGGAGCAGCACCAACTCCAGGCGGGCGCGGGTTTGGGCGGAGGCGAGGGCGGATTCCACCGCAGTGAGGGCTGGGTCAACACTGGCCTCACCGACCAGGAGAATGATATCTGCATCTTCGATGCAGCGCTGCGCCCAGGGTGAAAAGCTCCCCATCTCATCCAATACAGGCTGCGTATCATAGACGGCAAAGTGATGCTGGCGCTCGCGCTCATCCAGCCAGGTGCTGATTAAGAGACTGGCAGGATGGTCGAGGGGAGTTTGGGCTATATTGGGCTTGCCATAGAGCTGCTCAAAGCGGTGGGGATCCAACAGTAGTGTAGAGCCCAGGATGCCAAAGGAATCTGCTAACTGCCGGGTGAACTCCTCGTTCAGCGGGCCTGGTTGAAGAGGAACCACGGCGATTACTTGAGCGCTGATGCTTATAGGAGCTGATCGAGAGATACGCAGCTCGCGCCGGATGATCTGGCGGGTGAGCTTCAGCAGGGCTTGGGGAGATTGGCAGAGCATGTTCTCGAAGATGGACCGGGAGATGACAACTACATCTGTCAGGCGGGTGGCGTACACGGTGGCGCTGCGGATGCTCTCTGGGGATCCGCTTTCGGTGAGCAGGGAAAATTCGCCGATGCTCTCGCCGGCCCCGACCTCGCCCAGGTCGCGAGTGATGCCGTTAATTTCTACCTCAAAGCGCAAACGACCCTGGATCACGATATACATCTCATTCCCTGGCTCTCCCTGGCGGCAGAGAATCTCTCCGCAGTCGAGGTGGCGCCATTCTAACCTGCTTTGCAGGTCGCGCATCACGCTTTCATCCAATTGTCCAAACAGACGGGTGAGCGCCTGATTGACCTGGGCTTCTTGAAAGCGCGGCAACAAGGCATCGGTTAACTCAATAAACATGGCTGGCTGTTCTTCAGCCAGGCGGTCAATGGTGGATTTGGGCAGGAAGAGCAAGCGGGTATCTTCGCTGGCAACAAGCGTGAGATGGTACGGCTGACCGGTGAGCAGGGATAGCTCGCCAGCGCATTCTCCCGAACCTAGCGGACTGAGCAAGGCATCGGTGCCATCCGGCATGTGCTGGGAAGCAGAAAGCTTCCCGGAGATGACGATGTAGAAGCCATTTCCCGGATCGCCCTGGCGAAACAGCACAGCCCCGGATGGCAGTTTTTTTTCTTCCATGATCGCGGAGAGCGCCTGAGCTGCCTGCGCGGTAAGGTTGGCAAAGAGTGGTAGTTGGGGTATGAAGTCGGTGTGGTCCATTGTTTATCCCCTGATTTGCAGTTGTGTTAACCTAATTGTTATCGTTATTGTCGGCACTTGTGGGAGAGAGCGGCTGCTCCGATTATAACGCACCAGAGATATACTCCGGGAAGGCGAAAGCAAGCACCGAAAGCGGACTGACCCCTTGCAGGATGGGGATGCTCATGCCATCTCCTCGATCAGCTTAAGCCTCGCGAGCCAATGGTAGGAATATTAATGTTAATTTTTACTTATCTCCTATTGATCGTGCCTGAGAATCCTCCGCAATTCTTGATTGTGGCTTGATAGCCAGCAGGGATGAAAACTTGCCGAGAAACATCAGCACCAGGCCAGAGAGGATCAGGGTGAGAACAAAGGAGCCTAAGGCTAATAAGCTGGGGGAATAATTGTAGAGCGCTGTGCCAAAGTCGGACAACAGGCTAAACTGGTTGATCAACGCAAGCGCTATCCACAAGCCAACAGCCGTAGCCCAACTGATGAAGGTCATCACGCCTACGGCGATGACTCTGCCAAGCCCGGAACGTGCCTGGAAAAAGATCAATATCCCACATATTGTCAGGATCAAGGATGCCAGGATGCTGAGAGGGCTGATAATAACAATTTTCGAGGTAATGGTGACTTCATCCAGCCGAACCAGAACGTAGATCGTTTGGATGGTCGCTACGCTGGCTCCCAGGATCATCGCAACACGTAACTTTTGCCAACTGATGCGCTTTTTAATGATCTGCCATCCAGCCCATGTCAATGGGATTGCGGCAAAACCAATCGCAAATACATCTCCGCCAGATTGCTGGCTGAACACGTAGGTGTGATCAAGCGAATCAAGCAAGATGTCTCCGATGAACCAATACCAGGGAGTTTTCAGGCGTAGCCGCAGGGTGAGATCGCCACCTGTATGAACCAGTAAAATGAATTTGTCATCCAGGATGTTGACCATTTGCAGGCGGCTGTTGTAGAAGGGATCCTGCTCTGCGGCTGCGGTAATGCCTGATGCCTCGACGAAATGATAGGCTGCTCCGCCTGCGATGTAGATCGGGATTACACCGGCAGGCACATTCTCGAAGACCAGCGTGCGCTGCTTATCTTCCAGGCTATCGGTCACCAATCGATAGGGTGGATTTGACTGCAATGCAATACGCGGGTCGCCCAGGAGGAACAGGTGAGGAATTTGGGCAAACCCCTGGAGCGTACCGCGACTCTGCGCCTGGATCACGTGACCAATGGGGAATTCGGACCAGGTATAACGAAAAGGCAAACCATCGAATTCGCCGATGAGATAACCTTCGTTAGGGCTGTAGACAAAGCCAGCATAGGCGGCTGCGCCCTGATCGATAAACCTGAGAGCAATTGAGTTCGTTCTCCACGGGCGAACCGTCTGGCAGCTTCCTGTGCCGATCACAATTTTATTCAGCTTGGGCACATCGCCCGAGTTAATGACTGTGTATTCATCCAATCTCAAATAGTTGCTTCCACCATGCCCGGTGAAGGTAAGGTAATCGGCTGTTTGGATAACATCCATAAAATTGGATCTGGTCAGGGGCGATATGGAGGATAAGCCTTGGGTCAGCTCGATGATCTGCCCTGTATCCAGATGAGCGGCGGGGTTGGGCGCATTGACTGCAACAAATTTCATGGCTTGAACCTGTGCATGCCGCTGCCACAGTTCGCGCGCCCCCTCCATCGTAGAGGCAGTGATAATGCCTGAGGAGATGACGAGTGGACTATCCTTCATTGCCAGGCTATACTCAATCATGACCGCGTCGGAGAGAAAACCTGGCGACACAACCCATAGCAAGAAAACCGGCTGGCAATCCATAGCCTCCTGGATGTTGTGGGCGAGGGGAGCGTTTTCGACCCGGGCGATTTCTTCTGCCAATGGATAGTAGGGATCTGAGGTATTCGCCAGGACGGCTAACTCGCACGGCTCTGGCGAGATGGCAAGGGGAGTGGATTCCCCGTAGTTGTAGCCAGTGGCGAGCCCCAGAAGGATCAAACTCGCCAGAATTGTGATGGCCTTTTGTGAAACGCGCATTGTTTCCCCAAATCTCGGCTTATCATTGATAAAAATGCCAGGTGTTGGAATCATGCAGCGCCAGGCATGCGCCCTTACTGCTCAAGCGCAGCGCTTCACGCCTTTGCCAGGTGACGATCTCGGGGGCGGGGTTGCGGAGGTAGAGCTCTTGAGGGTTGGGAATTTTGCATTGGTAACGAATGCTCATGGGAGCCGCCTTTGCTGGGTGGAATTCGTTGTAAGGATCCGCATGAATTGGCTGGGGTGCCTTCTGATGTGGATTATAATCCATCACGTTATGATTATCTTTGGAAGGGATCCGCGATGAATGAGACGATCAAGAACATCTTAGCCCGGAGAAGCGTGCGTAGTTATGAATCTACTCCAGTGGAGAAAGAAAAAATCTCCATCCTCCTTGAATGCGGCCGATACGCGCCCTCAGGGATGAACTGCCAACCCTGGCACTTCACGGTGGTTACAAACCGGGGCATCCTGGACCGGATATCGGGGGAGAATAAAAAGGTGATGCTGCTATCTCCTGATGAGGAGCGGCGCCTCAGGGCGCAAGATCCCAAGTATGACAGTTTCAGAGGCGCGCCGATGGCGATCATCGTTTCGGGGGATAACGCCGCTGTTTATGCGGCGGCAGATTGCGCCAATGCGGTCGAGAACATGGCGATTGCTGCCCAATCCCTGGGAATAAGCAGTTGTTATCTTGGGTCTTTCAAAGTTGCGATGTTGACACCCGAAGGAGCGTTCCTTTTGGATGAGCTGAAGATTCCCAAGGGTTACACCCCGTTCTATGCCCTGGCATTGGGCTATGGGAATGAGGTTTTGGGCGAGCGCCAACCGAGAAGAGAGAATACCGTAACATTCATTGAGTAAGGTTTTGGGGATTCTACTGCCACGTTGCAAATGTTTTGGGGTAATCGCTCAGCCGTTTGACCAGCAACGGCTTAAAGAGGGTATTGAGTGCAAAGCCCATGTTGACGCCATCCCACATTTGTTTGATGAAGCGGCAATTGAGCGTTTCGTCGAAGGGTCGAAAGCCGGCGGAGGTATCTCCCTCACCACCAGTGTTGATATCCAGCATCATCGCCGGTGTGTTACCCGAAAGATCAAACGACGTCAGGCAAGCTGACTTGATGCTCTGGGCAAGCGAGGTGCGATAATACAACCGTCTTTGAGGAACATCGAAGACGAGCTGCCATTTGTTGTTGCCACAATCTAGCTGTTGCAGGATTCGAAAGGCATCCTCCACAGTGGGGGCCTGGGGTGGCTGTTGCTGAAATTGCAGGAGCATAGAGGCTGCCTGGGCAAAGCGCAAAGGGCCAGATTTGTCGCTGAAATCAAGCGGCTTATTCCCGCCGAAGCCTTCGTGATCCTGCAGGGCGATCAGTTCCTTGTCGTAGGCTGCATTGCACAACGCTTTGACCGGCATGTTGGAATCGGTGTGGACAACGGTATTGCCCTTGAGGAACTCGATCGTGGCAGCCTGCCCACCCGCATCGGCAACGAAAAAGTGCCACTGGCAGTGGCCTTCGATGGCGACTTTTCCAAGATCGGCGAGAACCTGCTCAACCGTTTCGAAATTGTCCAGCAGGTATTGGATCCATTGGTGATGGTAGAACTTTGGTTGTTTTTCCGCTGCAGGGTAGATGCTGCCCAGCAATGTCATTTCACCCACGTATAACCCGGCCTCGTTCAATCCGCCATCAGGAAATTCTTTGCCAAAGGCGTTGCAGGTGATTGAGGCGAACCGGGATACCCATTGGATGCGGGGGTGAGATTTCATTTTCTTAAATCTCAGGTCGTCCCAACTGATATTGTGCTTGGAAGTCCCGCGTTTGTTGATGAACACCAGCCCGGGAGTCGGTACATAGTCATCTAGATTATGCCCGATCAGCAGTTGACCGGCTGCGGAAAGCATGAACGTTGAACAGGTATGGGGATTCATGAGTCGAAATCATTCCTCTCTGCTCGAATTTTATTCTAGCGGGAATCACTCGAATTTCGAAAGACGGGCAAAGGCCCCAAGTAAGAACCTCCCTTTCGGGTTGGTGATCTCTGATGTAATGATTCCGGAGAGCTGCATTCCCTTCAAGCGGAGGGAGATTGTGACCGGGTGGGGGTGTCCGGCGGCCTCCTCCATCGGGAGATCAGCAGTGAAGCGACCATCAAACAACCCTTCGCGAACGCCAATATCGCTGAGGCTGGCTTGGGTTTGATCTCCAATCGTCACATACACATTGCCATCTGGCTGAAAGAGGAGCCGGATGGGGGTCTGTTCACTAGAAGACGAGATAAAACCCCTCCACTCACCCAGGAGCTCAGGGGTTGGATGATACGGTTGATCACCCCAGGTCTCGTGCTCGCTGATGACTCGCATTGCATCTTCAAGAAACCCGGGTACCAGTGCCTCGCTGATGCGAAATGCCAGGTCGTCGGCGTCTTGCCCTGTCGCGTTAATGAGACACGCCACAGCGACGCCCTCGGAGGGGAGCATCGAGAGGGTGGCTTGCATCCCTCCCGCCCGCCCATTGGTGAGCAACCAGAATCCTTTCTCATTCAGATCGATGCTTGCCAATCCCAAACCAAGGAGGGCGTGATCCGGTTCTCCCCGGTTGCGGTGCATCTGCTCGAGCACCTGTTCACTTAGGCGATCTTGTCTGGAAAGAGGCCGTGTTCCCAGGTGAACTTCCGCAAAGCGGAGCAGGTCATCTACGCTAGAATACATGGCAAGGGAGTTTTGAGGGAGCAGATAGCTCGCAAGCAGTCGAGATCCATCCCCGCCATATTGCACCGCCATCTTTGTATGGCCGGGCTGCTGGCGAAGCCCAACGAAGCTGTCAGCCATTGCCAGTGGCGTAAAAACACTCGAGGCCAAACAATCTGCGAAGCTCTTGCCGGAGATATTCTCAATCACTTTTTCGAGGATCATATATGAAAAATTGGAATAATGGTAGACCTCTCCGGGCGGGAACACGACCATCCCGCGGTTTTGCAGGAGACGATCCAGGGGATACTCTAACATATCTGCTTCGTTGAAGAAGCTCATGAGGCCGTGGGGAATACCGGCTGTCATGTTGAGGATGCGCCGCAGCGTAACCTGGTCTGGGGTGCCTGCAAGAACGGTCAGTGCAGAATCACCGAGGTACTGTGATATGGGAGCGTTGAGATCGACTTTCCCTTGCTGAACGAGGAGCATCAGGGCGGTTGCTGTGAGCGATTTGCCGAGCGAGGCGATGCCGTAGGGAGTTCGAGGAGTCGCAATTCGTTGAAGTTCTTTGTCAGCCCATCCGATCGATTCTTCCCAAATGACAGCTCCTGCTTTGATCACGCCGATGGAGATGGAGGGGAAATCTCCCTTGTTGACCCGCTCGAGGAGTTCGGCGCGCAAGGCCAATAAATCCTGCTCTGGGGGAACGATAGTGCTCATGGGAGCCACTGTATCTTTCTGGTGATCCATCGAGGCGTACTCAGAAGTTATTGTCGTCCCGAACATGATACACGGCGGGGTGCCCCGCCGTGTATCATGTTCTATATACTGCTAAGGCCCGTTGGGGCGGGAAGTGGGAATGAGGGGCATGTAGAGTCGATAGCCGATCCACAACGGGAGCGAAGCGGTGTTGTTATCCAGGTCGTATTCGGGTGTGCCAGAGTAGACGGTTGCCTGGTTGGTCACCCACGGGCTGGGAGGTATTGCGATCCCGGCCTGACCGACGACGGTGACGGTGACTGTTTCACCCACTGCCATATCACCCACCAGGCATACTGCCCCGCCACAGGGGATGGATAGGCCGCCGCTGCGCTGGACGGAGATTGCCAGTTGGGTGAAGTCAGGCGGGAAGTCATCCCTGACCTCTACCGCGCGGGCGATATCCGGCCCATTGTTGAAAACGACAATGGTATAGGTCACCAGGCCTCCAGGGGTAACCCGTTCAGGGCCAGTCATGCTAACCAGAACCAGGTCAGTCCAACCAGCGATGCTGGTATCGGCGGTGTCGATGTTGTTGGCCGGGTTCGGGTCGTATGCATCTGAGGTGACCAGGGCAAGGTTCTCCACGCTGGTGCCTGCCTCCAAGCCGGGATTAGCGGTCGCTGCCAGGCTGAAGGTGATCGTCTGACCCGAGTCTAAGGATGGCGCAGTGCAGATGACAGCCTGCCCTGCCTGGGTGCAAGCCGGGTCAACCCAAGAGAGAGTCACATCTGCGGGGAGTGTGTCGGTCAATACGAGGTTGGCAGCAGTTTGCGGACCAAGATTCCAGACGGTCAGCGTGTAGGTGATCATGCCTCCTGGGATGACGGTGGCTGTAGCGGCTTTCTCCAAGGCCAGATCAGCAGTGAACCATGGGCCAACTCCAACCACTGCCGAGGCCAGGTTGTTCTCAGGATGATGATCGGCCTGGTCGGCGAACACAGTGGCAGTATTGGTCAGGCTCGGCTCCATACAATCTGGATCTACCCGCAGGACTGCTACAACCGTTACCGTTGTGCTGAAGGGTTGTATTGTGCCCAGGTAGCATATTCCGCTCAGGGTGCAGAAGGGGTAGGCGAAATCGGGGTTGTCGGCTGAGATGGATACCATCTCTGTATGCAGGGGGATCAACTCGAGCAACTGCACACCGGTAGCCTCCTGCGGTCCGGCATTGGTCACGGTGAGGGTGTAGGTCACCAGGTCGCCGGCGGTGACGGTGGTAGGTGATGCCGTTTTGGTGATCGCCAGGTCGGCGCTGGGGCCGGGGAGCTGCTTGACGGTGGTGTATTCGATATCGCTGTTGTTCTCGGGCAGCCAATCGATGGTGGTGCTGGTGATGGTGGCGGTGTTGACCAGCACGGTGCCGCTGGGCACATCACCGGCGCGCACAGCGAGGAGGAAGAAGGTTTCCTCGCCTGCTCCGAGGGTGCTCAAGGTGCAAGTGACCGTCGGGCTGCCAGCCAGGCCGGAGCAGCCAGGGCTGGCGGCGGAGAAGGTGAGGCCGTCGCCCAAGGTATCAACCACGACTACGTCTTGCGCATCGGATGGACCCGGGTTGGCAATGTTGATCTGGTAGAGGAAGCCTTCGGTGGGCTCGACTGGATCGGAAAGATCTACCTTGTCGATTGCCAGGTCGGCTGCTGTCTCCACCAGGGTTTCTGCCTGGGCGGTATTATCAACGGGGTCATCATCCAGCGTGCTGCTGGTGAGAGAGGCCGTATTGGTCAGGATGGTACCGGGTAGGAGGCTCGGATCGACCGCACCAACCAGGGTGACCGTGAGCACCTCGCCGACGGCAACATCACCCAGATCGCAGATGGGGCTGGCGCAGAGCAGCGATCCACCGCTGCTGCTGGATACCTCGGCGGAGGTGAAGGACACGCCGGAGGGCAGGCTATCCTGCAAGATTACCGCCTGTGCTGTGGAGGGCCCGGCATTGTTTACCAGCAGGGTGTAGGTGATCGGCTCACCAGCGACGATGGTTGTAGGACCGGTCTTATCCAGCGCCAAGTCCGCGCGACCCAAGATGGTGGTATCAGCATCATCCGTGTTATTGGTGAGATCGGGGTCAGGCGTATCGGCAGCGACAAAGGCGATATTCTCCAGGCTGATGCCCGATTCCAGATCACTGGCAAGGGTAACGGTGAAATAGCGAGTTGCCGATGCTCCATCGGGTAGGGTACCGATGGTGCAGGCGACAACGCCGCCTGTATCAACGCAGGATGAGTCGCCATACAAAAACGTGGCGCCTGCCGGCAGGGTATCCGTGATGACCACGCCCCGGGCATGAGATGGGCCGTTGTTCTGGACGGAGAGCGTATACCCCAGCAACTCGCCGGCGTTCCCATTGGCAGGAGCTGACTTATCGAGCACCAGATCGGCCTGGGGTGTCACCGTCACCACAGCAGTGTCCGAGATGATGAAGGTACCATAGTAATCCTCGGCGTAGGCGGTGTTGGTGAAGGATTCAGTTACATCAGGCCGCACCTGACCGGTGATGCGGAGGACAGCGGCGTGGTAGGCGGGCAGGTCAAACATGCAGGACACAAACCCGCTGACAACGCCGCAGTAGTAGCCGGTGTAGTAGCCGCCCATCTCGATCAGCACGGTTGCGGGGTCAACTTCCACCGGCAGGCGATCCCAGATATGTAACTCATCATAGTTACCGAACTGCCACTGGCTCCAGCTCCAGCTCAGGTCGGAGGGGCCATAGTTGAAAGCAGAGATCTCGTACGTCACGTTCTCGCCGGGTACGACGGAGTCGAGGGTGGTGATCTTGGAAATCTCCATATCCACTAATGGCTCCACGGTGACGCCGACCTGATCCCAGTTGTTCAGCGTGTTCGGATCCGGGTTAGCTGCCTGGATCAGCACATGGTTGTGGAAATAGTGCCACGACTGGAGTGAGAGCGGGGCATTGCTCTCGACCAGGATGCTCATTGTGATCGTCACGGCCTCGCCCGCGGGGATGCTCCCCAGGGCGCAGCTTTCCTGCGTGCAGAGGAATGGCCCGGCAGGGTCGTAATTGTAGTCGAACTCGGCTTCAACGAAGGTGAAGCGGTAGGGCAACTGGCTGAACAACACAACGTCGGTGGCAGGCGCCGCCCCCGTGTTCTCTACGACGATCTGGGTTTCGAGGTAACCGCCGGCGACAGTATAACCATCAGCCCCCGGCACGCCATTGTAGATTGGACCCACTGGGTCGGTCTCTAGTAAGGTCATGGACAGAGCGAGGTCAGTGGGGTTGAGCGGGGACTGGTTGACCATGGTATCATCGCTGGCGCAGATGGGGGTGTTGTCGGTGGTGTTGGATGTGCCCGTCACGCAGGCCTGGTTGGTGAGCAGGGTGCCATCGGGCAAGGCATCGTCGACGATGACGGCGATGAAAACGGACTGCGGGGCGTCCACCCCCAGGTCACCGAGCTGGCATGTGACCACACCAGCCGCTTCGGAGCAGCCGGGGGAGGCCTGGGCGAAGGTGGCGCCAGCGGGGAGGGTGTCGGTGACGACGACATCCCAGGCGACGGAAGGCCCGGTGTTGGTGATCGTGAGCTGGTAGAGCAGGGTTCCGCCGGCGATCACCGGATCGGGCATGCCCACCTTAGCGATGGTGAGGCTGGCGTCGGTGTTCACCTGGTAGCTGTATGCATCCAGGTTGTCCGCCAGGTCGGAGTCGGGGTTATCGGCAGTGACGTAAGCCTGGTTGTCATAGAGGCCCGGCGAGCGGTCTGGGGCGATATGGATTGAGAAGGAGAGGGTTTCGACTGCGCCTGCGGGCATGGGGTTGGAGCGAATGCAGGTCACGCCGCCATCGCAGAACCATCCGGGGGGCAGGTTGAAGGCATCGACCTGCTCGGCAAAGAAGAAGAGGTCTTGCACGGTGACGTTCTCGGCGGCGTGCAGCCCGTTGTTGGTCACGGTCAGGGTCACCGCAATGGTTTCGCCGGCGTTCAGCGGATCAGGAGCCATGGACTTGGTGATGCTCATATCCGCTTCGGGCAGGAAGCACTGCACGGCGGTGAAGGCGGCGCTATCGGAGTTGGGCAAGGGGCCGGGGTCGGGGGTCGAGCTGGACACGGAAGCGGTGTTGGTGATGGGCGTGCCATCGACCACAGATGGATCGATGTTGAAGGCGATGAGGAAATCGGCGCTGGCACCCGCTGCCAGCGTACCGGCGTTGCAGGTGACCACGCCAGCCGCCTCCGAGCACTCGGGGCTGCCGCCGCCGAAGATCAGGTCGGCGGGGAGGGTATCGCTCACCACCACGTTCTGGGCGTCGGAGGGGCCGCCGTTGGTGGCAACGAGCTCGTAGAAGCCGTAGGACCCGAGGCAGATCTCATCCTTGATGACTGTCTTGGCAATGGATAGGTCGGCTGATGTCGTAACTGGTGTTGTTACAGAGGCGATGTTATTCGTCTCGTCGGGATCTGCCTGGTCGGCCGACACCTGCGCCTCGTTCACGAGCGTGCCCTCGGAGTAGTCCGGGTCGACGGCCAGCACCAGGTTGATGGTGGCCGGGGCGCTGGCGGCGGTATCTTCCGCCGTCATGGTCAGGTCAAAGCCGGAGAAACACAGGGCATCAAAAGCCTGTGCATCGCCTACCGTCAGCGTCCATGTGCCGAACGGGCTCTCGCCGTTCAGCGTCGACAGCGCCTCCACTGGCTGGAAGTGGCCGCTTGTCGGGTATTCCGGGTTCGGAGAGGCCCCTACGATGGTCGCCGCCGCGTCGTCAAACGCCACGGTGACGTGACCGCCGTACGTTGCGAAGTCTGTGTACGTATCGCCGAGCGCGCTCCCGCCCCAGTTAAGATAGTTATCCACGAGCACCACACGCGTTCCGCTCGGGCTGGTCAGGTAAAAGACGATCTCATTGTTGTACGCCTGGCCGCCCTGATGCCCAGCGGCGCAGACTTCACCGTCGATCTTTTCGAACTCGACGGCGATATCGACGTCGGTGATGGTTGAGCCGGCCGGCAGATCGCCGGGGCTCACGGTCACGGTGCGGTCGAACGTCGAGCCATCCGCGCTGCCGGGGGTGCTGTTAGCCAGGGAGAGCGCGCTGACGCCAGTGCCTGCGGGCATCAGCGTCCCCAGCTCACATACCCCGCCCAGCGTGCAGAACTCGCCGTCCGAGCTCGGGTTGTCGGCCGTGATGGCGACAATCTGCGTCCCCGGCGGCGCCAGGTCGAGCACCTCCACGGCAGTGGCACAGCCCGGTCCCGCGTTGGTGACGGCGAGGGTGTACGAAATCGCCTCGCCCGCCGTCACGCTTGCCGCCAGCGCTTCTTTCGCGATCAGCAGGTCAGCCTGGCTGAGGATAACGGTACCCCACTCGTCATTGTTGTTGGTGGGGTCGAGGTCGGGTGTGTCGGAGGACACCTCAACGTAGTTGTTGACCTTGCCTTGGTAACAGGCATTGGGGTCAGACTGGGCGACGACCTCGACGGTGATGGCATCCCCGGCGGCGATGGTGCCGAGGGTGTAGGTGAGCGGGCTGAAGGGCAGGACGCCGTAGGGGAGGGTATCGGTGAGGACGACGTTGAGGGCGTCTGCGGGACCGTTGTTATGGACGGTGATGGTGTAGGTGAGTAGGTCACCGGCGGTGACGGTGGCGGGACCGGTCTTGTCGACTGCCAGGTCGGCGGCGGCGATCACCTCGATCGGGGCGGCGGCGCAGCTAGAGCCAGTTGCCATAGCCTGGGCGATGCCAAACTCGCCGACGGCGAAATCGCTTGCGGCGGTAATGGTGATGCTGGCTAAT